>JBBQGJ010000086.1:0-19291 GCA_038322925.1 Mycobacteriales bacterium
GGACTTCCGTGACGGGATTGTGTAGGAACTCGATCGTCACGGGGCGTCCCCTGTCGTCCCATCAGCAACACTTGTCACATCCGTCACACACGTAACCGCTGGTCACCGGCCCTGAACACCGACCTTGCCGAGCCCCTGGGAGAACCCGCTGGTGGTCACCGGACCGCCCGCGGAGGTGGTGCACCACGGCGGATTTCACGCCCTGCACCTGACGGCCGCGTTGGATGGTGCGTCCTGGCGCGGTCCGGGCGGCGGCGGTGCCGGCCGCCGGGCAGACCGTCGAGGCCTCCCGCGGGGTGGAGCAGGACTCCACCTACGCGCCGCTGGCCGCCGACCAGCTCGCGGAGGCGATCGCTGCGACCCGGGTGCTGGTGGCCGTCGAACTGGTCGCGGCGGTGCGGGCCCTGCGGATGCGCCGGGTCGTCCCACCCGTTGCGCTGGAAGGTGTCTGGCAGGTCTGCGCCACCATGTCCGGCGCCAGCAAGGACCGGGACCTGAGCGAGGACGTGCGGCTCGCCGAGCAACTACTGGATGTGCTCGCCCCGTTCGTGGCCGGGACGGGTGACGATGGTGAGCACCTAGTCCAACCGGAACAGCCTGCAGAAGGACCTTGATGACCGACGCGCTGTACATGCCGCTGTTGTTCACCCGTGACGTGCTCGACCCGATACCGGAACTCACCGCGCGTCGCGAGACCGAGCCGGTCAGCATCCTGGAACTGCCGTTCGGGATCAAGGCCTACCTGGTCACCGGCTATGACGCGGCCAAAGAGGTGCTCGGCGACGCCACCACGTTCAGCAACGCCTTCGGCAACTTCGGCGAGGGCGACGAACAGGACCCGGGCGGCCTGGGCATGACGGACCCGCCGTACCACACCAAGCTCCGCCGGCTGCTGACGCCGGAGTTCACCATGCGCCGGCTGCAGCGGTTGCAGCCGCGGATCGACGCGATCATCGCCGAGCAGCTCGACGCGATCGAGGCGGCAGGGGCGCCGGCCGATCTGGTGCACCTGTTCGCGCTGCCGATCCCGTCGCTGGTGATCTGCGAGTTGCTGGGCGTGCCGTACTCCGACCGGGACGATTTCCAAGCGTTGTCCACGGCTCGGTTCGACCTGGGCAGCGAGGCGTCCCCGTTGGACACCATCGGCACCTCGCTGGACTACCTGCAGACCCTGGTGCTGCGCGAGCGGGCCGACCCCGGCGAGGGGCTGCTCGGCATGCTGATCCGGGAGCACGGCGACGAGCTCACCGACCGCGAGCTGGCCGGGATCGCCGACGGCATCCTCACCGGGGGTCACGAAACCACGGCCAACAGCCTGTCGCTCGGGGTCCTGGCGCTGCTGCAGAGTCCGCAGTACTTCGCGCAGCTCGGAACAGCCGACGAAGACGCCGTGCACCGGGCGGTCGAGGAGTTGTTGCGCTACCTGACCGTCGTCCAGGTGGCCTTCCCCCGGTTCGCCCGTACGCAGATCCAGATCGGCGGGGTGACGGTTCCGGCCGGGCAGATGGTGCTGGTCTCGCTGTCCGCGGCGGATCGGGACGCCATCCTGGCCGCGGAAGGTGCCCCCTCGATGGATGCCTTCGACCCGACCAGGCCGGCCGGCTCCCACCTGGCCTTCGGGTACGGAATTCACCGGTGCGTCGGCGCCGAGCTGGCCCGGATGGAGCTGCGCGCCGCGTTCCCCGCGCTGGCCCGCCGGTTCCCGACCCTGCGGCTGGCCGTCCCGATCGCGGACCTTGCCTTTCGCAACTCCTCGATCGTTTACAGCGTGCAGACCCTGCCGGTGGCCTGGTGACCAGGCGAGGCTGAGCACGCCAAGGGCCGCCGACCCCCCGGCACCGGCAGCACCACCGCGGATGATCAACGATTCTGGCCCGTTCAGGTCGCGTCACGACCCTGAACGGCCGGAAACGGTGATCAAGGCGCAGAACCGACGCCCGACCTGGATCGCGGCGTCGTCCCGACAGGTCGTGGCCGAGGCGAGGTGCGGACCCGGCGTCCCCGCGCGCCGGCGACTCGCGCAAACTGGGGACGAACCAGTCCCCATCCGCCCCATCCCTCGAGGAGGCCCACGATGACATCCGAACCCTCCTACCGGCCCGGCGCCAGCGAACGCGCCAACGAGCAGGTCCGCGTCTACGAGGCCACCGATGGTGCCGAGCGGTGGGACAACCGGGGGGTGCCCGTGGTGATCCTGTCCACCCGCGGCCGGCACAGCGGCGCCATCCGGAAGATGCCGCTGATGCGCGTCACCGACGGCGAGAAGTATGGGGTCATCGCGTCGCTGGGCGGCGCGCCGAAGCATCCCGTCTGGTACCTCAACTTGCAGGCCGACCCGGTGGTTGCGCTGCAGGACAAGGCCGTCAAGCGGCGGTACCGGGCGCACACCGCGACCGGCCAGGAGCGCGCGGAGTGGTGGGCCAGGGCCGTCTCGGTGTGGCCCGACTACGCGAAGTACCAGACGAAGACCGACCGCGAGATCCCGGTGGTGATCCTCGAACCCCTGCCTGACCAGGACTGACTCCCTACGTCATCCGGGACCCACCCCTGTCACCCATCCGGCCGCACCCATCCGGCCGCACCCTGCCCGCCGCGCGACCGCACCCATGCCCGGACCGGGTTGCCTCCTGATCACAGCGCCCGGAATAGCTCCCTTCCGACCGGCGTTGGCTCCAGGCAGGAAGGGAGTCCTGACACATGCCATCACTCCAGGTCACGACGCCGCCGGAAGCGCGGTCCGAGGTGCTGCCGGCGCTTTCGGTGTTGGAGCCCGCAGGGCCGTACGCACCCGGGGTGCGCACCGAGACTCCGACGAATCCGGCCCCGCGCGATCGGCGCCGGCCTCCCGCTCAGACTCGCCAGGTACCCTCACAGCGGCGCCCGGCGGGCCGGCGCGCCCGGGTCGGCGCAACCGCCGTGCTCGCTGACTTCGCTGATCGCGGCACCCCGCCGACGACCGGCAGCGCGAGGGGGGTGACGCGGATGGCCACATCGGCCGCCGACGAGGACCTGGCGCAGCGGTTCACCGACCAGGCCATGCCGTTGCTGGATCAGCTGTACGCCGCGGCGTTGCGGATGACCCGCAATCCCGCCGACGCCGAGGACCTGGTTCAGGAAACGTTTCTGAAGGCATTCGCGGCCTACGGCAGCTTCACCCAGGGCACCAATCTGCGTGCCTGGCTGTACCGGATTCTGACCAACACCTACATCAACGGCTACCGCAAGAAGCAGCGACAACCGGTGGTGTCGGCGACCGACGAGATCACCGACTGGCAGCTTGCGGCGGCCGAGTCGCACACGTCGACCGGGCTGCGCTCGGCCGAGATGGACGCGCTGGACCGGCTGCCCGACTCGGATGTGAAGGAAGCACTGCAGGCACTCCCCGAGGACTTCCGGCTGGCGGTGTACCTGGCCGACGTGGAGGGCTTCGCCTACAAGGAAATCGCCGAGATCATGGGCACGCCCTTGGGCACCGTGATGTCCCGGCTGCATCGTGGGCGTCGGCAACTGCGTGACCTGCTGACCGAGTACGCCAAGGAGCGCGGATTCCTGCGCCCACCGCGTCCCGGAGTCGGCGGATCGGCCCCAGCGGCCGGAGCCGGCGGATCGGCAGCAGCCGGCGACCCCGACTCGGGCGCGGAGCCCGCGGCGGTCGGCGCACGGGAATCCATGTCCGTCGGGGAGGAGCGGAAGGTGGGTCCCAGCAATGGCGGGCGCTGATCCGGAGAAGTCCAGCGGAAGTCGATGCGACGAAGTGATACGGGACGTCTGGCTCTTCCTGGACGACGAGATGGACCCGGAGAACCGGGCAGCCGTGCAGCGTCACCTCGACGACTGTTCGCCGTGCCTGGCCGAGGCCGGCATCGACGAGAAGCTCAAGCACCTGCTGCACAGCAAGTGCGGCGGCGAGCGGGCACCCGAGCACCTGCGGGTGAGGCTGGTCGCTCGGCTGGCGACGATCTCAGCGGCACTGCGCGACGACGACGGAAGCTCGGTGCAGGTGACGGCCAGCACGCTGACCGTCATGGCCGAGCGTTCCCAGAACCCGGCCAACCCCGCAGCCCGCTGATTTCCGTCGCCGTGCGAGCGGCCCCCTGACGCCCGCTCGACACAGATACGACCCCGCGCGGGCGATCCGAGCGGGGTCGTGTCATGTCCGGCTGTCGCGCGATGTGCGCTTCAGCTAAAGGCTCCCGCGTGGCCCGGGGGACAGCCTCGGAATCGGCCGATCAGGAATTGGGCCGCTTGCCGTGATTCGCCGAGCCCTTCTTGCGAGCCTTCTTCTTGCGCGCGCGCTTACCCATGTCGCTCTCCGTTCCTCGTTCGAATGTCCCCGGGCCGGTAGCGCTGGGGCCGTCGTCAGCGCCGGGCCGTCAAGCGCGGCCCGTCGGTGCGAGCTTCATCGTGCCACGTTCGTCGGCCGACGCCGCGGTTCGCGAGTGACGAGCGGCCGCTCGGCGTCCGCCCTTGACCGCTTCGACGCAGGTGCTGCCCTGCCAATGGTCGCCCGAACGTTCGCCCCGCGTCTGCTGGTCACGCAACCACCCCTCGATGATGGGATGATCTGCCAGACGCCGGTGACACCCTGTGCGGTCGGCGGTGCTCGGCACCGTCACCGCCCGCCCGCTCCGGTGCGCACAGGTCCCTCGGGTTTGACGGACCCGCGTGATCCCGGTGATGTCCGATCGCCGGGCGAAGCGGGGACTCGGGTGGGGGTATGAGACGAATCCGACGGAGAGGAACGGCGATGGCCGAAGAGGTACGCGCGGAGATGGTGGCCAACGTCTGGAAGGTGCTGGTGGCCGAGGGCGACACCGTCGAGGACGGCGACACCCTGGTGATCCTGGAATCGATGAAGATGGAGATCCCGGTGATCGTAGAGGTGGACGGCACCGTCTCCAAGATCGCGGTCGAAGAGGGCACGGTCGTCCAGGAAGGTGACCTGATCGCGGAGATCTCCTGAAGGAATTGGCAGGAATCGGCGGCGCTCGGCGAGCCTCGGCGGCCCACCGGCCAGGTGCAACCGCAGCCCCGGCCCGCCGCCAGTACAGACCGCCACCAGGCACCGGAGCCGTCATGGACCGCTGCCACTCAGGCCGTGACGGACCGCATCCCGCTCCCCGGTCCGCCGACGCCCAGATCGGGGACCCACAGCGATGTCGACCCTGTCCGACCTGCTCGCCGAGCACAGCGACCTCTCCGGCTCGGCAGTGGCCCGCCTGCAGGCGGTGGTCTCCGAATGGCAGCTGCTCGCCGACCTGTCGTTCTCCGACTTGCTGCTGTGGGTGCCCACCGGCACCGGCGTGATGATCTGCGCGGCACAGGCCAGGCCGACCACCGGAGTGACCGCCTTCGTCGACGACCGGGTGTCCTGCACCATCGAGCCGTCCGAATTCCCGCTGCTGCGGCACGCGTGGGAGGAGGAACGGGTGATGTCCGAGCCTCCGCCGCTGGACGCGCCCAGCTCGTGGATCCGCCGCGAGGTGATCCCGGTCCGTCATCTGGACGGCATCATCGCGCTGATCGAGCGGGACACCAGCAGCATGGTCGGCCGGGAGGCCAGCCTGCTCGAAACGGCCTACGTGGACGCCGCCGATGATCTGTTCCAGATGGTCGCCGACGGCACCTTCCCGCCCAGCGAGCACCCCGGTGAGATGCACACCGGCCCGCGCGCCGGCGACGGGCTGCTCCGCCTCGACGCGGACGGCAAGGTCGTCTACGTGAGCCCGAACGCGCTCTCGGCCTACCACCGGCTGGCCTACAACGGCGAGGTGCTCGGCCAGGATCTGGCCGTGTTGACCCGACCGCTGATCGACGACCCGTTCGACGCCGCCGAGCTGGCCGCCCGCATCGACGGGGCTGTCGACGGGCGTGCAGGGCTGCGCATGGAGGTGGAGGCCCGCGCCGCGACGGTGCTGTTCCGGGCGTTGCCGCTGCGCCCGCACGGCCGGGCCTCCGGTGCGTTGGTGCTGGTCCGGGACGTGACCGAGGTCCGCAGGCGGGACCGGGCACTGCTGTCGAAAGACGCGACCATCCGGGAGATCCACCACCGGGTGAAGAACAACCTGCAGACCGTCGCCGCGCTGCTGCGCATGCAGGGGCGCCGGTCTGCGGACCCATCGGTCCGTCAGGCGCTGAGCGAGTCCATGCGTCGGGTCGCGTCCATCGCCCTGGTCCACGAGACGCTGTCCACCTCACCGGACGACCGGGTGGACCTTGACCAGATCGTGGACCGGCTGGTGCCGATGATCTCCGACGTCGCCGCTGCGGAGACCTCCGCCCGGGTCCGCCGGGTCGGTACCTTCGGAATCCTCGGCGCCGAGTTGGCCACACCGTTGGTGATGGTGCTCGCGGAGATCGTGCAGAACGCCCTGCAGCACGCCTTCGGGCCGGAGACGGGGGAGGGACAGGTCACCATCGCCGTCGACCGTTCCGCGAAGGAGCTCGACATCGTGGTCTCCGACGACGGCCAGGGACTGCCGGAAGGCTTCAGCGTGGAGAAGGCGTCCGGGCTCGGCCTGCAGATCGTGCGCACCCTGGTGGACTCAGAGCTGCTCGGATCCATCGAGATGTGCCAGCGGAACGGCGAGCGGGGGACCGCGGTCAGGATCCGGGTGCCGTTGCGCGGGCGAAGCTGAGCCGCCGGCCCGGTACCGGATGCACGCTCTGCGGCTGATCTGCGAGGTGGCGGTCCCCGGCCGGGCCATGTTGGCGGCCCCGGTGGGGCAGAGGGCCCGGAAGTCACATCAGCCTGGTCCGGGTGATCCCGAACCAGGCTGATGGCGGCTTCGATTCGTGTGCCGTGCAGTCGACGCTCCTATTGGGTGTCCGGGCTACAGGCTGCGCGCCCGGGCGCGAGCGCGGCGACGCTTGAGGGAGCGGCGCTCGTCCTCGCTCATCGCACCCCAGACCCCCGCGTCCTGTCCGGTTTCCAACGCCCAGGCGAGGCACTCGCTGGTCACGGGACAACGTTGGCAGACGGCCTTGGCCTCGGCAATTTGCAGCAGCGCGGGGCCGGAGTTGCCGACGGGAAAGAAGAGTTCCGGGTCTTCGTCGCGGCAGATCGCGCGGTGACGCCAGTCCATGGGTATGCACTCCTTGGTGCGATGCCGGAGGCATGATCCGGCTGAGTATCGGTTGTCAGTGAAGGGAGTCGGGCACGTTCGGGATGACCGAGCGACCTTGTGAATGGTTTCACATGAGACGGTAGTGTCAAGAGTTCGTCATGCCGGGGTTACAAAGGTCACGTCAAGGTGGCCCTTCCCCCGCCCCATGATGCCTGGTCACCACGATTCAGACCAGACCCTGGGGCAAATGACCCCGGTCGTGCAATGCATTCCGGACTCACAGTACTAATACTAATCGCAACGCGTGAGGTACAGAGACGAACTCGACTTCGGACCGGGTACCCAGGTAATCCCCATCCGCCTGCAGATCGACGGGCTCCTTGCAGCGGACCGTCACCCAGTCCACATCCGGGGCCCTGATGATCGATTTCGAGCTCTTGGCCGCGGCGTTCGCCCGCAGGATCTCCGCGGACGCCCGCAGCGCGGTTGGCGCGCTCACCTTCGTCATGGTGAAGACCCCGAGTCCACCCGTCGGCGAGGTGCCGGGGTTGGTCCGCACCGGTCGCTGACCGAAGTACGTCCACGGATCCACGTTGGAGACGAACGCCAGGTAGGCGCCCTCGATCGGGTCCCTGCCGGGTAGTTCGACGGTCATCCGCGGGTGTTTGCGGTCGGATTTGAAGTACCTGCTCACCGTCATCCGGAAATGCATGAAGTTGGAGATGGGGCTGCCGGTGTGCCGGCGTTTTTCCACTGCGTGCACGGCCTCGGCGTCGAGGCCGAGGCCGGCGTTGAAGGTGAAGTAGCGATCGTCGGCCCGGCCGAGCGAGACCACGGTGACCCGGTGAGCGGCGAGCGCTTCCAGGATCTGCTCGGTGGCCACCGTCGGGTCGGCGTCGACTCCGAGCGCGCGGGCGAAGACGTTGGTCGACCCGCCGGGTACGACCGCCAGCAGTGGGGAGTCCGGGCGCACCCCGCGGTACATCAACCCGTTGACGACCTCGTTGACCGTGCCGTCGCCGCCGTGCACCACGATCAGATCGACGCCGCTGTCAGCCGCTGCGGCCGCCAGGTGCGCCGCGTGCCCGCGGCTCTCGGTGTGCGCGACCCGCAGCGACAGCTCGCCGGCCAGCGCGTGCGCGAGCAGATCGCGCCGTCGTTCGTTGGTCGACGTCGCATGAGGGTTGACGATCAGCAAAGCACGCATTGTCGGGCAGCCTACGTGCAATCCCGTGTTCGCCGGCCGCATCCGGCCCCGGTGGAACTGCCGACTTCGTCACGACGGCTGGGCCACGTCTCGGACGATCGAGTCGCCGGTTTCGGCCCTTTCACCGGCGGCGTTCAGGGCCGAAACTGGTCACTCGACCGAGCCCGTCGGCGTGGGGTGGGGCGTGCGCGGTCAGACGTCCGCCGGCGGGCCCGGCACTCGGTAGCCTGGCGCGGGTGAGCGTCCCCGTCGATCCACCCCCGATCACCATCCCGCCGCCGCGGCCGGTGGCGCTCGCCGGGCTGCTGGTGCTGGTGGAGGTGGTCGGGGTGCTGGTGCTGGCCGGGGTCACCGTGATCTCGGGTCTCGTCGCGGGAGCGCCGTTCGGCCAGGTTGCTGCGCAGGGCATGTACTACCTGGTCATCGCGGCGCTGATCGCCGCGTGCGGCACCGCGGTGTTGCGCGGGCGACGCTGGGGGCGCACGCCGAGCCTGCTCACCCAGATCGTGCTGATCGCGATCGGGATCTGGCTGATCGCGCCCAGTGGTCAATTGATCTGGGGGGTCCTGCTGATCATGGTCGGCGGCGTCACCGGTGGCCTGCTGGTCAGCCGGCCGGCCAACGAGTGGATCAACCGTTTCCCCGCGCCGTTCGCTCCAGAGCCGGACCAGTGAGCCGGAAGACCGTCCAGTCGTCCATCGCGACCGCGCCGAGCGCCCGGTAGAAGTCGATCGACGGGGTGTTCCAATCCAGCACCGACCACTCGACCCTGGCGAACCCGCCGTCGGCGGCGATCTCGGCCAGCGCGGCCAGCAGCGCCTTGCCGAGCCCGGCTCCGCGCTGATCGGGCCGGACGTACAGGTCCTCCAGGTAGATGCCGTGCACGCCTTCCCAGGTGGAGAAGTTCAGGAAGTACAGCGCGTAACCGACGATGCCTTGCTCGGTATCGCCCCCGCTCTGGATGCCGACCAGCCCGAACAGTGCCGGCTGTGGGCCGAAGAGAGCGGCGTGTAGCTGCTCCGGCGTCAGGTGGCATTCCTCGCGGAGCCGCTCGTACTCGGCGAGGTCGTAGACCATCTGCGTGACGGCAGGGACATCGGCCGGCGCGATCGGCCTGATGCGCGGGTCAGGCATGCCCCGGCTCGAGGTTTTCGGCGGCGCCTGACGGGACGGCCCGATACTGGCCGGTGGCCGTCGACGACGGCCTCAACGCCGGCGGCTTGAACGGGACAACGTTGGCGTGCTCGATGCACGGCCGCTCGTGGTAGGTGCCCAGCACGGTGACCGCGGCCGGGTTCATCAGGATCAACCCGCCGGCGGCGATGGGCAGCTCGACCCACCGCACGGCCAGCGCGCGGGACATGTGGCCGTGACAGACCAGTGCGACGTCGCCGTGCTCGAGCGCGACCATGGCGCGGCTGAGCACCCGGTCGGCGCGGGCGGCGACCTCCTCGGGACTCTCCCCGCCTGGGGCGCCGTGGGTGAACACCGACCAGCTGGGATTCCCGACGCGGATCTGCTTGCTGGTGATCCCCTCGTACTCGCCGTACGACCACTCTGCGAGGTCGTCCACGATGTCGTCGATCTGCAGTCCGGCCAAGGTCGCGGTGCGCTGCGCGCGCAGCCGGGGGCTGCTCCATACCGTCGTCGGCACCAATCCCAGGCCCCAGAGCAGGCTGGGGATCGTCATGGCCTGGTGGACACCTTCGTCGGTCAGGTCGATGTCGGTCGTCGACGTGTGCTGGCCGGAGGCGCTCCACTCGGTTTGCCCATGCCTGATCAGCGCGATCCTGTGCTGGTACATCGGGTGTCCACCTCTGCGGTTTCTCCGGCAGCGACTGTCCGATTGGCTGGATCGATCGGGGTCGATTCGGGGTCGATTGGGGGTCGATTGGGGGTCGATGAGTCGGGTTTTCCGTGGTGCTGGCCGTCAGTTCAGGTCAGCCACGTACTTGCGGCACACGGCCCAGCTGGGCAGCAACCCCGACTCGGCGGCCTGGGTGAGCGTGGGGGCGGCCCGATCCTTGTCCGACAGGATGAAGTCGATCCCGCCCGGCAACGGCAGGCCGAGGTCCGGATCCACCGGGTTGATGCCGTGCTCGCGGCCCGGCGCGTATCCCGTCGAGCACAGGTAGGTCAGCGTGGAGTGATCCTCCAGCGCCAGGAACGCGTGGCCGACGCCCTCTGGCAGGTAGACGGCGCGGCGGTGTTCCGAATCCAGCCGGACGACGTCCGCCTCGCCGAAGGTGGGCGAGCCGACTCTGATGTCGACGACGTAGTCGAGCACCGCGCCGCGCGGGCAGGTGACGTACTTGGCCTGCCCGGGCGGGACGTCCGCGAAGTGCACGCCACGCAGTGAGGCCGCCCGAGAGACCGACAGATTGGCCTGGGCCAGCGTCAGTGGGTGGCCGATCGCTTCCTGCAGCTTGTCGACCTTGAACCACTCCAGAAATAACCCCCGATCGTCACCGTGCTGAGTGGGAGTGAATTCGAAGGCGCCCGGGACGATCAGTTCGCGAACCTGCATGATTGCGGATCCTATCGGTGACGCGCTGTCATCACCCGCCGGGCGATCATCGTTCGCCTGTCAGGGTGGCGGGTCGTCGCCCGCCGGAAGAACGGCGCTTGACCGCGGCCGGCCGCACCGGCAGCGTTGGACCCATGACGCAGCTGCTTCATTCCTCCGAGATCGACAAGGCGCTGGCCGATTTGCCCGGGTGGGAGCGTGAAGGCGACTCGATCCGTGCACGGTTCTCCGCGCCGGACTTCCCGACCGCGATCGGGCTGGTGGACGCGGTGGCCATCGCGGCGGAAGCGGCCAACCACCACCCGGACATCGACATCCGATGGCGCGACGTGCTGTTCGTGCTGTCGACGCACTCAGCCGGCGGCGTGACCGACGCGGATCTTGCCCTGGCGAAAATCATCACCACGCAGGCCGGCGAGCTCGGCGCCACCGCGAGCTAGCGGCCTGCTGCGCCCCGGGTGCCCGTCGGTGTGCGGCGCGCCGTTGCTCATGCAGTAGGAGCTTTGCTCACGTCGTGGGTGCGCTGCTCGTGCTGCAGCAAGAGCATCGCGCGGGCGCCGCGAGCATCGTCCGGGATACGGCCGGAAACGACCGAAAGGCCCTCTGACAGGACCGGTTCGGAGACATCTGCGGCGTCTCGATCGATTCAGTTGTCCCTGACGCCGTCAACATCGGGCATGATCGCAGGTGGTCCCGCATCACCCGCGATTCACCCGACCAGCCCGATGGACCGATCAGGGCGCCGACCAGCAGGCGAACGTCCCACCGCGACGGGAACCCGCAGGGTCGATCAAGGCTCGGATGCGGAGCGCGCACACGTCGCCCGCATCCCGGCTCTGGTAACGCACGGCTGCCTGCCGTCGCGAATGCACAGCGCCCACCCCCGGGACTTTCACCCGGGTTCGACCTCGGAGCCGACCATGCCCCAGCCCTTGCCCATGCCTGCCGACACCCGTCCGACGTCCGCCCACCCGACCCTCGCACCGGTGATGATCGACGGCGTGACCACCCCAGCGACCAACCCGCGCCCGACAACTCGCGCGCACAACCACACCGAAAAGAACCACACCGATATGAACCACAGCGATATGAACCACAGCGATATGAACCACACCGTCACCCATCACGCCCCGCTCAACCACACCGCCGTCAGCGACGACCACGCCGACGCCGTCATCCCCGCCCCCGCGGCCAACGGTGCGAACCACACGCCGACCACCACTTCGACACCGAGCTCGGCTGCCTTCACCGACGCCGACGTGCTCACCGCCCACCTGGGCGGAAAGCTCGGCATCCAGCTGCGGGCGCCGATCGCCGACCGGCGTGACCTGTCGATGCTGTACACGCCGGGCGTGGCCGGAGTGTCCAGCCTGATCGCCCGCGAACCCGCCGCCGCGCGTGCGTACACCTGGGCGTCCCGGGTGGTCGCCGTCATCTCCGACGGCACCGCGGTGCTCGGCCTCGGGGATATCGGGCCGAAGGCCGCACTGCCGGTGATGGAAGGCAAGTCGGCGCTGATGAAGGCGTTCGCCGGCCTGGACTCGGTGCCGATCGTGCTGGACACCACCGACCCCGACGGGATCGTCGCCGCGGTCAAGGCGATCGCCCCGTCTTTCGGCGCCATCAACCTGGAGGACATCTCCGCGCCCCGGTGCTTCGAGGTCGAGCAGCGACTCACGGAGGCCCTGGACATCCCGGTCATGCACGACGATCAGCACGGCACCGCGGTGGTCGTGCTCGCCGCTCTGATGAACGCCGCCTCGGTCATCCAGCGGGTGATGATCGACCTCAAGGTGGTCGTCGCCGGTGCGGGCGCCGCCGGCATCGCCTGCGCGAAGATCCTGCACGCCGCAGGGGTGCGCGACCTGATCGTGGTCGACTCCAAGGGCGTGCTGCATTCAAGCCGGGAGAACCTGCACCCGGTCAAGGCCGCGATGGCGGAGATGACGAATCCGCGAGGCATCAGCGGATCGCTGGCCGACGCCATGGTCGGCGCCGACGTCTTCATCGGCGTCTCCGGCGGGTCGGTGGACCCGGCGCTGGTCGAGACGATGGGGCCGCAGCCGATCATCTTCGCGCTGGCCAACCCGACCCCGGAGATCGACCCGCGGGAAGCCGCGCGTCGCGGCGCCGCCGTGGTGGCCACCGGCCGCAGCGACTACCCCAACCAGATCAACAACGTGCTGGCGTTCCCGGGGATCTTCCTCGGCGCCCTGGATTGTGGTGCCCGCCGGATCACCGAGGGCATGAAGGTCGCCGCCGCCGGAGCGATCTGCGCGGCCGTGCCGGGACGGGCCAGCGCCGACCGGATCGTGCCGGATCCGTTCACCCCGGGGCTCGCCCGGATGGTGGCGGACGTGGTGATGAACGTTGCGCGCGCCGAGGGTGTTGCCGGGCTGGAAACCTGGCCCTGCTGAGCCGGCCGCCGCGGCGACGCCCTGGCCAGGACGCGCCGGCCCCAGGAGTGATCATCATTGTGGGACCGACCGTGGTCCCAGCGACCCGTCCCGGTCCCCCAACGGTGATCACCGGCAGGACGGACCAACTGCGAGCGGGGAGTGAGAATGCCGGTCGCCGACCAGAGCCTTGCCAGGCAACTGCAGAGGTCGGTCCGTGGAGCGGTGTCGGACGGCGCGCGGCGCCGCGCCGAGTACTCCTCCGACGCCGGCAATTACCGCGTCGTCCCGCAGGTGGTGGTCGAGCCGCTGGACGTCGATGACGTACTGGCCACGCTGGAGTTCAGCCGGGCAACCGGGACGCCGGTCACCTGCCGCGGGGGCGGCACGTCCATCGCCGGCAACGCGATCGGCCCCGGCATCGTGATCGACTTCGCCCGGCACCTGAACAGGGTGCTGGAGTTCGACGCCGGCAGCCGCACGGCGCTCGTCGAACCCGGTGTGGTGCTGTCCACCCTGCAGGGGCGGGCCCGGCCGCACGGTCTGCGGTTCGGGCCGGACCCGTCGAGCCAGGATCGGGCGACGCTCGGCGGGATGATCGGCAACAATGCCTGCGGTCCGCACGCCGTCGCCTACGGGCGCACCGCGGACAACATCAGCGCGCTGACGATCGTCGACGGGCGCGGCCGACGCATCCGGACAACCGGTGGCATGCAACAGGTTCCGGGCCTGGAAACATTGATCGACGCGCATCTCGGCCCGATCCGCACCGAGTTGGGCATGTTCGGCCGGCAGATTTCCGGGTACTCGCTCGAGCACCTCCTTCCCGAGAACGGCCGCGACCTGGCGAAGGCCATGGTGGGCACCGAGGGCACCCTCGGCGTCACCCTGGACGCCACGGTGAAGTTGGTCCGGATCAGCCCGGCGAGGTTGCTGCTGGTGCTCGGGTACCCCGACATGGCCGCGGCGGCGGACGCGGTGCCGGCACTGCTTGCCCACGCACCGCTGGCCGTCGAAGGCCTGGACGCCCGCCTGGTCGACGTCGTGCGCCACGCGAAGGGCACCGCCGCGGTGCCGGACCTGCCCCGCGGCGCCGGCTGGCTGATGATCGAGGTCGGTTGCGAAACCCTGGACGCTGCAACGGCATCGGCGGGGCTGATGGTTCGTGACGGGGCGGCGCTGGACGCGGCGATCCTGCTGGCCGGGCGGGCGGCCACCACCTTGTGGCAGATCCGTGCCGACGGTTCCGGACTGGCCGGACGCACTCCGGACGGTCACGAGGCCTGGCCGGGCTGGGAGGACGCCGCGGTGCCGCCGGCCAACCTGGGGGCGTATCTGCGCGAATTCGAGAATCTGCTGCGGTCCTACCGGCTGACCGGAATTCCGTACGGGCATTTCGGCGACGGTTGCGTGCACATCCGCATCGACCTGCCACTGCACAAGGGCAGCAAGGTCTTTCGGGAATTCATGGGTGACGCCGCCCGCCTGGTGGTACGGCACGGCGGGTCGTGCTCCGGTGAACACGGAGACGGCCGGGCCCGCAGCGAACTACTGCCCATCATGTATTCACCGGAACTCATCGACGTCTTCGCCGGGATCAAGGAATTGTTCGACCCCGACGACCTGCTCAATCCGGGTGTGATGGTGCGCCCGGCAGCGCTCGATCGGGACCTGCGGCGACCGAAAGCGCATCCGGTGCCTGCGATCGGCGGGTTTCGCTTCCTCGACGACGACGGGGATTTCACCAGGGCCGTGCACCGCTGCGTCGGCGTCGGCAAATGCCGCGCCGACACCTCGGCGTCCGGCGGATTCATGTGCCCGTCGTACCTGGCGTCCAAGGACGAGAAGGACGTCACCCGCGGGCGGGCTCGGGTGCTGCAGGAACTGACCAACGGATCGACGATCGGCCACTGGTCCGCTCCCCAGGTCCACGAATCGCTCGACCTGTGCCTGTCCTGCAAGGCGTGTGCCAGCGATTGCCCGGCCGGCGTCGACATGGCCCGGTACAAGTCGGAGGTGCTGTACCGCAGCTACCGCGGCAAACGGCGGCCCGTCAGCCACTACACGCTGGGCCGGCTGCCGAGTTGGCTGGCGGCGCTGGGCAGGACCGGGCGCGCCGGGCCGGCCGTGGTCAACCGGGTGCTGGCAGTCGACGTCCTTGCCAATCCGCTGCTCAGCGCCGGCGGGATCGACCCGCGCCGCACCGCTCCCCGCCTCGCCTCCACGACCTTCCGCCGCGGCTGGCAGCGCCGGCGCCCCACCGCACGGCTACCGGGCACGGGCGATCCGGTGGTGCTGTGGGCCGACACCTTCACCGACGCTCTGCATCCCGCAACGGCCAAGGCCGCGGTCGCGGTGCTGACCGACGCCGGGTACCGGGTCGTCGTCCCGGACCGGTCGGCGTGCTGCGGGCTGACCTGGATCACCACCGGACAGCTGGACGGCGCGAAGAAGCGCTTGCGCGGTCTCCTGGACGTCCTGGGACCCTATGCGGCACAGCGCATTCCGATCGTCGGACTGGAGCCGTCGTGCACCGCCGTGCTGCGCTCGGATCTGCTCGACCTGCTGCCGGACGACCCCCGCGCCGACGAGGTGGCCGCCGCGACGCGCACCCTGGCCGAAATCCTCACCAGCAAGGACGGCATGGAGGATGCCTGGCATCCGCCCGACCTGACCGGCCTGCAGCTGATCGTCCAACCCCATTGCCACCATCACTCCGTCATCGGCTTCGGCACCGACCAGCGGTTGCTCGAGATCGCCGGAGCCGGGGTGACCGTGCTGGCCGGGTGCTGCGGGCTGGCCGGCAACTTCGGCATGGAGAAGGGCCACTACGAGATGTCGGTGGCGGTCGCCGAAACGTCCCTGCTGCCGGCCCTGCGTCAGCGGCCGGACAACGCTATCGTGCTGGCCGACGGATTTTCCTGCCGCACCCAGATCGACCACCTCGCCGGCCTGCCCAGCCGTACTCTGGCGCAACTGCTCGCCGAACACCTCGAGATCCCGAGGTAGATGCACAGCCGGCTTTGACGGCCGCCACGCAGGAAACATCTCACCCCGTCCTCGACGCCCGGCCGGACAAACCCGGCCCCCGGCGATAGTTCACCCGATCGAGCCCGTCCCCGGCTGTGCGGCGATTTCCGCATCAGGGCCCAGAGCTGGCAGGGTTGGCATCGATGGACAGCACCCAGCGGCCTGTGGCCGACCGATGAGGTTCCGTCCTGCCGCGGCAGCGCTGGTCCTCGCCGCGGGCGCGGTACTGCTCGTCCCGGCACCGGCAACCGCGGCCAACCCCGAGCAGGCCGCAGTGGACGCCGCGGTGGCCGCGGCTGCGGCGGGCGGCGTTCAGCAGAGCGTGGCCGTGGTCGAACGCAGCACCGGCGCGCTGGTGGCCGGCAGCGGTGGCGGCGAGCAGTACATCTCCGAATCGATCGTCAAGCTCTTCACGGTGGCCTACTACCTGGTCCGGGCCGGCGGCCGGCCGGATGACTCGATGGCGCAGACGCTGCGCACCATGATCATCAATTCCGATGACGGCATCGAGTCCGCGCTGTGGAACACCGACATCGTGCCGACGGTCGCGGCCAGGTACGGCCTGGACCACACCCGCAACGGACCGAAAACGGGCCCGCACGACTGGGGCTGGGAATCGATCACCGCCGATGACGAAGCGAAGTTCCTGTACGGGATGTCGAACGATCCGCTGGTCGCGCCGCTGTTGATGGACGCGATGGCGAAGGTAGCGCCAACCGGGTCGGACGGGTTCGACCAGGATTTCGGGATGAACGCGCTGACCGGCGACCACGGATCGAAGCAGGGCTGGACCGACGTCGGCTCGTCCGACCGGGTGCAGATCCACTCGGTGGGCTGGACCGATGAGTATTTCGTGGCCATCCTGCAGACCTCGAGCGGGGCGGACCGCGACACCATGCGGGCCGATGCCACGGCGACCGCCCGCGCGGTGCTCGCCGCCGAGAACTCCGACGACGCATCGTCTCCGGGCACTTCCGACGCACCTACCCCGGACGCTGCCGTCGAGGTGCTGCCGGTCGATGCGCTCGAAGGGTACACCGAGATCTTCGCTCAGCTGGGTGACGAGATCGCTTCCTTCATCAAGAATCTCACCGGCATGCCCAGCAACTGACTACCAGCCCTCTGAGACGCAGTCGCAACAAGCCGCTTCGCTGCCCGGGCTCAGTGCGATTCCCGGCTGACCGTGTCACCGCTGGATCCCACCAGGAAATCCAGATCAGCCCCGGTATCGGCCTGCTGCACGTGGTCGATGTACAGCCGCTCCCAGCCCCGGGTCGGTGCCGCAAACCCCGCGACGGTGGCGGGGTCAGGGCGACGCGCATCCAGTTCTGCCTGCGGGATGTCGATGAACAGTCGGCGGCCGGCCACGTCCAGCACGATCGGATCGCCGGTGCGCACCAGGCCCAACGGTCCACCTGCGGCGGCCTCCGGGGAGACGTGCAGCACGACGGTGCCGTACGCGGTTCCGCTCATCCGGCCGTCACAGATCCGCACCATGTCGCGCACCCCGGCTTTCAGCAGTTTGGCCGGCAGCGGTGTGTTGGCGACCTCGGGCATACCCGGGTATCCCTTCGGCCCGCACCCGCGCAGCACCAGCACCGAGCTGGCGTCGACGTCCAGATCGGGGTCGTCCAGGCGCGCGCGCATGTCCTCGACGGTGTCGAAAACGACGGCCCGGCCGCGGTGCTGCAGCAATGCCGGGGATGCGGCCGCCGGCTTGATCACCGCCCCGGAGGGCGCGAGATTGCCGTACAGCACGGCGATCCCGGCGTCGGCCAGCAGCGGAGCGGCGCGGCTGCGGATCACCTCGGTGTCCCAGATCGGCGCGTCGTCCAGATAATCGGCCAGCGGTCGCCCGGTGACGGTCAGCGCCGACGGATCGAGCAGATCCCGCACCTCGCGGAGCACGGCGATCAGCCCTCCGGCGCGGTGGAAATCCTCCATCAGGAACCGTCCGGCGGGCTGCAGGTCGACCAGCAGGGGGACCCCGGCGCCGGTGGTGTCGAAGTCGTCCAGGGTGAGCGGAACGCCCGCGCGGCCCGCAATGGCCAGCAGATGGACAACGGCATTGGTGGAGCCGCCGATGGCGGCGAGCGCGACGATCGCGTTGAGGAAGGACCCGCGGGTCAGCACCGTGGACGGCCGACGGTCCTGTGCGACCAGTTCCACCGCCAGCCGACCGGTGTCGTGGGCGCCCTCCAGCAGCCTGCTGTCCGGCGCCGGGGTGCCGGCCAGGCCGGGGATGACGATCCCCAGCGCCTCGGCGACCAGGCCCATCGTCGAGGCGGTGCCCATCGTGTTGCAGTGGCCCCGGCTGCGGATCATCGAGGATTCGGACCTGAGGAACTGCTCCTGCGACAGCGTGCGCGCCCGGACCTCCTCCGAGAGCTTCCAGACGTCCGTGCCGCAGCCCAGCGGCTGCCCCCGGAACGTGCCGGTCAGCATCGGCCCGCCGGGGACCACGACCGCGGGCAGATCCACCGACGCCGCTGCCATCAGCAGCGCGGGGATGGTCTTGTCGCAACCGCCGAGCAGCACGACGCCGTCGATGGGGTTGGCCCTGATCATCTCCTCGGCGGCCATCGCGGCCATGTTCCGCCACAGCATCGCGGTCGGCCGGACCTGCGTCTCGCCCAGCGAGACCACCGGGAGGTTCAACGGCACCCCGCCGGCTTCCCAGACGCCCTGCTTCACGCTCTGGGCCACCTCGTCCAGATGCGCGTTGCACGGGGTCAGGTCGGACGCGGTGTTGGCGATCGCGATGTGCGGCCGGCCGTCGAAGGCATGCGCGGGCAGCCCACGGCGCATCCAGGCGCGGTGGATGTAGGCGTTCCGGTCCTCGCCCGCGTACCACTGGGAGCTGCGCTGCTCAGCCATCCGGCGGCCTCCATCGGTGCCTCGCGACCCGTCGTCCGGCTTCGCAGTCTAGGTGGGCGGTGTCTTTCGCGGCGCGCTCATCGGACAGTGCAAGACTGCGGTCTCGCGCCGACCTGATTTGGTCCACCGATCGGTTCTGAGGCTCGTGTGGCCATCTCCGCGCCACGCGATTTGTCGGGTTTGCGCG
>JBBQGJ010000087.1:0-19287 GCA_038322925.1 Mycobacteriales bacterium
GTCGCAAGGCGGACCCACCAGCTACCACAACGGCGTGCTCGTCTGCCCATACCATCATCGCCTGATCCACCAGGGCGACTGGGAGATCCGGTTCGCCGCCGACGGCGTCCCCGAATACCTCCCACCACCCTGGATCGACCCCGCCCGCACCCCACGAAGAAACACCATGCACCACAACCCCTTCCACCAGAGGACATGACCTCACCGGGTCGGCGCTCGCAGGGTGGCCAGACGCAGACGCAGGTCGATCCGGCGATAAGCACCGGCGAGTTCTACAGCGCCTTCCGAACCGGCACCGGCGGCGCGCGACGGGTCTCACCGTGGCTCGCACTGACGCCGAGGCCGTCGCCTGGGCTGACAGAGAGTCAGCTCGTCCAGCGCTGCAGTGCGGCATCGGCAAACCGTCACAGGGAGGATCGGACCGCATCGGCTGGGACGATCGGGCGTCACCTTCGCTGTGACCGATCAGGAACAACGGCGCGCCCGCGCAGCCGGTGTCGTCCGCAACAGCAGCCAAGGCGGCCCTGGCATCGTCGATGTTGTCGGACAGGCCCGCGCCAAGGAACTCGCCGCCGGATGCGCCCACTCCTCGCTTGTCGTACCGCAGGGTGGCGATACCGCCCCCCGCGAGCGACGCCGCCAGGTTACGGCTGACGGAAAGCGGAGCCCGGGGCGCATCACCGTACCGGTTGATCGGACCGGAACCCGCGATGATCACCGCGGCGGCCCGGACCGGTTGACCAGCCGGCGGCAGCAGCACCGAGCCGGCGAGGTCTACCCCTCCAGAACGGAAGGCCAGGTGACGTTCCCGATCGGACCCGCGTGCGGCCCCGGCAGTTTTCCGGATATCCGCTACCAAACCCGGACCGTCGGGCACTGAGAGCACGACTTGGTCGAACGTGTTGTCGTGCAGGCGAATCCGTACGCCGGGCTGCCCGCGCCGAGCAACGGCGAACGTCTTGCGGCCCTTCGAGCGCCAGGTCCCGATCTTGATGCGACCCGGCAGCGCGAATACCCCGGACGACCCGACAGGGCTCGGCGACGGCCTCGAGGTCGTGCACCTGGCTCAGCGGAACCGTCAGGTCGCCGTGCAGACCGCCGATCTTCTCTCCAAGGCTCAGTCGAACGTGGAACGCGTCGGTGCCGACCACAAGCTGCGCCATGGCGGCCTCCCGGCCATCGTTCTCATCCAAGAGAATTATAGCGTCTGTGAGAGCATGTCAACCATGTCCTCGGCAGACTTGCTCCTGCACCCGATCCGGCTGCGCATCATTCAGACCTTCCTCGGCGACCGGCAGCTCACCACGTCGCAACTCCACGTGGAGATCGCGGACGTGGCCCCAGCCACGCTCTATCGCCAGGTCGCGACGCTAGCCGAGGCGGGTGTCCTCACAGTGGTGGACGAGCGGCGGGTGCGCGGCACCGTGGAAAGGACCTACGCGCTGTCGATCGCCGACGCCCAGCTCTCCGCGGACGAATTGAGCCGGATGACCCCGGACGATCACCGCCGCGCGTTCGTGGCGTTCCTTGCGGGGGTGCTGGCCGATGTCGATCGGTACATCGGCTCCGGCGACGTCGACCTCGAGCGGGACGGCGCCGGGTACCGCACCGTGGGCCTCTGGCTCACGAACGAGGAACTGATGGAGTTGGTCAACGAGATCGCGGCGGCGGTGCGGGCCCGGGCGGCCAACGGACCCGACGCGGGGCGAAGTCGCCGGATGCTGAGCACCGTGCTGATCCCCGTGCCGGTGCCCGAGCCTGATTCTCCCGCCGAGCCGGATTCTTCTGCCGGGCCGTGACGGTGCCGTGAGCGGTCCCAGTGAGCGGTCACAGTGAGCGGTCCCAGTGAGCGGTCACAGCAAGCGGGTCGGGGACGCCGATCGCGCCGCGCGGAGTCGGGGTGCGGGCCGCCCCCGCACCCAGCGGGGGCATCATCGACTGATGCCAGGCTGGTTGGCCCTCGTGCTGCTCGTCACCCCCGTGCTGATCGTGGCGGTGTTGGGCACCCGCGAGGTCCGCAGCGCGGAGCGCGGCCGGCGGATCACCACCGTGCCCGACGGCTGGCTTCCGGCTCGCGGAGTGGTTGTGGACGAACGAGTTTCACGTCGCGGCGGGAACAGCCCGGGCGGGCGGCGGCGTCGGCCGGTCATCACGTTTCAGTCCGTCGACGGACGCGAGGTGACCTTCACCTCCAGGATCGAGGCTGCCGGAATGCCGCGGCCGGGCGCGTTGATCGCGGTGTACCACGACCCCGCCGACCCCACGCGGGCGTGCATCGCGCCCGAGGCGTTGCCCGATGTGCCGCTGCCGCTGTCGGGTGCGGCCAGGGTCAGTATCTGGGTCATCTGGGTGCTGGCGGTGGTGACCACGGTGATCTTCGTCGGCGTGCTGTTCGACTTCTGACGGCGCGCCTGAACTCACCGCGCATGACGAACCTGGACGATCGTGGCCGCCCCGAACCTCCGGTGGCAGCCGACGAGACAGCCACCATTCTTGGCTTTCTGGAATACCAGCGTGCGACCCTGGCGTGGAAGACCAGCGGGCTCGACACGGCCGGTCTGCAAGCGACCATCGGCGCATCGTCGATGACTCTGGGCGGACTGCTCAAACACCTGGCCTACGTCGAGGGTCTGTGGTTCTCCCGATGGCTGCTCGGGCGGGATCCCGAACCCCCATGGAACACCGTCGACTGGAAGGCCGATGCGGACTGGGACTGGCACTCGGCCGCCCACGACACCCCGGAGCAGTTGAACATGATCTGGCAGGACGCCGTCGCCCGATCCCGCACCCTGGTCACGAGAGCGTTGGCGGCCGGCGGCTTGGACCGGCCGGCCACGGGAATCCCCAGTTCATGGGGACCTGAGTCACCGAGCCTGCGGTGGATCGTGGTCCACATGATCGAGGAACACGCGCGGCACAACGGTCACGCCGACCTCCTGCGGGAATCGGTGGATGGGGAGACGGGAGAGTAGCGCGCCCACCGTCATGGCCCTGCTCCTGGGCGGGCAACTGCTGGGCGCCCTGGCCGCCCTGGCCAGCGGGCTCGCGCCTCAGCCGGGCTGGTTCGCGCGGGGCCCGGTGACGGACCGGACGAACCGCCACCCTGGCGCGGACCATTGTTCCCGCAAGACCTGGAACACCTGCCAGGCCCCCCGCGCCGGCCAGTCCCCGGGGAGCAACGAGGCGGGCAGGCCGGGATCTATTCGGGGGAACAATCGCCAGGCGTCGATCAGCCGGAGGTAGCACGCAAACGCCACCTCATCCGTCAGCCGACCGCCGGTATCGGCAGAGCGCCAGCGTGACAGGAACTCCGCGTACTGACGTTCCAGCCCGGACAGGTCCCACCAGGCTGCGACATCGACCTCCCCGAACTGGCGTGCCTGGAACCACGTCACGTACTGATCCAACCCAGCTGCCGCCAGCAGGTCTCGTGACGGTCCGGCCAGCGGCCCGGGTGCGACCCACACTCCCGGACTGACCGTTCCGAAACCCAACCAGGACAGCTCGTTGCGAAGCCGGTGCCGCAGGTGACGATCGGACTCCGGCACCGAGAAGACTGCCAGCACCCAGCCGTCGTCCTCGCCGGCCTGGCCGTGCCGGAAGATCCGCCGGTCTCCGGTCTCAAGGTCGTGCAGGCCGGCGTCCGTCAGCGCGTAGCCCGCGTCGCTCGACCGGCGCTCCGCGGCAAGGAATCCCCGTGATTTCAACCGCAATAGTGCCTGCCGGACCGACGAATCCCCGACGTCGACGGCCTTCAGGCAGCGGATGAGGTCCGCGACGGAGATCCATCCACCCAATTCGCGCAGGTAACTGCCGGCGAAGGAGACGATCAGCGAGCCCGGCGATCCTGCACGTTCCGGTGGCAACACGGCGGAGCCGGTGGCGGCGAGCATCACCGGGTCAGCTCGCGCATCCGATCCATCGCGTCCCAGACCTCGGCGAAACTCGTTGGCAGCGGCGATAATCCGATCCGGATGCTCGACGGGGCGCGGAAATCCGGAAGTACGCCGGCGTCGATCAACCGTACGCAGACCTCCCTGGCATCGCCGCGATTCACACTGACGTGACCGCCGCGCCGACAGCTTTCGCGTGGCGAGCCCAGCGAGAATCCTTGTGGAACAAGCCATTCGTCGGTCAGTGTGACCACCATGTCGGTCAGCGCGACCGCTTTCGCGCGGATCGCGCCGATGCCGGCCTCGGCGATCACGGCCGCGCCTTCGCGGACCGCGAGAATGGCCGGGATCGGCGGGGTTCCGGACAGCAGGCGGCGGATGCCGCGGGCCGGAAGGTAGCCCTGTTCCATTTCGAAGGAGTCCGCCCGGCCGAGCCAGCCCCAGATCGGCTGGTCGAGCAGGTCGTGGTAGCGCCGGTTGACGTATCCGAACGCCGGTGCCCCCGGCCCGGCGCCGACGAATTTGTAGGTGCAGCCAACCGCGAAATCGACGTCGCATCCGTCGAGGAGGATCTCGGTCGAGCCCGCCGAATGGCACAGGTCCCAGACGACGAGAGCACCTGCGGCGTGGGCGATTTCGGTGACCATCCGCATATCGGTGAGATAGCCTGACTGGTAGGCGATGTGGCTCAAGGTCACCACCGCGGTGCGCTCGTCGACCTCCGCCGCGACCATATCGGGAGTGACGCCGGAGTCGGGCGGTGGCTGCAACCACACCAGTTCGAGGTCCAGGTCCTTGGCCAGCGACTCCACCACATAGCGGTTGGTGGGGAAGTTGTCCCGATCCAGGACGACTCGCCGCCGTTCGGGGCGGAGATTGAGCGCCGCCCGCATCGCCTTGTAGAAGTTCACCGTGGTCGAATCGGCGATGACGGTCTGACCGGGCGCGGCACCGAGTGCGGCCGCGGCGAGTTCGTCACCGACGATCTCGGGCAACTCCATCCAGCCCTCGGACCATCCCCGGATCAGTCTGTTGGCCCACTGGTCGGAGGTGAACGACGACCACACGGCACCGATCGAAGCCAGTGGGCGGCCCAGAGAATTGCCGTCGAGATAGGCCACCACGTCATCGGATTGCGGCAAGTAGCGACGGCGGAAATGCGCCAGCGGATCGGCGGCGTCGAGCGCCACGGCGCGGGCGCGATCGAAGGTGGTCACGGCGGTGGACATCGACCCGGGTGTTCCTTTCTGGCCCGGTGCGACGGGCACCGGAGTTCGCACGCGATTGGCGGATGATTCATGGCGGCGAACTGAGGTCAGCGGCCGATGTCGGTGCGGACGGCGAACAGTTCGGGAAAGAAGGTCAACGACAGGGCTCGCTGCAGGAACGCGACCCCGGACGAACCCCCGGTGCCCTTCTTGTAACCGATGATCCGTTCCACCGTCTTCAGGTGCCGGAACCGCCAGGTCTGGAAGGTGTCCTCGATGTCGACCAATTCTTCACACGTCTCGTAGACATCCCATTGCTGTTCGGGCTTCTCGTACACGCTCGCGAAGACGTGGACCAGATCCTCGTTCAGCGAATGCGGCTGCGTCCAGTCGCGGTCGACCAATTCGGCGGGGATCGGATAGCCGCGCCTGGCCAGGAAGAGCAGGAACTCGTCGTACAGGCTGGGCGCCGCCAATGCATGCTGCAATTCGGCCTGGATGTCCGGGTCGTGGCCGAACACCGCGATCATCGCGGCATTCTTGTTGCCGAGCAGGAACTCCAACAGCCGGTACTGCGCCGACTGGAAACCCGAGGATTTCCCGAGCAGGTGGCGGAACTGGGCGTATTCGCTGGGGGTGAGGGTGGCCAGCACCGACCACTGGTCCGTCATTTGTTTCTGGATGTGCTTGACGCGAGCCAGCCTTTTCAGTGCCGGCCCCAGTTCGTCCGTCGCCATCAACGACATGGCGGAGCGCAGCTCGTGGATGACCAGCTTCATCCAGAGCTCGGTGGTCTGGTGCTGGATGATGAACAGCATCTCGTCGTGCCGGTCCGACAGCGGGATCTGCGCGCTGAGCAGCTGGTCGAGGTGCAGGTAGCTGCCGTAGTTGAGCCCGCGCAGGTCTGTTTCGATGCCCTCTTCGAGCGGGCGGATGTTCGGACTGTTCACGGCACCCCGTTCGTCGGCGACCCGGTTACCATAGTGCGTCTGTGTAACGACCGTCAAGTGAACGCACAAGACAGTGGCGGGCGGTCGCCACCGGCAGCGATCGGCAACCTCGGCGACCGGAGGACCTGCTGTGCCGCTCGTGCTGATGAGAGCGGTATCACTTCATGGGGGTTCGGCGCGTGAGCTGCCGAATACGCTCTGCCGCAGCGGGACTCAACCGCTCGAGTTCATCACGATCGCCCAGGGTGAAGTCGCGCCAGTCGAATCCCGGCACCACGACGGTGGACACCAGGGTCCAAGACCCGTCGGATGACGACCCCTGCCAGTGGCCACGGGGCACGACGAACTGCGGGTGCTGCCCTGAGAGCGGGTCAGGCCCGATCAGGACCTGGCGTGACGCACCCGCCGGGTCGATGAGCAGCAGGCGAAGCGGGGCGCCGGCATGGTGACAGTAGATTTCGTCGGCCGCCAGTCGATGCAGCGCCGAGAACTCGTCACCGATCAGCATGAAATAGATCGCGCTGGCGCCGTCGCCCGTGAAAGTGCGGCGGAACAGGCCGCCTTCGTGCGGCAGCGGTTCCAGCCCCAGCGCCGCGGCGACCGCCAGAGCGGCTGCTGTGTCCTGGGTTTCACTCCCGGGGACGGCGGGCGGATCGGGGATCGTGGTCAGCCGGTCACCACCGGGACAGCTGCCAGCGCCGCCGCCAGATCGCTGTCCGACAGTCCGGAATCCACCATCTTGCCGGAGAGGAAATCCTGATAGGCCGCGAGATCGAGCAACCCGTGACCGCACAGTGCGGTGACGATGACCTTCGCCTCACCCGATTCGCGGCAGGAAATCGCTTCACGGATCGTCTCGGCCAGCGCGTGGGTCGGCTCGGGGGCCGCCACGATCCCCTCTGAGCGGGCGAAGGTCAGCGCAGCGGTGAAGCATTCTGTCTGGTCGATGGCGACGGCTTCCAGCAGTCCCAATTCGTAGATGTGCGAGATCAGCGGGGCCATCCCGTGGTACCGAAGGCCGCCGGCGTGAATCGGGTCGGGCACGAAATCGTGACCGAGGGTGTACATCTTCAACAGCGGCGTGAAGCCGGCGGTGTCGCCGAAGTCGTAGCGGTATTCGCCGCGGGTCAGCGACGGGCAGGACGCAGGTTCGACGGCGCGGATCACCGGTGTTTGCCGGCCGGCGAGCTTCTCCCGGATGAAGGGAAATGCCAGGCCGCCGAAGTTGGAGCCGCCGCCGGTGCAGCCGACCACCAGGTCGGCGCCGCTCTCGCCGGCCTTCGCCAACTGCAGCAGCGCTTCCTCGCCGATGATCGTCTGATGCATCAGGACGTGGTTCAGCACGGATCCCAGGGCGTACTTGGTGTCCGGATCGGCGGCCGCCATCTCGACCGCCTCGGAGATGGCGATGCCCAGCGAGCCGGTGTGGTTCGCAGGGAAAGTGCGACCGGCTGAGGTCAGCCGCGACGGGGAGCGGTGCACTGTGCCACCGAACGTCTCGATGAGCGTCCG
This sequence comes from Mycobacteriales bacterium, assembly GCA_038322925.1. Lineage (GTDB taxonomy): Bacteria > Actinomycetota > Actinomycetes > Mycobacteriales > Nakamurellaceae > Nakamurella. The sequence continues at coordinate 7,564 of JBBQGJ010000087.1, forward strand.
CCGATACGGCTTGGCGTCGTACGACGCGCCGACCTGCCATACCTCGCATTCCACGCCGAACAGTGCGCAGGCGAAGGCCAGCGCGGTGCCCCACTGACCTGCGCCGGTCTCGGTGGTGAGTTTACGAACACCGGCCTTGGCGTTGTAGTAGGCCTGCGGGACAGCCGTGTTCGGCTTGTGCGAGCCGGCCGGAGAGACGCCCTCGTATTTGTAGTAGATCCGCGCCGGCGTGCCGATCGCCTGCTCCAGCCGATGCGCCCGGTACAGCGGCGAGGGCCGCCAGAGCCGATAGACGTCCTGCACCTCGTCCGGGATGTCGATGTAACTGTCGGTGGACACCTCCTGCAGGATCAGGTCCATCGGGAACAGCGGGGCGAGGTCGTCGGGGCCGACCGGCTGATGGGTTCCGGGATGCAGCGGAGGCGGCGGGGGAGCCGGAAGGTCCGGGATGATGTTGTACCACCGGGTCGGCATCTCCGACTCGTCCAAGAGGTACTTGTGCTGACGCGGGCTCATCGGCTCTTCCTCGCGACCCTCGGGGGGCCTGTGTAGTGACGGGCTGGGTAGTGACGGGCTGGGTGGTGACGGGCTGGGTGGTGACGGGCTGTGTGGTGGCGGGCTGGGTGGTGACGGGCGCTGCGCAGTGTGCGGACCGCTCTACCGGGCGATGCTGGGGGACTGGCTGGTTGGCCGCCCGATTCGGACGCGGACCGTTCCCTGGCCTGGCCCGACGAGCGGGACCCCGAGGCTAGTCGAAGAACGTGGGAAACGGCGTACCGGTCGAGGCGGTAGCCTGCGTTTTCCGCGTGGACACCGGGCACGACGACTCGCTGTCGACCGTGCACGCCCGGCCGGCCCCGAGGTCCTGCGGAGCCGGGCAAACGGGAGGACGCATGGAACAGACCACCGAAACCGGCGCAAAGCCCGCTCGGAGCCGCGCCTCGCGGGGCCGTCGAGCAGGCGCCGTCATGCTCACCCCGGGCGCGGGCGCCAGCAGGGACAACCACACCCTCATTGCCCTCGAACATGCGCTGGCGCCGCTGCCCTGTGCTCGAGTCGACTTCCCGTATCGCACGGCTGGACGCCGAGCACCCGACCGTGCACCGGTCGCGATCGCGCATCTGGTCAGCGAGGCCGCGGCGCTGCTCTCCCGGGCCGGTGTAGAGCCGGATCGGCTGGTGCTCGGCGGGCGCTCCTACGGCGGACGGATGTGCTCGATGGCGGTTGCCGAGGGCCTGCCGGCCGCTGGGCTGATCTTGCTGAGCTACCCACTGCACCCGCCGGGGCAGCCCGAGAAGTTGCGGGTGGAGCATTTTCCGGCGATCACCGTGCCGGTGCTCTTCGTCTCGGGCAGCAAGGACCCCTTCGGCGCGCCGGACGAGTTCGCCGGCCACATCGGCACCATTCCCGGCCCGGTGACCCAGGTCTGGCTGACCGGCGGCCACGATCCTCGCAACGCCGACGCTGCCATCGCCTCCGCGGTCATCGATTGGCTGGCGACCCTCTGACGGGCCGATCACCGTGCCGATCATGGGGCCGGCACCCTCGTGGGCATCAGGGGTGGTTCAGGCCCAGAGATCGTCCAGCGTCGGCAGGCTGACCCTGGCGCGGGCAACCCGCGGGCCGGGTGCCTGCCGGGGCGGCGTCAGGTCGTGGAGATCGATGACGGCCATGGCAGTCTCGTCCAGGAACCGGCTGAGCGGGGCGAAGCTGTGCTTGTCGTCGCGGCCGTGCCGGTGGTGCGGCATCCGCAGCGGTGCGTACAGCGAGAGCTCGTCGGCGGCCCGGGTGACGGCGACGTAGAACAGCCGCTGCTCCTCGATCAGGCCGGCCGGCTGGGACAAAGCCATGTCGGCCGGGAACGCGCCGTCGACGAGGTGGATGACATGAACGACCGGCCATTCCAGCCCTTTGGCCGAGTGCACCGTGGAGAGCGTGAGGTAGTCCTCGTCCAGGTGCGGAACCCCCGCGAGGTCGCCGGTCGACGCGGGTGGGTCCAGGGTCAGCTCGGCGACGAACGCGGCGAGATCCGGGGCGGTCGCGGCCGCCGCGACCAGCCGATCCAGATCGGCGATCCGCACCACGGCATCGGCGTAACGAGCCGTCAGCAGCGGGCGGAGCCAGGCAAGGCAGGTCGCGGCCCGGTCCCCGATCCGGGTCATCCTGCGGGCCGCCGTGATCCCGTCGAGGGTGGCGGCGAGCGCGACCCTGGACATGGCGGGAGCACCGGCGACCGCGACCGCGTGGCCCCCATCGCCGGTGAGGGCGTCGAGCAGGCTCCTGGCCCGGGACGGCCCGATGCCGTCGTGCAGCCGCAGCAGCCGGAACCAGGCGACCTCGTCGATCCGGTTGTCCAGCACCCGCAACGCGGCCACGAAGTCCTTGACGTGGGCCGCCTCCAGGAACTTCAGGCCGCCGAACTTGACGAACGGCACCCGCCGGGCGGTGAGTTCGACCTCCAGCAGATCGCTGTGGTGGCCGGTGCGCATGAGCACCGCCTGGTCGCGGAGCGCCCGGCCATGCTCGACGGCGGCCAGCACCGCGTCGGCCACCGCTCGTGCCTCGCCTGGCGCGTCGTGGCAGCGGACCAGCCGCGGCCGCCGGCCACCGGGTCGGTCCGAGCGCAGCACCAGGCGAAACCCGTCACGACCGGGTCGTATCCCGTTGGCCAGGTCCAGTAGCCGTTGCCGGGACCGGAAGTTCCGTTCCAGCCGGACGACGGTGACGCCGTCGAACGCGGTGGTCAGGTCGACCAGATGGGCGCTGTCCGCGCCGCGGAAGGCATAAACCGCCTGCGCGTCGTCGCCGACCACGGTCAGTCCCCGCCCGTCAGGCCGCAACGCTCGCACGATGTCGACCTGGATCTGATTGACGTCCTGGTATTCGTCCACGAGCACGTGATCCCACTTGGCCGCCATCTCGGGACCGAGAATCGGGTCCGTCAGCAGGCTTCGCCAGGCCAGCAGCAGGTCGTCGAAATCCAGCAGGCCGCGCTCGCGTTTGCGCACGACGTACCCGCGCAGCAGCGCCATCACCTGATCGACATGTGGTTCCACCCACGGAAAGTCGGTCGCGACCAGGGTCCTTGCGGGCCGGCCGGTGTTGACCGAGCGGGAATAGATGTCGACCAGGGTCGACGCGTTCGGCACCCGGGTGCGGCCGCCGGCGAGGTCGAAGTCGTGCCGCAGCAGGTCCATGGCGTCGGTTGCATCGGCGCGGTCCAGCACCGAGACCGCGTCCGGCAGGCCCAGTGCCGCGGTGTGGCCGGCGACCAGCCGGTGGGCGACCGCGTGAAACGTGCCGCCCTGCACCCTGCGGCCCGCGTCCTGCCGGGTGCACATCGTCGCGGCACGGGCGATCATGTCGTCCGCGGCCCGGCGGGTGAAGGTGAGCAGCAGCACCCGCTCCGGCGGCACGCCGCGATCGATGAGCGAGGCGACCCTGGCCGTGAGGGTGCGCGTCTTGCCGGTGCCGGCACCGGCGAGGATCACCAGCGGGGAATCGTCGTGGGTGGCGGCCGTGAGCTGGGCGTCGTCAAGGCCCGCATCCCAGCCGTCATCGAACATGTGTCCGAGCTTAACCCGGCTCCGACGATGGGCCGCGGATACCTCTCCGGCGGGTCGTCGGCGCCTACTTGTCCCGCAACCGGCGGGTGTAGTTGCGGTACACCCGCGGCCGGGGAACTGCCGGCGTGGCTGACGGCTCGGCAGGCACCGGCGGCTCCGCCAGGAACTGGACACGTTCCGCCGGTGACCGTCCGCCCAGCAGGTCAGCGGGGAAGACCGTCGACCCGGTGCTCTCGGACCGCTCCTGTTGCCCTCGGTCGCGCGTGCTGACCGTCTGGTCGTCGAAGGTCACCTGCGTGACGCCCTCGTCCGGATAGGTGGCGTGTGGAAGCTCATGATGATCGTGATCCTCGAGGCTCGGGTGTCGCCGGGCCTTCCGGCGAATCTGCTGTCGATTCGGCGCCCCGGCCCCGGTGGATTGCCCGACCCATGCCGGAGCGACCCGGGAGATTCCAGAGAGTTACCAGGGAATCCCTGGGGACGCACGGTGCGCGGGCGACCGTCGGCGGGTTCAGGCCCCGATCGTCGACGGTTCGGGTGAATTGAGCCTGGAAGCGGCGGCGCGAATCAGTACCGAGGCCCACGTTCGGAACGGCCGCCAGGCGTCAGCGATTTCCAGGAACCGATCGGGAGTGCACGGTTCCGGGAGCCGGTAGAGGCGGGTGACCAACTCCCGGACGATCGGCTCGTCAACGGGCGGGACGTCCGCGAAGCCGACGGCCCTGATGGTGATGAGGGACGCATAGAACGGCCCGATCCCCTTCAGATGCTGCATCTCCTGCGTGGTGATCTCGGGCCCAAGGGACTTCAGCCGGTCCGCGTCCAAGCGACCGGCCAGCGCGGCGCGGGCGATCCCCTGCATCCGGGTCATCTTCTCGACGTTGATGCCCGGGAATTCGCGAACCTCCAGCAGCTGCTGCGGCGTGGGCAGCGCCGCCAACCGCTGACCTGCCAGGTCGAACACCCGGCCGTGCTGGAACGACAACCGGCGACGGACCTCCGCCATCTGATGCCCGGTGCGCCGCGCGCTCAACACTGACCAGATCGCCGCCTCGTAGGGCGAATAGAACAACGGGGGTAGCAGGCCGGGGGCGGCCGCCTGCAGCCGGCCGATGACCGCATCGCGCCGCCCCACGTCGGCGAATTGCGATGCGTCGTGATCCAGCGACAGCACCCGCGCGACCTGCGCGCGGATGGCGGCAAGATCGGTGCCGGTTCCCCTTTGCGGATGGAGGTCGCGCACCACGCCGTGGACGCCGCGGGCATCCTGCCGGAGCTCCACCCCGGCCTGCGCCGCGTAGCCGTCGACGCAGAACGCCAGGCGGAACACACCGTCGAACCGCTCCGCCGAGCGCTGGCCGAAACCGAACTCGGCGGACTCGCGCAGGCTGAAGCCACCGGACGGGACGATCGTGAAAGTAGCCATGCCGGCATGATGCCCGGCACCACCGACAGTGCCCCTGGTTCGCCCGTTCTGGCCCTGTTCCCCTGAAAAACGATCCGCGGGTCACGTAGGTTGGCTCGATGCCGACCATCGTTGTCCCTGGCACCGCCCCGGAAAGTGAACGAGGCGCCTACTTCGCCAATCCGGTCGCGACCGCAGATCGTCCGCGGCTTTGGCCCGGAGTCGTCGTCGTCCACGACGCACTCGGGCTCGGCGACGACATGCGCGAGCAGTGCGACTGGCTGGCCGCCGCCGGCTACGTCACGGTGATGCCCGATCTGTATCACGGCAAGCGGATGATCCGGTGCGTCAAGGGCGCCTTCCAGCAGCTCGCCCAGCAGAGCGGCCCGGTCTTCGATCAGATCGACCAGGCCCGGCCCTGGCTCGCGGCCCGCGACGACTGCACCGGCACCGTCGGCGTCATCGGGTACTGCATGGGCGGCGCGTTCGCGCTGGTGCTGGCCGGGCGAGACGGCTACAGCGCGGCCAGCGTGAACTACGGACCCTTGCCGGCCAACCTCGACGAGATCTTGGACGGAGCCTGCCCAATGGTGGCCAGTTACGGCGGGAAGGACCGCAGTCTGAAGGGAGCAGCGGCCAAGGTGTCGGCGGCGCTGGAGAAGGCGGGGGTGCCCGCTGACGTCAAGGAGTACCCCAACGCCACCCATGCCCTCATCAACCGCCCGCCGCTGGCCTCACCGACGTGGGCCCTGATGAAGATCACCGGGCTGGGAGGCTACGACCACGGCTCGGCCGCCGATGCCAAGCGCCGCATCCTGGCGTTCTTCGACCAGTACTTGCGCGTCGGTGCCGACGTATCGACCGGACAGCTGGACGGATAGCGCGGCGGGCGTGCGGAACTCCGAGTCGATGCCGCGCCAGGCATGTCATGATCACCACTTCAGGCCCTTTGATGTTGTGGCACAACACCAAAGGGCCCGAAGTCGTGATCTCCCTGTGTTCCTGACCGGATCCGGGTCAGGCCGCAGCTATCCGGGTAGCTGTCGCGGAGTCAGCCTCCCCAACCGCCGGTGCGAACGCCTGAGCCAATATCTGGCTGACGTCGCTGACAGGGTGGACAGCCAGTGCCGCTAATACCTCAGCAGGCACGTCGTCCAGGTCCGGCTCGTTCCGCGCCGGGATGAACACCGTCGTGACGCCGGCACGCTGGGCGGCCAGCAGTTTCTGCTTGACCCCGCCGATCGGCAGCACCCGGCCGTTCAGGGTGACCTCACCGGTCATCGCGACGTCCGAACGCACCGGCCGGCCGGTGGCCAGCGACACCAGTGCGGTCACCATGGTCACGCCCGCGGACGGACCGTCCTTGGGCACGGCGCCGGCCGGCACGTGCAGGTGGATCTTGCGGTTCAACGCCTCCGGGTCGACCCCGAGTTCGTCCGCGTGCGAGCGGATGAAGGACAGCGCGATCTGCGCGGACTCCTTCATCACGTCGCCGAGCTGGCCGGTCAGCGTCAAGCCGTGCTCACCGGGAGTGGCGTTCGCCTCGATGAACAGCACGTCGCCACCCAACCCGGTGACCGCAAGACCGGTCGCCACCCCTGGGACGGCGGTGCGCTCGGCGGTTTCCGAGGTGAAGCGCGGACGGCCGACCAGCTCGCGCAGATCCGGCTCGTCGACCGTCACCCGCTGATCGTCGGTGCCGGACAGCCGGGTCGCGACCTTGCGGAACACCTTGGCCAGCAACCGTTCCAGCTGACGGACCCCGGCCTCCCTGGTGTAGTCGGCGGCCATCTTGTGCAGCGCGGCGTCGGTGACGGTGACCTCGGAGTCGTCCAGCGCGGCCCGCTCAAGCTGCCGGGGCAGCAGGTGGGTGCGCGCGATCGCGACCTTGTCGTCCTCGGTGTAGCCGTCCATGGTGATCAGCTCCATCCGGTCCAGCAACGCGGACGGAATGGTGTCGATGACGTTGGCGGTGGCCAGGAACAGCACGTCCGAGAGGTCCAGGTCGATGTCCAGGTAGTGGTCCCGGAAGGTGTGGTTCTGCGCCGGGTCGAGCACCTCGAGGAGCGCAGCGGCCGGGTCGCCCCGATAGTCGGCACCGACCTTGTCGATCTCGTCGAGCAGCATCACCGGGTTCATCGAACCGGCCTCAGTGACGGCGCGAACGATCCGGCCGGGCAGCGCGCCCACGTAGGTACGCCGGTGACCACGGATCTCCGCCTCGTCCCGGACGCCACCCAGGGCGACCCGGACGAACTTGCGGCCCAGTGCCCGGGCAACGCTCTCGCCGAGTGAGGTCTTGCCGACGCCGGGCGGCCCGACCAGCACCATCACGGCGCCGGAGCCGCGACCGCCGACCACCTGCAGGCCACGCTGGGCCCGCCGGCTGCGCACGGCCAGGTACTCCACGATCCGGTCCTTGACGTCGTCAAGGCCGTGGTGGTCGGCGTCCAGCACCTCACGCGCGGCGGCAACATCGGTCTTGTCCTCGGTGCTGGTCTGCCACGGGATCTCCAGCACCGTGTCCAGCCAGGTCCGGATCCAGCCCGATTCCGGGCTCTGGTCGCTGGCCCTTTCCAGCCGGCCGACCTCGCGCAACGCGGCCTCGCGGACCTTGTCCGGCAGATCCGCCTGCTCGACCCTGGTGCGGAAGTCGTCCGCTCCGTCTGGTTCGCCCTCGCCGAGTTCCTTGCGGATCGCGGCAAGCTGCTGGCGCAGCAGGAACTCGCGCTGGTTCTTCTCCATGCCGTCCCGGACGTCCTTGCCGATCTTCTCGGCGACGTCCATCTCCGCGAGGTGGGCGCGGGTCCAACCGATCAGCAGCTCGAGGCGACCTTCGACCGCCGGGGTTTCCAGCACCCCACGCTTCTGCTCGGCGGTCAGGTACGGCGCCCAACCGGCCGAGTCGGCCAGGTCGGAGGGGTCGGTCATCCGCTCCACGGTGTCGATGACCTGCCAGGCGTCGCGCTTCTGCAGGTTCGCGATCACCAGCGACTTGTATTCGGCGGCAAGCTCTTTCGCCCGATCGGTGACGGGCTCGTCATCGACGATCTCGGCCTGCACCCACAGCGCTGCGCCTGGGCCGGAGACTCCGGTGCCGATCCGTGCGCGGCGGTGGGCGCGCAGCACCGCGGCAGGAGCGCCGCCGGCCATCCGGCCGACCTGTTCGATGGTGGCGACGACCCCGTACGCGGCGTACCGGTCCTGCAGTCGCGGAGCGATCAGCAGCTCACCGATGGAGCCCTGACGGTCGGCGCTCTCGGCGCTGCCGGCCCCGGGACCGTGCTCGGCCGGCTCGGCGCTGTCGTCACGACCGGACGCGGCCGCGGCGCGCGCCGCATCGATGGCAGCCTGCGCCGGTTCGTCCAGCTCGATCGGCACGACCATGCCGGGCAGCACCACGGCATCGGTCAGCGACAGCACCGGCAGGCGGCGGATATCGGACATGTAGGTCACCCTTCAGTGGACACGTCAAGAGTTGAGCGTGACTGACTCAAGGCGCAGCGACCCCGATTTGTTCCGCGCAGGAGATCGGGTTCGCCCTGGGTGAACGCAGGTGGCGGCGGACAGGCCGCCGAGGACACGCACGGACGCGCGCTCAGCTCCAGGTCAGTTCGATGCGCGGGTAGTCCGGGCGCCACATCGCGTCGTAGATCTGCTGGATGGGGTCGTGCAGCTCGGTCTGCGCGAGGCCCTCGTCCTGGGCGGTCGTCGCCACGGCGATGGCGACGGCGGCCGAGACGGTGCGAAGATCATCCATCGGCGGGAGCAGAGCCGCACCGGGGGTGCCCGCGTCGGACAGACCGGCCACGGCGTGGGCCGCGGCGGCGATCATCCGATCGCTGATTCGCCGGGCCTTGGCCACCGTCACTCCAAGACCGAGGCCAGGGAACACCAGCGCGTTGTTCGACTGCGCGATCTGGTAGGTCCGACCCCGATACGTCACCGGGCCGAAGGGGCTGCCGGTGGCCGTCAGGACTCGACCCTCGGTCCACGCGATCAGGTCCTCGGGAAGCGCTTCGCACTTGGACGTCGGGTTCGACAGCGGCATGATGATCGGCCGGTGGGTGTGTGCGGCCATCTCGCGGACGATCGCCTCGGTGAACGCCCCGGCCTGGGTCGACGTGCCGATCAGAATGGTGGGCCGCGTGCGGGCGACGACCTCGGCGAGGCCGATCGGATCTTCCTGGCCGCCGGCGGCGTCCCAGCCGGCTACTTCCTCGCGGCGCCGAGCGTAGGGCTGCTGAAAATCGAGCAGGTCGGGCATGTCGTCGACGAGCATGCCCTGGCTGCACAGTGGATAGAACCGGCTGGTCGCCTCGCGCGGGCTGAGGCCCTCGCGGATCATTTCTGCGCGCAGCATGTCGGCGATGCCCAGGCCAGCGGTGCCGGCGCCGTGAATGACGACCTTCTGGTCGCGGATTCGGGAGCCGGCGGCGCGGACCGCGCCGAACGTCGCGGCCAGCACCACAGCGGCCGTCCCCTGCATGTCATCGTTGAAGGTGCAGCAGGTGGCGGCGTATTTGTTCAGGATGCGGCGGGCGTTGCCGGCGCCGAAGTCTTCCCAGTGCAGCATGGCGCCGGGGAAGGTCGCTGTGGCAGCGTTCACGAAGGCGTCGATGAGGTCGTCGTAGCGTCGGTCGCGGATCCGCGCGTGCCGGACGCCCAGGTACATGTCGTCGGTGAGCAGCCTCAGGTTGTCGGTCCCCACATCCAGCACGACCGGCAACACCCGGTGCGGGTGAATGCCGGCGGCCGCGGTGTAGACGGCGAGCTTGCCGATGGAGATCTCGATACCGCCGACGCCCTGGTCGCCGATGCCCAGAATGCCCTCGGAGTCGGTGGCAACCAGCAGGTCGACGTCGCCTTGTTCGAGACCCGTGTTGCGCAAGGCAGTCTCGACGTCCTCGGGGTGATCGACGGACAAGTAGACGCCGTGCGGACGGCGGAACTCGTGGCTGAACCGTTCGATGGCCTCGCCGACGGTCGGGGTGTAGACGACCGGCAGCATTTCGGAGATGTGCTCGGTGAGCAGCCGATAGAACAGCACCTCGTTGCGGTCCCGGAGGTTGGCCAGATACACCCACTTCCGAAGGTCGTTGGCCTGCTCGAGGTACTGGGCGTACACCCTCCGCAGCTGACCCTCCAGGGTGATCACCGCGGTCGGCAACAGACCGGTCAACCCGAGCGCTTCACGCTCTTGGAGTGTGAACGCGGTACTGCGGTTGATCGACGGCGTGGCCAGCACCGCGCTACCTCTGGCGTGGATTCTGGCAACCACGCCGTCGGCCGTGGAGATGAGCTCGTAGAGTCCCTGACTCATGTCGGCACTTCCGTTTCTCGCCGCCCCGATGGACATGCGCGCGCCCGTGACGATCATTTCGCTCGGGACCACCCACCCCTGGCGATCAGTGGCGATTCTCACTACCGGTCGGACCGCTGACCGCCACCAAACTCCATGCGAGGGAATGAAGGTGGGGGACGAATCGTTGCATCAGGCAGAACCGGTTGAGCGTTCAACTACTGGGCTTGGAAACGGCGGGCAAGAACTACACCGAGGAGTGCGCCATGCAGTTCGGGATCTTCACCGTCGGCGACGTCACCGCCGATCCGACCACCGGCCGGACCCCCACCGAGGCCGAGCGGATCAAGACGATGGTGACCATCGCGCAGAAGGCCGAGGAGGTCGGCCTCGACGTCTTCGCCACCGGCGAGCACCACAACCCGCCGTTCGTTCCCTCGTCACCCACCACCATGCTCGGCTACATCGCGGCCAGGACCGACCGGCTGCTGCTGTCCACCTCCACGACGCTGATCACCACCAACGACCCGGTGAAGATCGCCGAGGACTACGCGATGCTGCAGCACCTGGCCGACGGCAGGGTGGACCTGATGATGGGCCGCGGGAACACCGGGCCGGTCTACCCCTGGTTCGGCAAGGACATCACCAAGGGCATCGAGCTGGCGGTGGAGAACTACGACCTGCTGCGCCGGCTGTGGCGTGAGGACGTCGTCGACTGGCAGGGCAAGTTCCGCACCCCGCTGCGCGGCTTCACCTCCACCCCGCGCCCGCTGGACGGAGTGCCGCCGTTCGTCTGGCACGGCTCCATTCGCAGCCCGGAGATCGCCGAGCAGGCCGCCTACTACGGTGACGGCTTCTTCGCCAACCACATCTTCTGGCCGAAGGCGCACTTCCAGCGGCTGATCGAGCTGTACCGCACCCGCTTCGAGCACTACGGGCACGGCAGCGCCGACCAGGCCATCGTCGGGCTCGGCGGCCAGGTGTTCATGCGGAAGAACTCGCAGGACGCCGTCAAGGAGTTCCGGCCGTATTTCGACCACGCCCCGGTCTACGGCTACGGACCCTCGCTGGAGGACTTCACCGAGATGACCCCGCTGACCGTCGGCAGCCCGACCGAGGTGATCGAGAAGACGCTCAAGTTCCGCGACTACTTCGGTGACTACCAGCGCCAGCTGTTCCTGATGGATCACGCCGGCCTGCCGCTGAAGACGGTGCTGGAGCAGCTCGACCTGCTCGGTGCAGAGGTGGTTCCGGTGCTGCGCAAGGAGTTCGACGCGCTGCGGCCGAGCCACGTGCCGGACGGCCCGACGCACGCCGGCATGCTGGCCGCGGCCGAGAGGGCCGCCGTTGATCAGCGCAAGGCCGCGCTGGAAGTTGCCGGGACCGCGTCATGACGACATGCACCGTGGCCGTGGTTTCCGCCGGGTTGAGTCAGCCCTCGTCCACCAGAC
>JBBQGJ010000088.1:0-19282 GCA_038322925.1 Mycobacteriales bacterium
GGACCCTGGTGTCCGGCAAGCAGTCCGAGGGCTCCCGTGCCATCGATACCGCGTCGAATACGGGTCAGTACCTATAGCTTTCTGGGACCTGTAGCTTTCTGGGACCTGTAGCTTCTGGTGCTGTGAGCAGCAGGCCGCGTCGAACCCGGTGGGCCATCGGTACCGCCGTGCTCGGTCGCCCGGCGTACATCAGTACCGGCAGCGCCGCGCAATTGCCGGCCGACCGCAGCGTCGAGTCGTTCCGCGACAACACCTTCCGGATGCTCGACGCCGCCGTGCGGTCGGGGATCGACTGGATCGACACCGCCCGGTCGTATGGCCGCGCGGAGGAATTCGTCGGGCAGTGGTGGCGCGCCCGCGCGGCGCAAGACGTGGACTGGCCCGAGAAGGCGCCGACCGTCTCGAGCAAGTGGGGTTACCGGTACGTCGGTGCCTGGGACCCGCGGGCGGACGTCCATGAGGTCAAGGAGCACTCGCTGGCGGCCTTCACCGAGCAATGGGAGCTCACCCGGGCCACGCTGCCGCGGGTGCACCTGTACCAGGTGCATTCGCTGACCCTGGATTCACCGCTGTTCGCCGACGGGCCGTTGCTGGACGCGCTGGCGAGGCTGCGCGACTCCGGTGTCGCGATCGGCTTCTCGGCCTCCGGCGCCCGGCAGGGCGACATCGTCGAGCGCGCCCTCGAGGTGACCAGGTCCGGCGCGCGGTTGTTCTCCGCCGTGCAGGCCACCTGGAATCTGCTGGAGACCAGCGCGGGGCCGGCGCTGCAGGCGGCGTCCCATCGCGAGCTCACGGTGATCGTCAAGGAGTCGCTGGCGAACGGCCGGCTGGTCACCGAGCCACCGGACGTCCTCCGCGAGGTGTGTGCACGCATCGGCGCCGCGCCCGACGCCGTTGCGCTGGCCGCCGCGGCGGCGCAGCCCTGGGCGAACCGGGTGCTGATCGGTGCGGCGGGAGTCGATCAGCTGGCCGCCAACTTACGGGCGGATCAGGTGGCGTTGACCCCCGCCGACACCGCACTGTTATCCGGCTGCGCCGAGGACCCCGTGACCTACTGGGCCCATAGGTCCGGCCTGCCCTGGCGCTAGCCCGGGTCGGTCATCTCCACCGGTTCCTGCGACGCCGGCCCGACGGCGGCAAGACCGCTCTCCAGCTCGTCCAAGATCCGCCCCGTCTCCACCACCAACGTGCCGAGAAAAACCCCGCGGACGAGGTTGGCGGCCAGCATGTCGGCCAGATCGGCATTGATCTCGGCGATCTTCGAGCGGGCCACCTCGACCGCCCGGTGTGCCGTGCCACCGGCGACCACTTCTCGGGCGTCCTTCTCGGCCCGCAGCCGGGTGTGCGCGAACGCCTCGATGGCCCGGGCGGTCGCGAACAATGTTGCCGACGCCATCGGCATCGGCGGCTGCCGGCCGTCCTGCGCCGGCACCTTGGCCGCGATGTCCCTGACGGTCCTGGCCAGCGTGCGTACCTGCACCTCGACGATCTGCAGGGTGTCGTTGGCCTGTTGCAGCCGGCCGAGCGCGCTGGCCCAGGACGCCCGGCCGGGGTGCAGTTCCAGCGACTGCCCGGCGCGGTCGACGTCGGACTCCGCGGCGGTGGAGATCCGGCCCTGCTCGCGGGCCTCCCGCAGCCAGCCAGTCGCCTCCTCGATGCGCCACGGGCGGCTGATCCCGTCGGCGACGGCCGACAGCACGTCGACGATGCCGTCGCCCAGCTCGGCCACCGACCTGGTCGCGGACGAGACGTAGTTCGGCGGCACGATGGCGAAGTTCACCACGACCGCGACACCCGCCCCGATCAGCGTGTCCAGGAATCGCTGCCCGCTCTGCGCGCTGCCCAGGGCCAGCACGAACAGCCCGTTGATGGGGATCTGCGCTGCGGCACCGCCGTTGAGTCGCAGCACCTTCCCGACCAGGAACCCCAAGGCCACGATCAGGCTGATCGACCACGCGTGCAGTCCGATCAAGTCGCCGAGCCAGATGGCCACCACGATGCCGATCAGCACCGCGACGACCTTCTCCACGGCGTCGCGGATGGAGGCGCGCACCGTCAGCAGGGCGATCAGCGACGCGGTGATCGGAGCCCAGATCGGTGAGGGTGAGTCGAGCAGCCAGCCAGCCAACGCCCACGACACCCCGGCGGAGACAGCGACCTTCAACGCCTGCCACAGCACGTTGCGGTCGATCCCGAGCAATTCGGTGAGCGGCCGATCCCGCCACGACGGCCGGCCGGTGACCGCCTGCAGCCGCCGCAGCAGGCGGTCACGCAGCGTGCCGTGACCGGTGCCGGCGGCGGTGGCCGGGAGCGGGTGGTCCATCTGGTCGATCCTGCCCCACTAGATTCGAATCATGAGTGTGCGTCGCATCATGGGTACGGAGGTCGAGTACGGCATCTCGGTGCCGGGGGAGCCGGGCGTCAACCCGGTGATCTCCTCGACCCAGGTGGTGCTGGCCTACGCCGCGTCGGTGGCCGCGCCGCGGGCCAGGCGTCCGCGCTGGGATTACGAGGTGGAATCGCCGCTGCGTGACGCCCGCGGGTACGACCTGTCGGCGCTGTTCGGAGCCGCGGAGCCGGACGTGGACGACATCGGCGCGGCCAACGTCATCCTGTCCGACGGCGCCCGGCTGTATGTCGACCACGCGCATCCGGAGTTCTCCTCGCCGGAGGTCACCAACCCGCTGGACGGGGTGCTGTTCGACAAGGCCGGGGAACGGGTGATGGAGGCTGCCGCCCGGCTGGCGGCCTCGCTGCCGGGGTCCAAGCCCATCCAGATGTACAAGAACAACGTCGACGGCAAGGGCGCGTCCTACGGCACCCACGAGAACTATCTGTGCCGGCGGGACACCCCGTTCCCGGCGCTGATCGCCGGCCTGACGCCGTTCTTCTCCTCCCGGCAGGTCTTCGCCGGGGCGGGCCGGGTCGGCATCGGCCCTTCCGGTCAGACCGAGGGTTTCCAGCTCGGCCAGCGTTCGGACTACATCGAGGTCGAGGTCGGCCTGGAGACCACGCTCAAGCGGGGCATCATCAACACCCGCGACGAGCCGCACGCCGACGCGGACAAACACCGCCGGCTGCACGTGATCATCGGCGACGCCAACCTGGCCGAGACCGCCACCTACCTCAAGCTGGGCACAACGGCGCTGGTGCTGGCGATGATCGAGGCCGGCTGGCCGTTGCCGGCCGTTGAGCTGGCGCACCCGGTCGCTGCGGTTCACCAGATCTCCCACGACCCCAGCCTCGCGGCCACCGTGCCGCTGACCGACGGACGTCGGCTGACCGGCGTCGACATCCAGCGTGCCTACGCCGAGGCCGCGGCGGAGTTCGTCGACGATGCCTACGGGCATGACGCCGACGAGCAGACCCTTGATGTGCTCGGCCAGTGGGTGTCGGTGCTGGACAAGCTGGCCGTCGACCCGATGCAGCTGGCCGACGTGCTGGACTGGCCGGCGAAACTCCGCCTGCTGGAAGGCTTCCGCAGCCGTGACGGGCTGTCCTGGGGCGCGCACCGGCTCGCCCTCGTCGACCTGCAGTACTCCGACGTGCGGATGGACAAGGGCCTGTACAACCGGCTCGTCTACCGCGGCTCGATGAAGCGGCTGGTCGAGGAGGAAGCGGTACAGGCCGCGATGACGCTGCCGCCGGAGGACACCAGGGCGTACTTCCGCGGCCGGTGCGTGGCGCAGTACGCCGACCGGCTGGCTGCCGCGTCGTGGGACTCGGTGATCTTCGACATCGGGCGGGAGTCCCTGGTGCGCATCCCGACCCTGGAACCCACCCGCGGCACCAAGTCTCACGTCGGGGCGCTACTGGACGCCGCGGCCGATGCCACGGAACTGGTCGACGCGCTCACCCGCAAGTAGTCGCCCGCAAGTAGTCGCCCGCAAGTAGTCACCCACAGTACTCGAGGGTGGCCTGGGCCGATCCGACGCCGGACACCAACCGGCACAGGGCCGCGGCGGGCTCACTGTCGGGGCGAATAGGTAGGCTCGCGGGTATCTACCGGTGATCGGAGAACCGACATGGCCCAGGAACAGACCACTCGGCAAGGTGACGGCGACGGCGACGGTGACGACGCCGTTGAAGGCGCCGCCGGCCAGGAGCGTCGCGAGAAGCTCGCAGCCGAGACTGACGACATTCTCGACGAGATCGACGACGTGCTGGAGTCCAACGCCGAGGACTTCGTCCGCTCGTACGTGCAAAAGGGCGGCCAGTGACAGCGTTTGCCGGGGCCGATCACTGGCCTGTTTCCGCGATACCGGCCGCCTATCTCCGCCCGGGCACCGGATCGTTCACCGAATTCCTGGCGACGGCGGAACCCCACCTGTTGCCGGGCAGCCGTCAGGGCAGTGACGGAGCGCCGCTCGTGGTGCCGCACGCCACCACCATCGTCGCGCTAGCCTGCGCGGACGGTGTGGTGATGGCCGGCGACCGGCGGGCGACGATGGGCAACATCATCGCCCAGCGGGACATCGAGAAGGTCTTCATCGCCGACTCCCACTCCGCAATCGGCATCGCCGGCACGGCCGGGGTGGCGGTGGAGATGGTCCGGCTGTTCCGGCTGGAACTCGAGCACTACGAGAAGATCGAGGGCGTCCGGCTCTCGCTGGACGGCAAGGCCAATCGGCTGGCCACCATGATCCGCGGCAACCTCGGGGCGGCGATGCAGGGGCTGGCCGTCATCCCGTTGTTCGCCGGGCTGGAGGAAGGCACGGCCAGTGAGCCGGCCGGACCCGGCCGGATTTTCTCCTACGACATCGCCGGCGGCCTGTACGAGGAGCACGACTACTTCAGCGTCGGATCCGGGTCGCTGTTCGCCCGCTCGGCGCTGAAGAAGCGGTATGAAATCGGCGCCGATCTGGCGACCGCCGTCAGGCTGAGCATCGAGGCGCTCTACGACGCCGCCGACGACGACAGCGCGACCGGGGGCCCGGACGTCACCCGACGAATCTTCCCGGTGGTGATCACCGTGACCGCCGGCGGCGCGGTACGGGTCCCCGCCGAGGACGTTGCCTCGGTGTCGGAGGCGGTGCTCGCCGGACGTCTGCTGCACCCCGGGGGCTGAACCGCGCCCACCGCCACTGCCACCGTCCCGTCCGCCGATGCCGCCCGGCACGAGTGACCCACCACCGCACAAGGAGCCCGGCCCGCCGTGACGATGCCGACCATCTACGCCTCACCCGAGCAGTTCATGCGCGACCGCTCGGAGTACGCCCGGAAGGGCATCTCGCGCGGCCGCAGCGTGGTGGTGACGACCTTCTCCGGCGGGGTGCTGTTCGTTGCGGAGAACCATTCGCCGACATTGCACAAGGTCAGCGAGATCTACGACCGCATCGGATTCGCCGCGGTCGGTCGGTACAACGAATTCGAGAACCTGCGCACCGCGGGCATCCGGCTGGCCGATGTCAGGGGCTTCTCCTACGACCGGCGCGACGTCACCGGCCGGTGGCTGGCCAACGCCTACGCGCAGACCGTTGGCTCGATCTTCTCCGAGCACCAGAAACCGTTCGAGGTCGAGCTGTGTGTCGCCGAGGTGAGTGCAGCGGGCGCACCCGGCTGGGCCGGCACCGCCAGTGCCGGGGTCACCACCGGCGCGGACCAGCTCTACCGCATCTCCTACGACGGCTCGATCGTCGACGAGCGGCGCTTCGTGGTGATGGGTGGCGCCACCGAACCGGTGATCGCGGCGCTGACGGAGTCGTTCACCCCCGGCTGGGACGCCGCGACCGCGCTGGGCGCTGCGGTCAGCGCGCTGGGCACGGCGGGCGAGGGTGCACCACGGATCCTGCAGCCGACCCAACTCGAAGTGGCCGTGCTCGACCGGACGCTGCAGGGCCGAACGTTCCGCCGAATCCAAGGCGCGGCCCTCGCTGCGCTGCTGTCGCCGGAGCCGTCCGCATCGGCCGCCACGGACGCGGCCACCGCCGACGGGGCGGATGCGGCCACGGACACACATGAGGATCCGGCAGACGGCGTCGGACCGGACGGCGCTCTCGGATCCTGACGAACGCACCGAGAGTGCCGGGCCGTCCTCGGGCATGTCTTCCACACCGTCGCAGTGCGCGCTCCGTCACCGCCGGAGGTCTGTTCGGCACTTTCTGTATCAGGTCGTGTATCAGGCACGAACGAAGTCCTCTCTTGGTGGTGTTCGGGCAGCGCCGAAGAGGGGTTCGGGAGCTTTCCGGGCGTACTGCGCCACCCCTAAGCTGCTCGTGACACCAGCAGCGTCCGCCGGGCGCCGATTCGGGAGGTTCTTGTGTGCGAAGACGATGTCCTAGCGCGGAACTTCCCGAGCGGCCCCGGCTGTCGGTCGCGGACACTCTGGCGCGCGGCCCCGAGCCGCCCGACATCTGGGAGGGCCCACTCGTGATCGGTGTGAACGAGGACGCGGCGACCCCGACGGGAGCGACCCCTGACGCGAAGGAACGGGCGGCTGGCGCTTCGCCGCACACCTTGCCAAGCGTCGCACCGATTGACGCCGACCGTGGCCGGATCCTGGACGAGAAGTCCAACGGGACTGCGGCGCAGCCCGATTCGAGCATTACCGGGTCGGCCGCCCCCACCGATCACACCGAACCGTCAGCCCTCGCCGCACCGGCAGGTGCGCCGGCTCGCCGACGCCCGGATGCCGGCGACCTGGTCCAGCGCGCGGGGGCGGCGTTCCACGAGTACCGCGAAGGCGTGCCGGGGGCGATCGACCGGTTGGTCCGCTTGGTGAGCCCATTGCTGTGGCACACGGCCCGGCAGTGCGGGTTGACCGCGGCCGAGTCCGAGGACGCAGTCCAGCAGACCTTCCTGTTGCTGGTGCGCAACAAGGACACGATCAGCGATCCCCTTGCCGTAGTCCGCTGGATGACCGTCAGTCTGCGGCGACTGGCCTGGCGGGAACGATCGGCCAGTGCGAAGCGATCCGGTGAGGAACCGACCGACGAGGACTTGCCCCGTGCGCCGTCTGCCGAGCACGCGGCAGTGCTCACCGATCAGCAACGTCGGCTGTGGGCGCAGGTGTCGGAGTTGTCGGAGCGGTGCCGGCGGTTGCTTGCGGTGATCGCGTTCGCGCCACGCCCGGATTACGCCTCCATCGCCGCCGACCTCGGCATACCGGTGGGGTCCATAGGTCCAACACGAGGCCGCTGTCTTGCGAAGCTGCGCGCCCGACTAGACGGGGGAGACTGGTCATGATGGCTGCGAGCGAGAACGTCACTGGCAGTGGTGGCGGGGATTTCGAGGTCGACGGCTTCGACCTGGACTCGGCCGCGCCGATGGACCGTGCGGACCTGCGTCTGCTGACGGACCTGCTGGCGATCTACGACGTCGTCGACCCCATGCCGGAGATGTTGCCCGACGTGGTGCTGTTCGGTCTGGACGCGAACAACCTGGACGCGGAGTTCGCACGGCTGGTGGAATCCGAACTCGCGGTGTCCGGGGCCAGCGGGACTCGGTCGGTGGAACACGCCCGACGCGTGACGTTCGCCAGCGACAGCCTGACCGTGATGGTCGTCGTCAACCCCCAGCGGGACGGCTCCGTGCGGCTGGACGGCTGGGCAGCTCCCGGCGGTCGTCTGCACGCGGAATTGCGAGTGGGCAATTCCACGCTGACCGCCGAGTGCGACGAGTCGGGACGGTTCGTCTTCGACGCCGTACCCGCGGGTCCTGCCCAGCTGGTGCTGCACCCGACCCTGGAGTCCGACCCGTCGCTGACGCTTCCGGTCGTCACACCGGCGGTGCACCTGTAGCCCTGCCTGATCGGCTTTCGCCGCGCGTCTGCCGACCGCATGCACGAGGCTTGGCTGAAGGAATCTGTTCCCGACCAGATCCGGAGGCAGTGTGAATCAGCCCGAAGTGCCCCCCGCGCGGCGCCGCGAAGACCCGTTGCGGCGTTTCAACGCCCGGGTACTCGACCCAACCACGGCCGCCCGGCTGCCGGACGGGTCCGCGCCGTATCCGACCGTCTATCGCGGCGACGGGATGCTGGTCACCGCGACCTCCAGTGCGGCGGCCAGGACCGTGCTGAACGCGATCGACGAGGAACTCAAGGCGATCGAACTGCGGCGCTCCGGCCCTGACCCGTTCAGCACGGACACCGACGACCCCGACCACAACCGGGGCGCACTGCTGCTGCGGCACGCGGAGCGCCACCAGATTCCGTTGGTGTTCCCGCTGTCGATGGCTCGCACCAACGATGCTGCGATCGATGCGATCGATGCGTGGCCGGTGTTGCAACAGCTTCGCGCCCGGCGGCCCGAGATCGGATCGGCCATCGGCCTGGACCATTTGATGTTTGCGGCCGCAATCGGCGGAAATCCGTACATGGCCGGAAATCCCTATATGGCGGGAAATCCCTATATGGCGGGGAATCCGTACATGGCGGGGAATCCGTACATGGCGGGAAATCCGTACATGGCCGGAAACGCAGGCATCGCGTCGTACGCTGCGGCCGGGTCGGGTGGGCACGGACCGGTCCGGGTCGTGCTCGGTCCGCCTATTGCCCGCGCCGTCGCTCGTCGGCCCGGGGTGGTCGTCATGGACACCGGAATCGGGGTGCACCCGTGGTTCGCCAGTGATCCGGTGCGGCCGCAGTTGTTCCTCTCGGACAACACCCCGGTGGGCGTCGACATTGTCCCCAACGACCCGACCGATCCGGAAGCCGCAGGAGCGGTCGCGGACCCGCTGACCGGTCTGCTGGCGAGTCACGCCGGGCACGGCACCTTCATCGCTGGGTTGTTGCGTCAGGCCTGCCCGGAGGCCGACCTGACCGTCTTGCGGGTGATGGACGCCGACGGGGTGGTCCCCGAATGGCGACTCAATCGGGCGCTGACCGCCTTTGCCGTGTACCTCAAGGAAAACCCGGGCCAGGTCGATGCTCTGGTGTTGTCCCTCGGGTACTACGTCGAAACCGATGACGACGTCAGGTATACGGCCGGTCTGAAGGACCTGCTGGCTGCCATTGCAGTGCAGAACGTGACTGTGTTTGCGTCGGCGGGAAACGATGCGACGGATCGGAAGTCCTATCCGGCTGCCTTTGCCGTTCAGGCTCCGTTTGGCGCGCCCGGCACCTGCCTGTTGGTGTCTGTCGCCGCCCTGAACCCCGACGGGAACACTGTCGCGCTGTTCTCGAACGACGGCGACTGGGTGACGGCACAGGCGGTGGGCGCCAACGTCGTCTCGACGGCGCCGACGACCGCACAAGGCGGCTGGAACGCCGGGGCGAGCGTGATAGATGGTCGGCAACGGCTGCGAAGCACCATTGATCCCGATGACTTCAGCGGCGGTTTCGCGACCTGGAGCGGAACGAGCTTCGCCGCCCCGGTACTGGCTGGCCAATTCGTCGCCGCGGTGCTCGCCAACGGACTGGACAGCAAGGACACCGGCGGGAGACAGAAGCTGGCCGGTAAATTGCTTCGTTAGCAACGTCACGTACGAAAACAGCTGACCGGCGACTCCCCAAAATGTGCCGGCAACTCAACAAGCACTGACGTCAGGGCCAGCGAGCCGTTCACCACATATTTCCGTGAATTTGTGGCGTCGCGCGCTGCAACTCGGTGATCAGGGCAAACCCGCGGCCGCGGTCCGAATGTGCGAGCGGGCGCTGCGCCACCCGGAGACCTCGCGAGACGCGGCTGTCCATGCGCAGGTATTGATCACGCTTGCCTGCTTCCGGTCCGAGATCGGCGACGCGAGCACCGCTTTGCGGCTGCTCGATGACGTGCTGGTCATCGACCAGCAACGGCTGCCGGCGGTGCTGACCGCTCGCGGCATGGTGCTGGGACGCAGTGCCCACCCCGATGCGATGCCCGCGCTGAACGAGGCCATCGAGGTGCTGGCGGATCTGGCCGAAGAAGACCAGCAACCGGGCGCAGGCCCGAGTGACCTGGCTTCGGCGCTGCTCAATCGCGGCTTCCTGCACATGATGGAAGGCGAACTGGGGGCGGCCCGCGCGGATACCGAGGCGGCGGTCGCTGCAGCCAGGGTCGCCGGACGTCCGGGTGTCGTGCACATGGCCAAGCACAATCTCGGCTACATCCGTTACCTCCTCGGCGATCTCCCAGGTGCACTGAAGGCGATGGCGGCGGCGTCGGAGTTGGTGCCGGATGCGGTTCTGGCGGTGCCCGCATTGGATCGGGCGCGGGTACTGCTGGCCGCTGGGCTGCTTGCCGAGGCCGGTGACCACACTGCGGTGGCGTTAGCGGGATTCACAGCGAACCGGGCGATGCCCGATCTAGCCGAGGCCCTGCAGGTGCGTGCCGAGATCGACCTGGCGATGGGCAATCCCGGCCCAGCCAGCTGGACCGCGCGGCGCGCGGCAAGGATCGCGGCGAAGCGCGGCAACGACCGGGCCGCCACCGTTGCTGAACTCTTCGAGCTGCGGGCCCACGCTCTGCGGCGGCCGACATTCGACGGTTCCGCGGCGTCGCAGCGGAACCATGCGCTCGGTGACGCGCGCCGGGCCGGCGAACTGGCCGACCGGTTGTCGGCCATGGGATTGACCGAGGACGCGGTCGCGGCCCGATTGCTTCAGGTGGAAGCGGAGCTCGACGCGGCAACCGGAGGATCGCCGAGGTCTGCGTCCAACGGCGCCGACGGCACTTCCCCAGGCGGTTCGACCTGGCGATCCACTGCCGCGCGGGGCGAACGGTCGGGCAATCTGGCCATCCGGCTGCATGCCAGGGTGCTGTCGGCCCGGCTGGAGCTCGCCGCCGGGGCGCCGGCCGCCGGATTGATCCACATCCGGCGCGGCCTTGACGACCTGGCGAGATTCCAGGCGAAGTTCGGCTCGCAGGACCTGCAGTCGGGTGCCGCGGTTCACGGTCGCCAGTTGGGCGCGCTCGGTCTGCGCACCGCGGTCGAGACCGGCTCTCCGGCAGCGATTCTGCAGTGGCTGGAACGTTCAAGGGCAGTGACCACCAGGCTGGCCGCCGTGCGCCCGCCGTCCGACCCGGCGTTGGCCGCTGACCTCGGCTCGCTCCGCGTGGCATTCGACCGCGCGAGGCAGGCGGCGCTGGCCGGTCGCAGGGACCCGGCCTTGGAGCATCGGGTGGCCGAGCTGCGTCACCGCATCCGGTCCCGGTCGTGGACGGCCGGTGGATCCGGCGCGGTCGACCGGCCGCTCGCCCTCTCTGCGGCGCGGCGGGCGCTGGCGGCCCATCCGGGTACCAGCGTGCTGGCGCTGTTCCACGGCACTGGCCACGACCACGCGCTGGTGATCACCGCGCGCCGCGCACGGTACGTGCGGCTCGGCGAGATGGCACAGACCGAGAGCAGGTCTCGGCGGGTGGCGTCCGATCTGGATCTGCTGGCCGATGCGCGGCTGCCGCGGCCGCTGCGGGCGGTGGCCACGGGATCCCTGCGGGGGACCTTGGGCCGGCTGTCCGAATCCCTGATCGAACCGGTGGGGTCGCAGCTGGACGACGGTCCGGTGCTCATCGTCGACGCCGGCCCGACGGCGGCACTGCCCTGGTCGCAGCTCCCCGCGCTGCGCGGGCGGATCGTGTCGGTGACCTCGTCGGTGAGCAGGGCGATCGCCGGACTCTCCGCGCCGGAGCGCGGGGCTCGTGCCAACGGTGTGCTTGCGGTGGCCGGGCCGGACGTCAGCAACGGCGAGAAGGAGGTGCGGGCGGTGGCCGCGCTGCACCGTGACGCGACCGTGCTGGCCGGCGACGAAGCAACCGGACGCGGCGTGCTGGACGCCATCCCGGCCGACGGATTGGTGCACATCGCCGCGCACGGGCACCACGAGCCCGACAACCCGTTGTTCTCCGGCTTGATGCTCGCGGACGGGCTGCTGTTCGGCTACGACGTCGCGCCGAATCCGCACCTGCCTGCACAGATCGTGCTGTCCAGCTGCGACGTCGGCCGCACCGACGAGCGCCCCGGCGGCGAACCCCTCGGGCTGGTTGCCGCCCTGGTCCGCAGTGGCGTCCGCACCGTCATCGCCGCGACCAGCCGGATCTCCGACGAGGTCGCCGAGCCCGCCATGATCGGCTATCACCGGCACCTGCTGGCCGGCCTGCGCCCGGCGGCGGCATTGTCCGCAGTGCTGGACGAGGTGTCCGGTATCACCGATATGCCGGCACCGCTGACCTGCTTCGGTGGGTCCCGCTAGACTCCGGCCCCCCTGCTCGACTGGCAGACGGCCGGCCGTTGGTGCTCCGGCTGTTCGCGGTGGCAGGGATTCGGCCATCTGGGCCGGTGCCCCCCGAACACGCCGCCCGCGCGTGACGTTCGGCATCAATACGGGCATGCTGTCTTGGTGACAACGGGCGTTCTGGCACGAACGGCCCGTCCCTCCTCGTCCCACGGCAAGCCATCGGCGGTCGATCTCTGGGCGAGCGCGCGGGGGATGGTCGACGTCGGGCGCCCGGCGACCGGGTTGCGGCTGGCCGAACGGGCCTTGCGCACCTACGACCGTGCCGACCGTGCCGACCGTGCCAGGGGCGGACCCGAACGACCGGACGGGCTCGGTCCCGCCGGCCCCGCAGCCGACAACGGTTCGGACACCCTGCGCGCCAGGATCCTGCTCGTGATGGCCGACGCGCTGGTCGAACTCGGCCAAATCGCCGAAGCGACCGCAGCGCTGGAGCAGGCCGAGCAGGGCGGCGGCCCGGCCGTGCAACCGCTGGTGCAGGCCTCGCGGGGAGTGCTGCTGGGGCGCACGGGCCGGATGCAGGAGGCCAAGCGCGAGTTGGACGCGGCCATCGCGACCTACAGCGATGGGCGCAAGCCCGGCGGAACCTTGCTGCGGATGCTGCACTGGCGGGGATTGCTGCATCTGACCGAGGGTCGCCCGGAGCTCGCCCAGATCGACTGCGAACAGGCCCGGCTGCTCGGCCAAGCGCTCGGCCTGGACGCCTCCGTCACCATTGCCACCCACAACATCGGGCTCGCCAAGTTCTACGGCGGCGACCTGCCCGGCGCGCTCGCCGAGATGGCCAAGGCCGAGGAGGTCGCGCCCGAGGTGCGGGTGGGTTTCCGGGCACTGGACCGGGCCAGGGTGCTGCTCGCTGCCGGACTGTCCGCCGAAGCCAGGGAGTTCGCGGACAAGGCACAGCGCGCCTTCGCGGCCGAAAGGTCGCGGGTCGATCTCGCCGAGGCACTGCTGGTGCAGGCCGAGATAGACCTGATCGCGGAATTCTCGCGCACGTCGCGGCTGGCGGCCCGGCGGTCCGCGCGCATCTACCTGGTTTCCGGGCATACCAGGGGGGTGCTGGCCGCGCGGGTGATGGAGGTCCGCGCCGACGCTCAGGAACGGATGACTACCCGCAAGTCCCGTGCCCGCAGAGCGATCACCGATGCGAGCCGGGCCGCGCAGGTTGCGGACGCCCTCGAGCAAGCCGGCCTGTCGGACGAAGCCCGCGCCGTGCGGCTGATGCAGGCAGACGCGCTGCTGGAAGCCGACGATCTCGCCGGGGCGCAAGCGGCGGCGAAGGCGGCCGGAGTCGTCACCAACCCGAGGGCGCGCGGACATCGGCGCGCGCCCACCCTGGCCACCGAGATGCACGGCCGGCTGGTGGCGGCACGGCTGGACCTGGCGGAGGGCCGGCGAACGTCGGGACTCACCCACATCCGCCGCGGCCTGGACGATCTCGCCGCCTTCCAGGCCCGCTTCGGGTCACAGGACCTGCAGGCCGCATCAGCGGTGCACGGCCGTGAGCTGACCCAGCTGGGACTGTCTACGGCGCTGGAAACCAGGTCACCGGCGGCCATCCTGCAGTGGCTGGAACGCTCCAGGGGTGCCAGCACCAGGCTGGCGGCGGTGCGGCCGTCCGCCGACCGGGAGCTGGCCCGTGAATTGAGCGCGCTGCGTACCGCGATGTACCTGTCGCTGCGAGCCACCCGCAGCGGGAACGTCGACCCCGCGCTGGAACGCACGGTGAAGGAACTGCGTCACCGGGTCAGGTCCCGGTCGTGGGCGGCCGGCGGAACCGGTGACGTCAGCAGGCCGTTGTCGCTGGCCGAGGTGCAACGGCGGCTGGCGCAGACGTCGCCGAGGGTGAGCGTCGTCGCCCCGTTCCGTGGCAAGGGCCGCTTCCACGCCCTGGTGATCACCGCCACGACCGCGCAGTACATGCGACTGGCGCCGGACCCCGGCCTGAACGGCATGCTGCACCGGGTCATCGAGGACCTCAACGTGCTGGCCGACCACCGGATCCGGCGTCCATTGCGCATGGTCGCCGAACATTCCCTGAACGCCGGCCTCGGCGCGGCGGCACGACTCATCGTCGACCCGGTGCAGCCGTATGTCGACGACGGCCCTGTGGTGATCGCAGCGGCCGGCGCGGCCGCCATCGTGCCGTGGGCGTTGCTACCGGGGCTGTCCGGCCGGGCCATCTCGGTGACCGCCTCGGTAACGGCGGCGATCTCCAGCCTGGGCCAGCGCGGACAGGACCACCGGCACGGCGTGCTGGCGGTCGCCGGGCCCGAGGTACCGTCGGCGGTCACCGAGGCGTCGAACGTCGCCGCGGCGTATCCGAGTGCTGTCCTGCTGATCGGCGCGCAGGCCACGGGGCGCGCCGTGCTCGATTCCATGCCACCGGGCGGCCTGCTGCACATCGCCGCGCACGGCCACCACGAAACGGAGAACCCGCTGTTCTCCGGGGTGATGCTGGCCGACGGGCTGCTCTACGGCTACGACGTGGCGCCGAACCCCGTGCTGCCGGCCCAGGTGGTGCTGTCCAGCTGCGACGTCGGGAAGACCGACGACCGCCCGGGCGGCGAGCCGCTTGGGCTGGTGGCCGCCCTGTTGCGCAGCGGGGTGTCGACCGTGATCGCCGGTACCAGCAGGATCTCCGATCCCGTCGCGGCGATGGCCATGACGGCCTACCACCACCGGCTGAGCACCGGCGTTCCGCCGGCCATCGCATTGGCCGATGCGATCAAGTCCGTCGCCGAACAGGACGAGGACCCGGCGCCGTTCACTTGCTTCGGCGCGGGTATCTGAGCCGATCCGCTACCGTCGGGGGCAGCCCGATCGTCGGGCCGTGAGCACGTGAGTGCCCGAACCGGTGGGTACCAAGTTCCGCCCCTGACTTCCTGGAGTTTCCAGCATGCTCACCGAGTGGATCCTGCTCGGCGTCGGGCTCATCCTGATCGCCGGCACCGCTCTGTACGTCGCAGCCGAGTTCAGCCTCGTCACCGTCGACCGCGCCCGGGTGGCCAAGCAGGCCGCCGAAGGCGACGGGAGTGCCCGCTCGCTGCTGATCGGGCTGAAGTCACTGTCCACCCAATTGTCCGGCGCGCAGGTGGGTATCACCGTCACCACGCTGGCTCTGGGTTTCGTGATGGAGCCGTCGCTGGCCGGCCTGCTGGCGGCGCCGCTGGAGGCCGTCGGGCTGCCAGAGGGCGCGGCCCAGTCCACCGGGGTGATCGTCGCGCTGGTGGTGGCCACCGTGCTGTCCATGGTGTTCGGCGAACTGGTGCCCAAGAGCATCGCGATCGCCGAGCCGATGAGGACCGCCAAAGCGGTGATCACCCCGACCCGGATCTCCACGATGATCTTCACCCCGTTGATCGTGGTGCTGAACGGCGTGGCCAACGCGGTGCTCCGGATGATCGGCATCGAGCCGCAGGAGGAGCTCCGCTCGGCGCGGTCGGCGGTCGAACTGGACTCCCTGGTCCGACGCTCGGCCGCGCAAGGGACCTTGGAGGCTCCGACCGCCGGACTGCTGGCCAGGTCGATCGCGTTCTCGGGCAAGACGGCCGACGACGTGCTGACCCCGCGGGTGCAGGTGCGGTTCGTCAAGGCGAGCCAGCCGGCGGACGCCGTCATCGCAGCGGCCGTGCAGACCGGTCACTCCCGCTTCCCGGTGTCCGGGGAGGACTCCGACGACGTGGTCGGCCTGGTGCACCTCAAGCGAGCCGTCGCCATCCTGCCCGAGGAAAGGTCAGCGGTGACGGTGGAACAGCTGATGGCACCGGTGCCGATCGTCCCCGGCTCCATGCCGCTGGACGACCTGTTGGACCTGCTGCGTGAGCAGGGACTGCAGCTGGCGGTGGTCGCCGACGAGTACGGCGGCACCGCCGGGATCCTCACCCTCGAGGATGTGGTCGAGGAACTCGTCGGGGAGATCAGGGACGAACACGACCCGGCCGCGGTCCGGGCCGAACGGCGGTCCGACGCCACCTGGCTGCTGCCAGGGACGCTCCGGCCCGACGAGATCGCCGAGTTGACCGGGGTCCGGCTGCCCGAGTCGAACGCCTACGAAACGGTTGCCGGGCTGCTGATCTCGCGGCTCGGCCGGATGCCGGAGAACTACGACACCGTCGAGGTGACCGCCACCATGGAGGCCGCGGCCGAACTGGGAGTCCGGCAGGGTCAGGCCGGTGCGCACCCCGACGACGAACCGATCCCGCGCGAGGAGAACGACGACGTGCCGCGTGCGGTGGTCGTCCGGCTGACCGTGCACAAGCGTGAGCGCCGCCGGATCGACACCGTACTGATGTCCGCGGTCGGCCTTGCCGGCGAGTGGGACGAGCGTGACCGGGACGATCACGGCGACCGACCGGACCTGCACCGACCGGACCTGCACCGACCGGACCTGCACCGGTCGGAGCAGAACCGCGGCGGTGAGCGCCGATGACCGGAACCTGGCTGCTGCTGGGCCTGGTGGTGGTGCTGCTCGCGGTGAGCGCGTTCTTCGTCGCCGCGGAGTTCTCGCTGATCGCGGCCCGCCGCAGCGTCATCGAACCGATGGCGGTGACCAGTTCGAGAGCTCGCTCGACCATCAAGGCGATGGAAGCGGTCTCGCTGATGATGGCCTGTGCGCAGCTTGGCATCACGCTGTGCGGTGTGCTGCTCGGCGCGGTCGGCGAGCCGGCCGTCGCCACCCTACTGGAGCCGGTGTTCGAGGCTGTCGGCGTCCCGGAATCCTGGCTGCACCCGGTGTCCCTGACCATCGCGCTGCTGCTGGTGGTGTCCGCTCACGTGGCGCTGGGGGAGATGGTGCCCAAGAACATCGCGATCGCTGGGCCGGAGCGGACCGCCATCGCGCTGGCCCCGATCCTGCGGGGCATCGCGTCGGCGATCGGCCCGGTGATCCGGTTGCTGAACCACTGGTCCAACGCGGTCGTCCGGGCCACCGGGCGCGAGCCCAAGGACGAGGTCGCCTCCGCGTTCACCCGCGAGGAGGTCGGTGACCTGGTGTCGCAGTCGCTCGCCGAGGGCGTGCTGGACGCCGATGAGGGACAGCGGATCAATTCGGCGCTGGAGTTCGACGTGTCCCAGGTGGACTCGGTGATGGTGCGGGCAGAGGAAGTGGTGTCGGTGCCGGCCGGGGTATCCGCCGCCGAGCTCGAACGGGCCTGTGCCCGAACGGGTTTCTCCCGCTTCCCGGTCCGGCAGGAGGACGGCCGGTTCTCCGGGTACCTGCACATCGGTGACGTGGTCGACATCCCCGTCGAGCGGCGGGACGAGCCGGTCCCGCAGCAGCGAATCCGGGCGTTGCCGTCGGTCTCGCCGGACACCGACCTGCGGTCCGCGCTCGACCGGATGCGCCGCATCGGCGCACACCTGGCCGAGGTGGCGGACCGGGGCGCGGCCGCCGCGCAGGGTGTCGATGCCACACCGGCAACTCTGAGCGGTGACCTGGGGTCGGTCAGCTCTGCGGGCAGTCCCGTGGACGGCATCGGCGCCGCCGGCGCCGAAGGCGAGCAGTTCAGCCCGGACAGCTCCGCCGGCACCGCGGGCAAGTGCGGTCTGCTGATGCTGGAGGACGTGCTGGAGACGCTGGTCGGAGAGATCCGGGACGCGACCCGCCGTCGACCGGAACACACTCAACGGCCCAGTGCATCGTCCGGGGCATAGTCTTCGCCCATGCAGCGGCGGATTATGGGGATCGAAACCGAGTTCGGCATCACCTGCACCTTCCACGGCCAGCGCCGGTTGAGCCCGGACGAGGTGGCCCGTTACCTTTTCCGCCGGGTGGTGTCCTGGGGACGGTCGTCGAACGTCTTCCTGCGCAACGGTTCCCGGCTCTACCTGGATGTCGGCTCGCACCCCGAGTACGCCACCGCCGAATGTGACGAACTGCCCACGCTGATCGCGCACGACAAGGCGGGCGAACGCATCCTGCAGGACCTGGTGGTCGACGCCGAGGCCCGGCTGGCCGAGGAGGGCATCGGCGGGGACATCTACCTGTTCAAGAACAACACCGACTCCGCGGGCAACTCCTACGGCTGCCACGAGAACTTTCTGATCGCCCGGGCCGGGGAGTTCTCCCGGATCGCGGACGGGCTTATCCCGTTCCTGGTGACCCGGCAGTTGATCGCCGGTGCGGGCAAGGTACTCCAGTCACCGCGAGGAGCCTCGTACTGCCTGTCCCAGCGGGCCGACCACATCTGGGAGGGCGTGTCCTCGGCGACCACCCGGTCCCGGCCGATCATCAACACCCGGGACGAGCCGCATGCCGACGCCGAGCGCTACCGGCGACTGCACGTGATCGTCGGCGACTCGAACATGAGCCAGACCACCACGCTGCTCAAGGTGGGCAGCGCGGCCCTGGTGCTGGAGATGATCGAATCGGGAATCCAGTTGCGGGACTTCACTTTCGACAATCCGATCCGGGCCATCCGGGAGATCTCCCACGACGTGACCGGTCGCCGGCAGGTGCGGCTGGCCTCCGGCTCGGAGATCTGCGCCCTCGACGCGCAGCACGAGTACTTCTCCAGGGCCGCCGATTTCGTCGCGTCGCGGGGTTCCGACGAGATCAGCGCCCGGGTGCTGGACCTGTGGGGTCGCACCCTCAAGGGCGTCGAATCCGGGGATCTTTCCGGGGTGGACACCGAGATCGACTGGGTGATCAAGAAGAAACTGATCGACGCCTACGCCGAACGCAACGGGCTGGACCTGGCGCACCCGCGGATCGCGCAGATCGACCTGACCTACCACGACGTGCGACCGGGACGCGGGCTCTACTCGTTGCTCGTCGCCCGCGGGCAGGCGGCGACCGTGGTCACCGACGAGGAGATCACGGCGGCCGTCACCGTTCCTCCGCAGACGACCCGGGCGAAGTTGCGGGGCGAGTTCGTGGCCAGGGCGCAGGACGCGGCCCGGGACTACACGGTCGATTGGGTCCACCTCAAGCTCAACGACCAGGCGCAGCGGACGGTCCTGCTGAAGGACCCCTTCCGCTCCGTCGACGACCGGGTCACCAAGCTGATCGAGTCGCTGTAGCCGCTTTGTCCGAGCGCCCGGAGGAGGGCGTGGGCGGAAGGCATCGGGCCCGCGCGGAGCTGTGGAAGGCTGGAGCACGTGGCGACGGCGAAGGCGGAACGGCTGCTGAAC
>JBBQGJ010000089.1:0-19237 GCA_038322925.1 Mycobacteriales bacterium
CCTCGTCCAGTATCCGGCCCTTCGTCCGCTTGTCCGCGGCCCGGAACGACCGGGCGTACCTCGTGGTGACCTCGGCACGAGACGTCATCGACAACCCACTCTTCATGCCCTACCACGCTCACCGCTACGCGGGCATTCCTAGTGAGGCACGGAGAGCGTTTCGCGGGCAGTTTTCGTGAGTCTCGCCGACCACTTGCGGCCCGGACCATTCAGTTGCACAATCTGTACAGCGCGCCGGGTGAGCTCGTTGTCCGACTACGGTTGTGACTCGCGGCCAGACCGCCTATTGAGAGACCCGGCGCGTCCTACGATGACGTCCTCAACCAAGGATCTCCTTCCGGCCCGATCAGGCCGGCGCGTCCTCCAGCTCCGACTCCCGCACCAGCCGGACGACGATCCGATCGAGCGCGGCGTCGACCTTCTCGGTCTGCGGCATCTCGGCGCCGGCGGCCGGTAGCCATTCCTGCAATTCGTTGACCAGCCACACCCGCCAGGCCGCGGTGATCAATTGTGCCTGACGCCGCCCCTCCGGGGTCAGCCGGAGGACGTCGCCCTTCCTGGTCAGGAACCCGGCCGCCACGATCTCGTCGAAGAACGGCCGAAGCACACCGTGCGGCACGCCCACCGAGCGTTCGATCGACGTCTCGCTGGCACTGCCGGTGATCGCGTCCCGCAGGTACACCCCGAAAACCCCCAGCTGGTGGGGATGTCCAGCGAACTGCCGGACGCTCGCAACACCTCGGGCGCCGCGGACTCGCCCTTCTTCTTCAGCACCTGGCCGATGACGTTCTCCAGTTGGGTATCGGCGTCGGCGCCCTGCGGGATCGCGAACCCGTCGCCGGCACCCGCGGCCGTGACCCGGCCCCGCAGTGTGACTTGCGGCAGGAACAACGCCACCACCAGCGCGGCCAGCGCGACCGGCACCGCCCAGAGGAACACGGTCTGCAAGGACTCCGCGTAGGCGTTCACCACCGGCGCCTGGACCGAGGCCGGCAAGGCATGCAGCGCAGCGGGATTGGTCGCCGCCTCGGGTGGCAGCCCGGGCGATTCCGCGACCGCCGCGGGCAGCCTGCACGAGTTGGTTGGAGTAGATGCTGCCCAGCACCGCGGCGCCGAACGACCCGCCCAGGGTCCGAAAGAACGTCACCCCCGACGTCGCGGTACCGAGATCGCGATACTCGGCGGTGCTCTGCACGATCAGCGTGAGGATCTGCATGATCAGCCCGATGCCGGCGCCGAGCACCAAGAAATAGGCAGACTCCAGCCAGAGCGGCGTGTTCTGATCGAGGCGCGATGTCAGGTACAACCCGATCGCGGTGATCGCGGCACCGGCGATCGGGAACATCCGGTACTTGCCGGTGCGGCCGACGACCGAGCCGCTGGCGATGGCGGTGACCAGCAAACCGATCACCATCGGCAGCATCCGAACGCCCGACGACGTGGCCGACGCGCCGCTGACGAATTGCAGGAAGGTCGGCAGGAAGGTGATCGACCCCATCATCGCGAACCCGACGATGAAGCTCAGGATCGAGGCCATGGTGAAGACCCGGCCGCGGAACAACCGCATCGGCAGGATCGGCTCTTCCGCACGCAGTTCGACGAACACGAAGATGGCCAGGCAGATCAGCGACCCCAAGAACAATCCGATGATGGTCGCCGAACCCCACGCGTATTCGGTCCCGCCCCACGAGGTCGCCAGGATCAGGCCGCTGGCACCCAACCCGACGAAGAGCACACCGAGATAGTCGATGGTCGGCTTGACGCCTGCGACCCGCACGCCCGGAATGGTGCGGGCCGCCAGCAGGATCACCACGATCGCGATCGGCACGTTCACGTAGAACGCCCATCGCCACGACAGGTGGTCGGTGAACAGCCCACCCAGCAGCGGACCGAGCACCGTGGTCACGCCGAACACCGCACCCAGCGCGCCCTGGTACTTGCCGCGTTCCCGCAGCGGGATGACCTCGCCGATCAACGCGGTGGCGGTGACGGCCAGTCCGCCGCGCCGATGCCCTGCACGGCGCGGAACGCGATCAGCGTCGTCATGTTCTGCGAAAGTCCGCAGAAGAACGAGCCGACGATGAAGATCAACACGCTGAGCTGGAACACCCGTTTCCGGCCGAACTGATCGCCGAATTTCCCGGCCAGCACGGTGGAGATGGTCTCGGCGAGCATGTAAGCGGTGACCACCCAGCTCACGTGCCCGGCGCCGCCCAGGTCGCCGACAATCGTCGGCAGCGCGGTCGACACGATCGTCTGATCCAGCGCCGACAGCAGCATGCCCAGCAGGATCGTCGCGAAGATGACGTTCATCTGCGCCCGCGACAGCCTTGGCGGTTCGCTGGCCGGCGCCTCTTCCGGCCGGGTCGACAGGTCCTGACTCACCGGTCCATCCACCCCCCCACGGTCCATCCACCCCCACGAATGACGGACCACGCCTGCCCGGTCGAATCCGGCGGCGTAAGCATCCCCGCAAGCCCGCAGACCCGCTACTCGCCGCTCATCACCAGTCGCTCTACGAGGTCGTTGCGGAACTTGCCGACGGGGTCGTAGGCACGCAGCAGCCGCCGAAAACCCGGCAATAGCTCGTACCGTCCGGCCAGCGCCGGCGGCGAGGTGGTGAACACCTTTCCCCAATGCGGCCGGGCGCGGAAATCGGACAGCCTCTCCTCTATCGCGGTGAGCACGGGGGAGACCGCCGTCTCGTCCGGGATCCAGGTGAAATGGAACGCCACACTGTCGGAGTGGTAGCTGGGGCTAATCCACAGGTCGTCGGCGGCAACCGTGCGGAACTCCGAGATCTGCAACACCGCCGCGATGTCGCCGGAAATGTCGTCAAGGGCGGCTCGGGCCTGCACGGCCTGTTCGCGCGGCAGCAGGTATTCGGATTGCAGTTCGTCGCCGTTGCTCGGGGTGAAGTCGAGCCGGAAATGCGGCAGCCGCTCGTTCCACGGGCCGGCCTCACCGAGTTGCGCGGTGGTGAACTCCGTCGGCATCCCGGGGACGGGATGGCGAGGCGTGGTGGCCGGCACAGCATCCAGCCAGCTGCTCTCAGCCGGTCCGGAACCAGCCTTGTCGACCTGGCTCTTGCGCCAGACCTGATGCATCCCAGCGGGTTTCCAGTCGCCGAAGATGCTCACGCTGTAGCCGCTGGCGAAGATCTCGTCGAGATGCGCATCGAAGCGTGTGCGGGGCAGGTCATCGTAGACGTCCTGCCGGACGTCGAACGTCGAACGTCGGCACGATGTCCAGGACCAGACGGGTCACGATCCCGAGCGAGCCGAGGGCGAGGACCATCCCGTTGAACTCGTCGCCATGGGTTTCCCGGCCCGCTTCGACCAGATCGCCGGCCGCGGTGACAAACTCGATCGCCGACACCATCGTCGACAGATTGCCGTTGGTGTTCCCCGAGCCATGGGTGCCGGTCGCGCAGGCACCCGCGACCGAGATGTGCGGCAGCGAGCCGGTGTTGTGCAGCGCGAACCCCGAATCCTGCAGGGCGCGACCGAGTTCGCCGTAGCGGGTGCCGCCACTCACCGATACCCGCGACCGCTCACTGTCGATCTCGATGACCGTGGGCAAACCGGCGAGTGATACCAGATCGCCGGTGGTGTCGGCGATCCGGTTGAAGGAGTGACCCGTCCCCACGGCACGCACTTTCGACGACCCGGCGACGAGTTGCTGGAGTTCAGCGACGCTGGTCGGTCGGTGGGTCCGAGCCGCCGCGAAGGTGACGTTGCCCGCCCAGTTCTTCCACGGCTCGTTCGTCATGAGGTCGTTGTCATGAGGTCGATCGTCATGAGGGATGAACCGGTGCCAGCCGTGCCCGCAGCCGGGCGAGGCGCTCCGCGAGGACGGCCTCCTCATCGGATACGTCGAGACCGATGACCTCGCGTCCGCGCCAAAGGAATGCGTCCAGCGGAACAGTTGGTCGTTGGAACGCGGTTGTCGATCGTGCGACTGCTGATCCGTCTTCATGGGCATACGGCCGACCATTTCCGGTGGCCCGTCTTGTGGAGGTTGTCATGAGTCATCCCATCGTTCACGCGGAGATCAGGTCGGCGGACCCCGACGGAACTCGACGGTTCTTCGGCTCCTTGTTCGGCTGGACCTACCCGACCGAGGGAGCATTTCCCGGCTACACCTTCGTCGAGACCGGTGTTCCGGGGGCCCTGTACACGGCCATCAGCCCGCTGCAGGGCGATGGCGATCTCGTCACCTTCTTCGTCGGAGTCCAGAACATCCAGGACACCATTGCCGACACGCTGCGGTTGGGAGGGCGAGTCGTACAGGAGCCGGTCACCGTACCGGGAGTCGCGTTTGCACTGATCGCCGATCCGCAAGGTCACGTTATCGGATTGGCCCAGCAACTCTGACGGCTGAGGGGCGGTCGCGGGCCGCCACCCGGATCACCGTGTGCGGCACGCGAGCGGTGCCGCAGGATTGGCTCGTCGGGCTCCACATCGACCCGATGCGCTCGCCACCGGCCACGACCCTGCGCGCGTTGATCGGATGGTTGCCTATCTTGTGGGATGAGCATGAGGCGCAGACGCCGGCTGCAAGCCACCGCCGTCGAGAAACCCGAACCCGGCGTCCCAGCCATCGGCGTGCCGATCCTGCACATCGGCGGGCGGCTGCGCGCCGCGATATCCGTTGCCGCGCCGGCGTTCCGCTGCAGCGCCGAGCAGCTCACCGAGTTCCTGTCGGCCATGCGGAGCGCTGCGGACAACATCAAGATCCTGTTGCCCAGCTCATGACCGGGCGACCCGATCGATTCAGCCAATTCAGTGGCGAGGTGTTCGTCAAACGCCGGAGCGACGCGCCGCGGGATTTCTTCGCCTGGGAAGCGGCGGGCCTGGCGTGGCTGGGCGAGGCCGCCGAGGCCGGGGGAGCTGCCGTTGTCGGCGTGCGCGAGGTCGGCGACCGGCACATCACCTTGGACAGGATCGAGCCCGCACGTCCGACGGCAAGCGCGGCAGAGGCATTGGGCCGGGCGTTGGCGATCAGCCACGCGACCGGCGCCCCGGCGTTCGGCGCGGGGCCACCCGGTTGGCGCGGTGACGGCTTCATCGGCCGACAAGCCTTGATGATCAAAGAGTTTCGCCGCTGGGGCGAGTTCTATGCCAGCACCCGACTGCAGCCGTACGCGATCGCCGCCGAGCGGCGGGGCACGCTGAGTCCGGCCGGTGCCGGGCTGGTGGATCAGGTGTGCGAGCGGCTGGTGGCGGGCGAGTTCGACGACGACCGGCCGCCGGCCCGGATCCACGGCGACCTGTGGGGCGGGAACGTCCTCTACTCGGCGGGCCCCTCGTCACCGTCGATGGCGGTGCTGATCGACCCGGCCGCGCACGGCGGGCACGGCCAGACCGACCTGGCGATGCTCGAACTGTTCGGCACGCCGCATGTGGAACGCGTCCAGCATGCGTACGCGGAAGCCGCGGAATTGCCGACGGATTGGCGTCAACGGACCGGCCTGCACCAGCTCCATCCACTGCTCGTGCATGCCGTCACGCACGGACCCTCCTACGGACAGGAAGCAGCGGCCGTCGCCCGGCGATACGCCTGAACGCGGCTGGCCGACCGCTTCCCGGCACTCCCGTGGCAGCACCGATTCGGGCATCCCAGGCTCGGATTCGGGCATCCCAGGCTCGCTCGGACACCACGGCCCCGACCCCGATACGGTGTGGCGATCGGGCGTTCCCCGGGTTCCAGCAGGACACACCTGCCCGTGACCGGTAGACCTGTCACGAGGCACACACGTCGACGGCGATGAAGGAGCGAACTGGCATGTTCTCTCGGATTGCGGTGATCAACAGAGGTGAGCCGGCGGTGCGGCTGATCCGGGCGGTACGGGAGCTGAATTCCGAGTACGGGTACGGCATCAAAGTCGTTGCGCTGCATACGGCCGCCGAGCGGGGAGCGCTGTTCGTCCGGTCCGCCGACGAGGGTGTGCTGTTGCGCGACAAGGGTGATCTGGGCAGCCCCTACCTCGATCACGCGGAGCTGGAGCGGGCCATGATCGCGGCCAGGGCGGATGCCTGCTGGCCAGGTTGGGGGTTCGTGTCGGAGGACGCCGGATTCGTCGAGTTGTGCGACCGGATCGGGGTGAGGTTCATCGGTCCGCCGGCCGCGGCGTTGCGCAAGCTCGGCGACAAGGTCCAGGCGAAATATCTGGCGGAAGCGACCGGAGTGCCGGTCGCGCCGTGGAGCAAGGGGCCGGTCGAGGACATGGCCTCTGCTCTGGAGCACGCCAGGGTGATCGGCTACCCGATGATCCTCAAGGCCCGCAGCGGCGGCGGCGGTCGCGGCATCCGGATGGTGTTCGACCCGAGCGAGCTCGAAGAGGCGATCGAACGCACCCAGTCGGAAGCGCAGAAGGCGTTCAACGACCCGGTGATCTTCATGGAGAAGCTGGTGCAGGGCGGCCGGCACATCGAGGTCCAGGTCATCGCCGACAACCACGGCAACGCCTGGGCGCCCGGGATCCGGGACTGCTCCATCCAGCGCCGCAACCAGAAACTGATCGAGGAATCCGGCTCGCCGGCGCTCACCGCGCAGCAGGATGCGGATCTGCGCAAGGGCGCGGTCGCGCTGGTCAAGGAGGCCGGGTACCGCGGCGCCGGCACGGTGGAGTTCCTGTACCAGCCCGAGGAGAAGATGTTCGCCTTCCTCGAGGTGAACACCCGGCTGCAGGTCGAGCACCCGATCACCGAGGAGTCCACCGGGCTTGACCTGGTGAAGCTACAGATCCTGGTCGCGGACGGGCACCGCCTTGAGGGCGAGGCGCCGCCGAACCACGGGTACGCGATCGAAGCCCGACTGAACGCCGAGGACGCCGACAACGGTTTCGCGCCGTCACCGGGCAGGGTCGAACTGCTGACCCTGCCGACCGGCCCGGGGATCCGGGTGGACACCGGCATCGCCACCGGAGACGCGATCTCGCCGGACTACGACTCGATGGTCGCGAAGATCATCGCCTGGGGTCGGGACCGGCCGGAGGCGATGGCCCGGCTGCGGGTCGCGCTGCGGGAGACCACGGTGGTGGTCAAGGGCGGGACCACGACCAAGTCGTTCCTGTTGGAACTGCTGGATCACCCGGAGGTCATCAACGGCACCGCGGACACCGGGTGGCTGGACCGCGCCGGCCTGACCGACGAGCCGCGGGTGGCCGCGCATGCCGACGCGGCGCTGCTGTACGTCGCCGCCGACGTCTACGAATCCGAGGAGGCGCTGGAGCGCGACGCGTTCCTGCGCTCCGCCCGCGGCGGCCGGCCGCGCGCCAACCACGCCGTCGGCCGGGAGGTGGAGCTCGGGTACCAGGGCCAGACGTATGCCTTGAACGTGGCGCAGATCAGCCCCCGGCGGTACCGGATCGAGGTCAACGGCACGGTCGCCGAGGTGGAGCTCGAGCGGCTCTCCGCGTTCGAGAGCCGGCTGACCATCGGCGATCGCCGCCACCACATCGTCGCCAACCAGGGCCCCGCGGGCCATCTGGTAGAGGTGGACAGCGTCAGCCATCGGGTCAGCCGGGACGAGGGCGGCATGGTGCGCTCGCCCGCGCCGGCGGTGGTGGTCGCGGTACGCGCCGCGGCCGGCACCGAGGTGGCGGCCGGCGACACGATCGTGATCCTGGAATCGATGAAGATGGAGACCCCGGTCAAGGCCCCGTACTCCGGCCGGGTCCGGGAGATCCTGGTCGGAGTCAACTCCCAGGTCGACGCGGGCGGCGCCATCCTGCGGCTGGACAAGCTGGAGGAAGAGGGCGCGGCGTCCACCACACCGACCGTCGAGTTCTCCGCGGACGCCGTCGACGTCGGGCCCGACGCCAGGTCGCAGATCCTGGCCGATGTCGGCACGTTGCGCGGGCTGATCATGGGTTTCGACGTGAGTGCCGCGCGGGCCCGTGCGGTGCTGGCCGACGTGGAGAGGCTGGCCGGCAGCCTGCCGGTCGACGATGACGAGCTGCTGCACGCCGGCATCAGTGTGCTCGGCACCTTCGCCGACCTGTGCGAGCTCTCGCGGAACCGGCCGGCCCGCGAGGAGGAGAGCGACGAGCGGGTGCACAGCCCGCGCGAGTACTTCCACTCCTACCTGCACTCGCTGGATGTCGAGCGCGAGGGACTGCCGGAGGCGTTCCGGACCAGGCTGCTGCGGGTGCTGCGCAATTACGGCATCACCGATCTGGAGCCGACCCCGGCGCTCGAAGAGGCCGTCCACCGGGTGTTCCTCGCCCAGGAACGGGTGGGCGACCAGATCCCGGTGGTGGCCGCGTGGTTGGAGCGGTGGCGCGCGGCCGGGGCGTCGTTGACCGGCAAGGTCCGCGAGGAAGTCGGCGACGTGGTCGAGCGTCTCGTGGTGGCCACCCGTACCCGGTATCCGGTGATCGGCGACCTGGCCCGCAGCATCCGGTACGAGGTCTTCGAGCGGCCGGCGATCGAAGCCGCGCGCGATCGGGTCTACTCCGGGGTCCGGGAGAACCTCCGGCAGCTTGCCGCGAACCCGGCCGCCGCGGACCACGCGGAGCGCATCAACGCCCTGGTCGCCAGCCCCGAGCCGCTCATCCGGTTGCTCGCCGAGGAGCTGGCCACCGGCGGCAACGGGATCGATGCCATGCTCGAGGCGATGACCCGGCGGTACTACAAGGTCCGCACGCTGCGGAACGTCCGGACCTTCCACGAGGGCGGAAGGCCTTACGTCACCGGCGATTTCGAACTCAGTGGGCAGGACCTGCACCTGGTGGCGACCGCCGCCGAGCAGGCCGACCTGGCCGCCGCGCTGACGGCCGCCAACGGGCTCGCCGGCCAACTTGCGGATCCGGCGAACGTGGTCACGGACCTGTACCTGTCCTGGCCGGATGCCCCCGAGGACACCGAGCAGGTGTCCGCGGAGGTGAAGGGCGCGCTGGAAAGCCAAGCGGCGTTGGCCGGTGGACGCCGGGTGACGGTCACCGTCTCCCAGGGCAGCGAGCGGGTGGAGCAGTTCACCTTCCGGCACAGCGGCACCGGGCTCACCGAGGAACTGGTGATCCGCGGCATGCATCCGCTGACCGGTCAGCGGCTGGACCTGTGGCGGCTGAAGAACTTCACCGGCACCAGAATGCCCGCACCCGAGGGCATCTACGTGTTCCACCTGGTGGCACCCAACAACCCCGCCGACGAACGACTGGTGGCCCTCGCCGAGGTCCGCGATGTCACCCCGCAACGGGAAGCGGAGGGGAATGTCACCGGG
The DNA here is from genome assembly GCA_038322925.1 of Mycobacteriales bacterium. GTDB lineage: Bacteria > Actinomycetota > Actinomycetes > Mycobacteriales > Nakamurellaceae > Nakamurella. The sequence continues at coordinate 9,229 of JBBQGJ010000089.1, forward strand.
TTCCCGGTGGCCGAGCGGGTGCTCGCCTCCTGCCTGGAGAGCATCCGTCGCGCTCAGGCGTCAGGCAAGAGCAGCCAGCGGCTGGACAACAACCGGGTGTTCCTGCACGTCTGGCCGACCATCGAGGTTCCGCTGGCCGATCTCGCCGGCTTCGCCCAGCTGAGCACGCCGCTGGCGCTGGGCACCGGGCTGAAGGAGATCATGGTGCTGGCCAGGCTCCGGGAGGAACCGGACAAGCCGTTGCGGGACGTGGCCATCAATTTCGCCTACCAGGCCGGGGCCGGGGTCTCGGTCACCGTATCGGACCCGCCCACCGAGCCGCTGGCGCCGCTGGACGGCTATACCCAGAAGGTGCAGCGTTCCGCGGCCCGCGGCACGCTCTACCCCTACGAGTTGGTGCCGCTGCTGACCGGCGCGGACGGCAGCTTCACCGAATACGACTTCGACGAGGCAGGCAACTTCGTCCCGGTCGACCGGGCTCCCGGCCTGAACACCGCCGGCGTGGTGGCCGGGCTGGTCAGCACCCCGACGGTCAAGTACCCCGAAGGCATCACCCGCGTCGCGCTGTTCGGCGACCCGACGAAAGCCCTTGGCACCGTTGCGGTTCGGGAATGCGCGACCGTGGTGGCCGCGATCGACCTGGCCGAGGAGAAGGGCATCCCGGTCGAGTGGTTCACCCTCTCTTCGGGTGCCAAGATCTCCATGGACAGCGGTACCGAGAACATGGACGGTGTCGCGCGGGCGCTGCGCCGGCTGATCACCTTCACCCAGGGCGGCGGCGAGGTCAACATCATCGTCGCCGGCATCAACGTGGGTGCGCAGCCGTACTGGAACGCCGAGGCGACGATGCTGCAGCACACCAGGGGCATCCTGATCATGACCCCGGACAGCGCCATGGTGCTGACCGGGAAGATGTCGCTGGACTACTCCGGCGGCGTCTCGGCGGAGGACAACTTCGGCATCGGCGGCTATGACCGGGTGATGGGGCCCAACGGCGAGGCGCAGTACTGGGCACCGAACCTGTCCGCGGCCTGCGAGATCCTGTTCGCTCATTACGATCACGCGTACGTCGCGCCGGGGGAGCGGTTCCCGCGGCGGGCGGAAACGTCCGACGCGCTGGATCGGGACGTCCGCAGCTTCCCGCACGTGCACCCGGACAGTCCGTTCACCACGGTCGGCGACATCTTCTCCGAGGAGACCAACAAGGACCGCAAGAAGCCGTTCGACATCCGCACGGTGATCAACGCGGTCGCCGATCAGGACCACGCCACGCTGGAACGTTGGGCGGGCATGGCCGACGCGGACACCTCGGTGGTCGTCGACGCGCACCTGGGCGGCTACCCGGTCGTCATCGTCGGCATCGAGTCCCGGCCGATCCCGCGCCGCGGCTTCCTGCCGGCGGACGGGCCTGACCAGTTCACCTCGGGCACGCTGTTCCCGGCGTCGTCGAAGAAGACCGCGCGGGCGATCAACTCGGCCAGTGGCAGCCGTCCGCTGGTGGTGCTGGCCAACCTGTCCGGGTTCGACGGCTCACCGGAGTCGCTGCGCAACATCCAGTTGGAGTACGGCGCCGAGATCGGCCGTGCCATCGTGAATTTCGACGGCCCGATCGTGTTCTGCGTGGTGTCCCGCTACCACGGCGGCGCCTTCGTGGTGTTCTCCGGCGCGTTGAACGACAACATGGAGGTGGTCGCCGTCGAGGGCTCGTTCGCGTCGGTGATCGGCGGCGCGCCGGCCGCGGCGGTGGTGTTCACCCGTGACGTGAACACCAGGGTCGCGAACGACCAGCGGCTCAAGGAGGCCGAATCGGCGTTCGCGGCGGAGAAGGATGAGGCAGAGCGCAGCCAGCTGCGGGTTCAGCTCGCCGATCTGCGGGCCGCGGTCCGCTCGGACAAGCTCGGCGAGGTGGCGGCGGAGTTCGAGCAGATCCACAACATCGAGCGCGCCCGGGAAGTCGGCTCGGTGCACACCATCGTGCCGGCCGCGCAGCTGCGGTCGTACCTGATCGAGGCCGTCGAACGGGGCATGGCGCGCACCAGCGAGGTCGGCGCCAAAACCTGACAGCCGGCTCGGCCGGGACACAGACCGAATTTGGTGTCGCACGCCGGGTTCATCCCGGCGATGCACCTGGCCACGGGCCGGCCTGATCGAGTTTGCGGTCGACAGCCGGCGCCGTACACCCGAACGAGCGGCCGCTCGCGCCGACCTCGCGAGGGGGACGTTCGTCCCTAGCCGCAACTGCCCGCGACACTGACAGTGGTTGGTGACAACCGGAATGGGGAGGTCACCGTGGAAAAGATCATGTGGCTCGTACTCGGGGCAACAACGCTGATCGCAGCGTTGCGAGCGGGTGCCAGCCCCCGCGCGATGTACGTCGCCCGGGCCGCTCTTGTCGTGCTGATGGTGCTGTTCGGCGCGGTCGTCAACGCGTTATATCTGTTGAGCGGCTCCGCCTACTACGATGACTTCGCCGCAGCCTCACAGTTCGCCTTCGTCCGCGAAACCTGGGACTCCCTGGTAATCCCCCACCAGGGGTTCTTTATCATGCTGCTTATCGTCTGCGAGGTGGCGGCCGGCGTCCTGGTCGCGGTCGGCGGTCGATGGATGCGCTGGGCACTCATCGCTCTCATCGGCTTCCATGTGGGCCAACTGGTCTTCGGCTGGTATATGTGGCCCTGGGCCGTTTCGATGATCGTCACCTTCGCGCTGCTCATCAGGGCGCAACAGCGCACGCCGACGCCGCCCCTCACCCTTCACCTGCCGCCAGCGGTGGTCCCAGTGCACTGATCAGTAGCCAAACCAGCTCGTCCGTCGCGGACGGACCTGAAAGTCTCCTCGGGGGAAGCGCCAAGTACTGGGGTCGCCGTGCAACCGCCGAAATTCCGGGCGGATTTGGCTGACCAGCGATGATCGGGCCGTCAGGTACTCGCCTGGAGGGCGGCGAAGTCGGCGTGGGCTTGGTCGATGGCCTCGGGGTACGTCTGCGCCTTGTCGTGCTCGGCAAGCGCCCGGTAGATGCTGGCCAGGCTGGGGTGCTGGCCCTTGCGTTTGCCGGTGGGGATGATCAGGTGCGGTCGGATCTGTTCGACTGACTCGCCGTTCGCGCCGGCGCCGGAGAACGGCGTGCAGCATGTCGGCGGTGATGACCGGCGGGCGGCCGCCGTGGTTTCCCTTGCGGGCTGCGGCGGTAAGTCCTTCGAGGGTGGCCAATGGGAAAGTCGCGGTAACCCAACGCCTCCCGGATCTCCCACGAATGCCCCAACGAACGTCCGTCACGCTCGGCGTACCGGCGCATCAACTCGCCGGTCTCGGCCGTCGGCGCGACCTGCTCAGCGACATACCGGACCACACCGACAGGGACCGACACCCAATCGGACAAGAAGGCCCCAAGAACCGGACCGTCCCCACCTGCACCCCGAACCCGACCCGATTGTGTATCGCCACGGCGCACCCGCACCCGCCGCAGGTCCGTATCGTCCAGGAAGAAGAACCGCTCCAGCTCAGCCCGGCCGGGCTCCCGGATGAACTGGCCGTGCACCGCAGCCTGCTTATCTCTCAGGAACTCCACCGGCACAAGATCAACTTAGAGCATTACCGACCCCCCTTAGTAGCGCCGGATCCTGGACCACTGCGGCTCAGACCCCAGCGTCCCGGCTACGCGGGCTCCCGTACGTCCTGGACGACCTCGTTGCGGCGGAGAAACCATGGCTTGAAGGGCGGGTCGAAGCGGGCGAAGCGTGGGGGACCGATCGGTGTCAGGCCGGCGTCCCGCACCGCCTGCTGCAGTTGTGCGCTGTGCTTGTCGAAGCCGGATTGCGACCAGCCGCCGGAGTAGCCGACCGCGGCCGCGAGCCCCGCTGGGATGGTGTGGATTTCCACCTGGGGATTCGTCGGTACCGGCGCGGTGTCGGCGGTCAGGGACGCCGGCAGCACGAACGCGACGACGAACTCGCCGTCCCCGGCGGGCCGCTGCACCACCGGCGCGGTCATCGCGACCTTCTGTGAGCCGCCGTTCTGATCGGTGGTGTCCTGACCGGCTGTGGTCGGCGCGACGGCCTGCACCACGGGCGCGGTCATCGCCACCGACGCGTTCGTGCGGTTCTGCCCGCTGATGTAGCCGAACAATGAACGGAACGCCGAATTGCCGGCCCTGTCGAAGGATGCCCGCACCGTGACCTCCGCGACAGTATGCGCGGGATAACGGCGCAGGTCGAAACCCGGATATCGGCGGACGAGATCGAAGGGCTGCTGCTCGGTCATCACCATCGAAGTTACACGCGGCTGAACTGCGCAGATGCCGAGGGCCGCCGGGGGAGGGACTGCATGGTGGCGCAATGTGAGTCGCGTGGTGTGAGTCGCGCGGTCGGGTGATCACGACTTCCGGCCCTCTGACGTCGTGCAGCAACACGAGATGGCCGCTGACGGTGATCAGCCGGGTCCGGGACCAGATCGGCGGCGCTTACAACGCGAGCAGCACCTCGGGATCGACCAACTTCTCCACCGCGGCCCGGGCGCCGGCGGCGTCCTGCGCATTCCTGGCAGCGGCTGCCATGGCCTCGCAGGTCTCGATCTCCGTGCGGGACAACGCGAACCGCACGGCCGGGACGCCGGCCGGGGCCATCGACAGGCTGCTGATGCCAAGGCCTACCAGCACCAGCGCGAGCAGTGGATCGCGGGCTGCTTCGCCGCACACGCCGACGGGCTTGCCGACCGCCTTCCCCGCGGCACCGGCCGCAGCGATCAGGTCGAGCACGGCGGGCTGCCAGGGATCCAGCAACTCGGCCAGCTCGCCGGCCATCCGGTCGGTGGCCATCGCGTACTGCGTGAGGTCGTTGGTGCCGATGCTGGCGAAGTCGACGATCTCCATCATGTGCCGGGCCCGGAGCGCCGCCGCGGGCACCTCGATCATCATCCCGGCGACCGGAAGGCCATGGGAGCGAACTCGTTCGACGAACGCGCGGGCCTCGTGCACGGTGGACACCATCGGCGCCATCACCCAGACCTTGGCGCTGGTCGCCTTGGCGGCCTTCGCGATGGCCTCGAGCTGGTCGTCCAGCAGCTGGGGGAACCGCCGGTCCATCCGCAGCCCACGGACGCCGAGCGCTGGATTTTCCTCCTCCTCGCTGGGTGCAAACGCCAGCGGCTTGTCGGCGCCGGCGTCCAGGGTGCGGATCACCACCTTGCGCTCGCCGAATGCCTTGAACACCTTGGTGTAGGCGGTCACCTGGTCGGCGACGGTGGGCGCGGTCGCGGCGTCCAGGAACAGCACCTCGGTGCGGAACAGGCCGACGCCCTCCACGTCATCCTTGGCGGCGCGCTCGGCGTCCTCGACGGCACCGACGTTGGCCAGCAGCTGCACGCTCTGCCCGCCCTTGGTGCGTCCGGCCCCGCCGGTGGCCGTCTTGAGCGCGGCCCTGGCCTTGGCGCGGGCCAGGATCGCCTCGCGCAGGCTGTCGTCCGGGTCGAGGACCACGCTGCCGTGAGCGGCGTCGATCGCGATGGTGGCGTCGTCCTGAAGGGTCATGGCGCCCTCGACCCGAACCAGGCACGGCAGGTCGAGCTGGGCGGCGATGATCGCGGTGTGACTTGTCGGGCCGCCGAGTTCGGTGACGATGCCGACGACGTGTTTGAGGTCGAGGGAAGCAGTGTCGGCCGGCGCGAGATCGTTGGCCACCACGATGGTCGGCTTGGTCATTTCGGGCAGACCCGGCTCCGGGACGCCCAGCACGTGCGCGACGATCCGGTCCCGCACGTCACGCAGATCGGTGACCCGCTCGGCCAGGTAGGGGCCGCTGGCCTCGAGGATCTTGCAGAACCCCTCGACCGCCTGGTCGACCGCGGTTGCCGGACCGGTGCCGGCCTCGATCCGGCGTTCCACGTCGGCGATCAGGCCGGGATCCTGCGCCATCAACGAGGTGGCTTCCAGGACGGCCGCGGTGGCCGCCTGGGCGGCCGCGGCGCGAACCTTCAGATTGGCGGCCACGTATTGGAATGAGCTGCGTACCAACGTCTCTGCCGCCGCGGTGTCCGCGGCTGCGGCTTCGTCGACGGGCGGTTTGGCCGCGGCCGCCAGTTTGACGACCGACCCCACCGCCGACCCCCGTCCCACGCCGATGCCCGTCAGGGTCGGGGTTGCCGCGCTCGATCCAGCAGCGTTGGAGGTTCTTGTCGTCATCGGTTCGCTTCAACTCCCGTGTCTTGTTCGAGCGATCTCGTTCGAGCGATCTGGTGCGACGGATAGGGCTCGTCCCCGCGCGTCGGGCGGTGTGGCGCACAGCGCGGGCCGTCTGAAATCACGCGGTGTGAACGTACTCCGCCCGGTCCCACCCCGCCGCGGGGTGCGCCGGGGCAGGACCGGGGGTGGTGGTCAGGGAGCGTCGTGATCGATCTCGAGGAGCTTGACGAGCTGGTCGAGAGCGTCGTCCGCGCCGTCACCCTCGGCGGTCAGGGTGACCTCGTCGTCGTTCCCGACGCCCAGCCCCATCACCATGAGGATGCTCCTGGCGTCGACGGCGTCGCCGCCGGTCTTCGCGATCGTGACCGGCAGGCCGGTCGCGGTGACGGCCTGCACGAACAGCGATGCAGGGCGGGCGTGCAGTCCGACGCGGGAGGCGACCTTGACGGTGCGGCTGGGCATCTGATGACTCCTTGGTTGGTGTCTCGAACGGTCTGGAACGGGGTGGTGCGTGAAGCTCCGGTGAACGGTGGGGAACCGGACCGGGGCTGCGACGAACATCGTCGCAGCCCCGGCGCGGCTGTGCAGACTGGGAGTCGGGCTGGGAGTCGGACTGGGAGTCGGGCTGGGAGTCGGACTTGGCGTCAGCGTGACTGGAAGCCGACAGCCAGCCTGGATTCGATCAGGCGGCAACGCCCTCGATCGCGTCCTCGGACTCGGCGATCTCTTCGGTGTTCTTCGCGTCCAGGCTCATCAGCAGGATGACCAGGGCGGCAGTGATAACGGTGCCGATGGCAATCGCCAGCAGGTACAGGAACGGCGAGGAAACCAGCGGAAGGACGAATATGCCACCGTGCGGAGCCCGTAGCTCGTTACCGAACAACATGACCAGACCACCGGTCACGGCGGCTCCGGCCATGGTCGACGGGATGACGCGGAGCGGATGCGCCGCCGCGAACGGGATGGCACCCTCGGTGATGAAAGACGCGCCTAGCAGCCAGCAGGCCAGACCGTTCTCCCGCTCCGCCTCCGTCCACAGCTTCCTGCGGACCGCGGTGGCCAATGCCATGCCGAGCGGGGGTGTCATGCCGGCCGCCATGACGGCGGCCATGATCTGCAGGGCTGGCTGCGCCTGCCCCGTGCTCTGTACGGCGATAGCGGTGGTGAGCCCCGCTGTGGCGAAGGTGTACGCCACCTTGTTGACCGGACCGCCCAGGTCGAAGCCCATCATCAGGCCAAGGATGACGCCGAGCAGTATTGCGGTCGAGCCGGACAGGCCGTTCAGCCAGTCGGTCAGCCAGGTGGTCGCGGCGGCGATCGGCTTGCCGACGACAAAGATCATGAACAAGCCGACCACGGTGACCGACACCAGTGGGATGACGACGACCGGCATGATGCCTCGAACGCCCTTCGGCACCTTTATCCGGGTCATGTAGTAGGCGATGCCGCCGGCGGCGAAGCCGGAGACCAGACCGCCAAGGAATCCGGCCCCAAGCAGGCCGGCCAGCAAGCCCCCGACGATGCCAGGAACCAGACCGGGACGGTCCGCGATAGCGAAGGCGATGTAGCCGGACAGGATCGGTACCAGCAGGAAGAACGAGATTTTACCCAGCACGAACAATATGCCCGCGAATCCCGCCGCGGAGAGCACTGCATCGAAGTCACCTGACAAGAATTTGGCGGGCAGACCACTCGCGATGTCCGGGTAGGTGACACCCTCCCACATCCCACCGGGCTGACTCGCTGAGCCGTACAGCTTGTAGACGACACCTTCACCGCCGAACAGGAAGCCCAGCGCAATGAGAATGCCGCCGGCGGCGACGAACGGGATCATGTAGGACACACCGGTCATCAGCCACTGCCGGACCTTTGTGCCGACGCCAACGTTGCGGGTCCCGCCGCCGCTCGACGGGGGTGCGGGTGCGGCCGCGGCCATCGCGGCCGCTTCCGGGGTGCCCGCCTTCGGGGCGTTCTCGACGGCGGCGACGGCTGCGGCGATCACGCCCTCCCCGTCGTGCACCGCCTTCTTGACGCCCACGTCGATGTAGGGCTTGCCGGCGAACCGGGCCTTGCCCTTGACCTCGAGGTCGGCCGCGTAGATGACGCCGTCCGCGGCGGCGATGACGTCGTCGGAGAGGGGAACCGTTCCGGCCGAGCCCTGGGTTTCGACCTGGACGTCGTGCCCGGCAGCCTTGCCGGCCTGCTCCAGGTTCTCGGCTGCCATGTACGTGTGGGCGATGCCCGTCGGACATGACGTGACTGCGACGAACTTCATTGTCCTCCAACCTCTCCTTGGACGTAGGACGCGACAGCCGCCGCATCAGGGGCGTCGATGATGGTCTGGCGGAACGCGGGACGCACCAGCCGCCGCGCCAGCGCGGCCAGGATGGTGAGGTGCTCGCTGCCGCCACCGGTGGGGGCAGCGATCAGGAAGACCAGGGTGGCCGGACCATCCGGCGCACCGAAATCGACCCCGGCCGGCACCCGGGCCAACCCGAGCGACGGAACGGTGACATAGTCCGACCGCGCGTGCGGCAGGCCGATCCCCCCTGGCATCCCGGTCGCCATTTGCGCCTCGCGGGCGGCGACATCGGCCAGGAACCCGTCGAGGTCCGTCACCCGGCCGGCGGCCTGCAGCTTCTGGGCGAGTTGCCTGGCGGCATCAACCTTGTCGGTGGCGACGAGATCGAGGATGACCAGGTCTTCGGTGATGAGGTCTGTCATGCGACGTCCTTCACTGGTTGGAGGGGATCGGGATCGGCGACGACGCGGACTGCGCCGGCACATTCTTGGGTTTCTTGCGGCCCGGGCACGGTACTACCGGGCAGCAGACAAGCCGCGCGGCCCCACGCGACGGCGCCGGCCAACCGGTCGGCCGGACTGCCGGTGGCATGCAGGTAGCCGGACAAGGTGCAGTCTCCGGCGCCCACGGTGCTCCGGGGCACGAGCGGCGGACCGCCCGCCCACCAGGAACCGTCGGCGGTGATCAGCAGGGCACCGTGCCCGCCCAGGCTGACCAGCAGTTCCTTGGTGCCGCGTTCGCGGAGCTGGCGGGCTGCGTCGACGACGTCGCCGACGGTCACCAGCTCGCCGGTCACCAGTTCCTGGAGCTCTTCCAGGTTGGGTTTGATGACCGTCGCCCCGGCATCGACCGCTGCGGCCAGCGCCGGCCCCGAGGTGTCGATCGCCACCGGAACCCCGGCGGCAACCGCGGCCTTGGTGACCTGGGCGTAGAAGTCGTCGGGAGCGCCGGCCGGCAGGCTGCCGGCGGCCACCAGCCAGCCGGGCGCGGGATCGGCAGCGAGCTCTTCGTTGACCGCAGCCAGCAGCGCGCCGACGTCGGCCTGCGACAGGTGGGCACCCGGCTCGTTGAGCTTGGTGGTGGTGCCGTCCTTCTCGACGACCGCGATGTTCGTCCGGATGGCACCGTCGATGCGCACGGTCTTTGTCGAGACCTGTTGCGGCGTCAGCAATCCCACCATTCGTTGGGCGTCGTCACCGGCGGGCAGCACGGCCGTGGTCCGGTGGCCGTGCTTGGCCAGCACGCGGGCCACGTTGACACCCTTGCCGCCGGCCTCTACCAGAGCCTGGCTGGTGCGCTGCACCTCCCCGACCTGCAGGACAGGAACCTCGACGGTGTGGTCCAGGCTCGGGTTGGGAGTCACGGTGACCACCCGCGAGGGTGCTGGTTCCGTCATACCCGGATCACCTCCGGTCCCGCGTCTTCGATCTCTCGGGCCATGTCGGCATCAACCTCGCTGTCGGTGATGATCGTGTCGACCTCGGATAGGTCGGCAACGTGGGCAAACTCGTCCCGCCCGAACTTGCTGTGAT
>JBBQGJ010000090.1:0-19021 GCA_038322925.1 Mycobacteriales bacterium
AACCGTTCGAACACCCGGGCCGGGTCGGCGGCGGGGATGCCTGGTCCTACATCGGTGACGCCCAGAACCCCCCCGCCGCCGGCCGCCGACCCGACCGAAACCGCCACTCGTGTCGAGGCGTACCGGACGGCGTTGTCGACGATGTTGGCCAGCACCCGGGCGAGTGCGGTCGGGTTCGCCTCCACGGAGACGATGCCGGCGCCCATCCGTACAAAGGTCACCGGCAGCCTGGCGTCGGCGTACCGGGCAACCACCTGCTGCGCGAGGTCGGCGAGGTCCACCACCTCCCGTGCCGGCGGCGCCGCGTCATCGGCACGGGCCAGCAGCAGCAGGTCGTCGACCAGTTCGGTGAGCCGATCGACCTCGGCGAGCAGGTCGGCGGTGTCCGGTTCGGTGCCGGTGACGATGGCGACGTCGAGCTGGGTGCGCAGGCTGGCCAGCGGCGAGCGCAACTCATGGGCAGCGTCCGCGACGAACGCTTGTTGCCGGCGCCGGGACGACTCGAGCCGGTCCAGCATGCCGTTCAAGGTGTCTGCCAGGCGCCGGATCTCGTCCGCGGACCTGGGTACCGGCAGGGTGTCGTTCGACCCCGCGCCGGTGATCTTCTCGGCGCCGGCCCGCAGCGCTTCGACCGGCCGCAGGGTGGCGCCGACCAGCCGCCAGGCGACCGCTGCCAACGCGGCCAGCAGCACGGCGTAGCCGACGATCAGCGCGGTGCGCGCGATGCGGACGGCGTCGTCGATGTCACCGGCCGGCACTCCGACGACCACGATTCCCGGCGATGACGAGGGACCGGCACGCTGGGCGACCACCCGCATCGGTCCGTTGACGCCGAACGACGCGCCGGAGACTGTCTGCGGGCCGGAGAGCGCCGCGGTCAGCTGCTCCGGCGGCAGCGCGGCGACCAGTCGATCCGCCCCCGCCGACGCCGCCAGCACTCGGCCCTGCTCGTCCAGCACCTGCACCAGGGTGGTTCCGCCGACCGGGATCGGGTCCGGGAGGCGACCCTCGTCGAGCAGCGAGGCCACCTCGTCCGCGGTGCGGTTGGCGGCGTCGTCGGTGGCCCGCTCAAGCCCGAACCGCAGCACCGCGGTCAGCGCGACCACGCCGATCGCCAGGCCGATGGCCAGCGCCGCCGAGCTCAACAGCACCAGGCGCACCCGCAGGCTCAGCCCGCGCGCTCGTGCGCTCGCGGTTTGCGGAGATCCGGCCGGACCAGCCACCCGGTCAGCCGCCGTCGGTTTCGAGCCGGTACCCGACGCCGCGCACCGTCGTCACGGCGGCGCGGCCGAACGGTGTGTCGATCTTGCGCCGCAGGTACCCGACGTACACCTCCACCACGTTCGCCTCACTGGTGCCATAGGCATCCCAGACGTGCTCGAGCAGATCGAACCGGCTGACCACTTCGCCGGGCCGTCGCATCAGGTACTCCAGCAGCGAGAACTCGCGCGCGGTCAGGGAAATCGGCGTGTCTCCCCGCGCTACCTGCTTGGCCGCGGGGTCCAGCACCAGGTCGCCGGCAGCCAGCACGGCGGGTCGCTCCGGCGCCCCGCGACGCAGCAGCGCGCGGAGCCTGGCGACCAGCACGACGTAGCTGAACGGCTTGGTCAGGTAATCGTCCGCGCCGACGTCCAGGCCGTCGGCCTCGTCGAACTCGCCGTCCTTCGCCGACAGCATCAGCACCGGCACCCAGTTCCGGTCCCGGCGCAGCGCCCGCACCACCTCGTACCCGGACAGCCGCGGCAGCATGACGTCCAGCACGATGGCGTCGTAGTTGCCGGACCGGGCGGATTCCAGCCCGGCGGCGCCGTCATGACTCAGGTCGACGGCGAAACCCTCTGAGCGCAAACCTTTTTGCAGCGCACGGGCGAGCCGAGCCTCGTCCTCGACCACCAGCAACCGCATCCGCCCACCCTCCCTTCACGTTTCCGTCGGGCCTGTCCGGCGCACATTCTCAAGCTGCTCTCAGCATGCCTGGCTCACGATGGGATCTGCGCCACCCGTCAAGGAACCCAGGAATGAGTGTGTAGCAAGTGACCGACGCCAAGACTTCGTTGATCCACCGGCCCGCGATCCGCTGGGCGGTGCCAGGGGCTGTGGTCGCCATCGCCCTTGGCGCCGCCGCAATCTCCGCGGTGACCGCCGACGCGTCTCCACCGCTGCCACCCCGCAGCGCGGCGGAACTGCTGGTTGACGTACAGAACGCCAGCCTGACCTGGCTGTCCGGCACCGTGGTGCAGGACGCCGCGCTGGGCCTGCCGGAACTGCCGGTGCAGGTCGGCGGCCAGGGCAGCTCGAACTTCACCGCGCTGGCTTCCGGCACCCACACGCTGCGGGTCTGGTACGCGGGCGAGGACCAGCAGCGGGTCGCCCTGCAGGGCACGCTGGGCGAGTCCGACGTGGTGCGCAACGGGTCCGACGTCTGGACCTGGGCCAGTGACAGCAACACGGCCACCCACTACCAGTTGCCGGCCGGCGCGGGGGACAAGGCGCTGGCCGAGCACCCCGATTCCAGCGCCGCCGCGATGACCCCGCAGCAGGCCGCGGACGCGGCGCTGGCGGCCATCGACCCGACCACCACGGTGACCACCGACGGCACCGCCGAGATTGCCGGACGGTCCGCGTACGAACTCGTGCTCGAACCCAAGGACGACAGGTCACTGGTCGGTCAGGTGCGCATCGCCATCGACGCCGAGCAGCACATCCCGCTGCGGGTGCAGGTGTTCGCCAAGGGCGCGCCGACACCGGCGTTCCAGGTGGGCTTCAGCCGGGTCAGCTTCGACGCGCCCGAGGCGGCCAATTTCCAGTTCTCCCCGCCGCCGGGCGCCACGGTGACCGAGTCAACGCTGGGTAGCCAGGCCGGTGCCGCAGCGCCCGACCAGCCCGTAGTCCCGAAGGCGGCACGCCCGGCCGGCGCGGCGGAGCCCACGACTGTCGGCACCGGCTGGACGTCCGTGCTGGTGGCGAAGGTGCCGACGACTGCGACCACCCCGGACACCACCGCCCCGGACTCGTCCGCTCCGCCGACCACCGGCACCACCCCCGGCGGGCCCGCCGCACGCGGTTCTGCCGCCGACCTGAACGCGATCCTGAGTGCCCTGCCCGCGGTCAGCGGCGACTGGGGCAGCGGCCGGTTGCTGCAGTCGGCGCTGTTCTCCGTGCTGATCACCGATGACGGCCGGATCATCGCCGGCGCGGTTGCCCCCGACCTGCTGTACCGGGCGGCAGCCCAGTGACCTCGCCGGTCGGCACGTCGGTCACGCCGTCCGACCCCGCCCCACCGGTCGCCGGCACCCTGCCGGCGGCCGGCCCGGCCGTTCTGCCGCTACAGTCGACGGCGATGTCGGGGATCAGCGGTGACGGCTTCGCGGTGACCTCCGACGGCCTGACCAAGCGATTCCGCGGCGGCCAGGTCGCCGTCGATCACATCGCTCTCGCTGTGCCGCACGGCGCCGTGTACGGGTTCCTCGGCCCGAACGGCTCGGGCAAGACGACGACGATCAGGATGCTGCTCGGCCTGGTCAGGCCCACCGCGGGGACCAACACCCTGCTCGGCGGCCGGATCCCGGAGGACTCCCAGCGGGTGCTGCCGCGGGTCGGCGCGCTGGTCGAGGGCCCGGCGTTCCACCCCTACCTGTCCGGCCGGGACAACCTCCGCCGATTGGACGCCGCGGACCGCATGGCGGACCCGGCGAATTGCGCAGAGCGGATCGCCGGGGCACTGGAAAGGGTCGGGCTGAGCGCAGCGGCCGGCAAGCGTTTCCGGAATTACTCGCTGGGCATGCGACAGCGCCTGGGCATCGCGGCTGCGCTGCTGCAACCCCGGCAGTTGCTCATTCTCGACGAGCCGACCAACGGCCTCGACCCGCAGGGCACCCGCGAGGTGCGGTCGCTGGTCACCGACCTGGCCGCCGGTGGCGTCACGGTGCTGCTCTCCACCCACCTGCTGTCCGAGGTCGAACAGATCTGCACCCACGTCGGCGTCATGCATGTCGGCAAGCTGGTCGCGCAATCCCGGCTCAGCGACCTGAGATCGCAGACAGCGCAGCGCATTCGGGTGCACACGACGCGTCCGGAGCTGGCGGCCGCCAGCCTGACCCGGCTCGGCCTGCAGGACATCATCGCCGAGGGCGCCCAGACCAGTGGGCAGTCCAGCGGTGAGGTCACCGCGCTGCTCGGCAGCGCCGACCCCGAGTGGGTGATCGCCGCGCTGGTGCACGACGAGGTGCCGGTGCTCGCGTTCGGACCGGTACCGGTGAACCTGGAAGACGTCTTCGTGACCTTGACGGGGGAGGGTTTCGGTGTCAGCGGCTGAAGCACTGTCGCAGGTGCCGTCCGACGCGAGTGCCGTTGACCGGCAAGAATTCCCGCCGGTCCGATCGCGTCGGATGTCCACCAGGTTCCTGCGCTCGGAACTGAGGCTGATCTACGGAAGGCGCCGCAACATCGCCGGCATGGCGGTGCTCGCCGTGGTGCCGATCATCATCGCGTTCGCGGTCAGGTACAGCGGATCCCCGCGTGGCGGCGGCGGTGAGGGTGGCTTCATCGGCCAGGCCACCAACAACGGGCTGTTCGTCGGGCTGGCCGCGCTGACAGTCGAGCTGCCGCTGTTCCTGCCGCTGGCAGTCGCGGTCGTAGCCGGTGACGCGGTGGCCGGCGAGGCGAACGTCGGCACCCTGCGGTACCTGCTGGCCCGACCCGTGCAACGGACCCGGCTGCTGGCGGTCAAATACCTGGGCGTGCTCATCGCCACCATCACCGCGGTGCTGCTGGTCGCCGTCGTCGGCGTCGGGTTCGGGCTCGCGTTGTTCGGCGCCGGGCCGGTGACATTGCTGTCCGGGACACAGGTCTCGACTGCGATGGGGCTCTGGCGGCTGCTGCTGGTCTGCGGTTACCTGGTGATCTGCCTGGCGGCGTTCGGTGCCATGGGGTTGTTCGTGTCGACGCTGACCGAGCAGCCCATCGGCGCCACCATCGCCGTCGTGGGGCTCGCGCTGCTCAGTCAGATCCTGGATTCGGTGACGCAGCTCTCGGCGATCCACCCGTACCTGCCGACGCATTACTGGCTGTCGTTCGGTGACCTGCTCCGCTACCCCATCTCCACCGACCAGATCGTCCCCGGCATCGTCAGCGCGGTGGTCTACGGAGCGATCTTCCTCGCCGCCGCGTGGGCCCGGTTCGGCACCAAGGACATCACCAGCTGACGAGCGGTGGCTGCCGAACATTCAGGCCCGTATTTCGGGTTCGGAATCAGTGATCGGTTGATGCAATTCTTGCCCGATAACGACGTCATTGACTTCGACATGATTCCCCTGGAGCCCACGCTGGTGGATCCGTCGAAGCCTTGAATTCATTGGCCCGGACAGCTACCCAAGATCGAACCGGGCGCGGACCTCGCCAAGGATCACCGATGGCGGCGCGGCCCCATGGGTCAACGTGTCGACGGCGCCTGTCACCGCCCGGGCGGGGTTGTCGTCGGCCGCCGCCTGCACGGTCGTGATGACGATCGACTCGGCGGCAATCGGCCGGTCCGCGTCCCTCACGTCATCAGCCAACACGGTCGCCACCACGGTGGCGCCGGGAAACAGTCGATCCCACACCGCATTCCAGTCGGTCAGCGGTGCCGGCAGCGGCGCACCGCGATCCCAGTGCCGCCAGCCCGGCCGCCACCCAGTCCAGCCCGTCGATGCGGGCGATCTCGCACGCGCGACGAGCGGCCCATCGCGCGATCGTGCGCTGGCGATCCGGCGGCAGCGCGGCGAGGCGGTCGACGAGGGCACGGTCACGTCGAGCGAGTTGCGGGGTGGGCCACCCGATCGCCCGCACCTGGTCGGTGGGCCGCTGACCGCTCCACAGGTGCAATTCGCGGGCGTCCTCGAACTGTTGTTGCTGCGCCAGCATTTCGGCCTCTTCCGCGGCGGCGATGTTCGCCAATTCGGTCGCGGTGGGCGGCGGGGGAGGAGGTGGAGTGTCCAGGGCGACGCCGTGCCAGTACCCGGCGATCGCACTGGTCTGCCGAAGCACCGCATCATGCGCCGGCGGTGCCGGCCACAGTTGCATCAGGTACCTGTCCAACGCCGGGTCGTCGTCCATCCGAATCTATGGCCCCTCACACGCCTCCTGCATGCCTGTGGCGGACCAGCGCACCCGGTAGCCGCCCGGCGCGGGCAGGGTGACCTCCGCGCCGCTGTCGAAGGCGGCTAGGCAGTATTGCGTGGTCCCCACGATCAGCGAAACCTCGACCACCTCTTCCCAATCGGCAACCGACGAGGGTGCGCGGTCCAGGGCCTCCACCCGCACGGGTACGGATCCGGTGTGCAGGCCGGTCGCCATCGCGAGGACGCCGGGCTGCGCTGCACCGCACAGCCCGTTGGCTTGTCCGCCCCGCGCGGAGATCAGTTCGTAGTACTCGGTATTCCACGGCAGCAGGTGCAGAAGGCGTACTGGAGCTGCATCTCCCCGTCGAACAGGACCCGCACGGCACCCTCCCGCGGGTGTCGTCACGTGGCTCGGCCCGAAGGATCTTCGAGCCGGCCCAGGGAGTCCAGCAGCAGCGCGGCGATCTGCTCGGCCGGCGCGCCGGACAATGTTGGGAAGGCGTCGGCGTGCCGGCCGACCGCGACGCCGACGAACGCGGCCGCGACGAGTTCCGCGCGCAACCTCGATTCGCTCACCCCGCCGGACTCCAGCCGGCGAACCAGCGGATCGACCAGCCGCTCGGTGAAGGCCGCCAGTGCCTCGTCGTGCACCGACGGATCCCCGTCCGCCCGCAGCGCGGACGCGACCACCGGGCCGGGTCCCCGGCGTTGCACCCGGTCCAGCAGTTCGATCATCCGTTCCCTGTCGAACAGGTCGCGGGGGGACTCGGCTTCCTCCGCGGCGAAGTCCGTCCGCAGGATGGCCAGGTACAGCCCCGACTTGCTGCCGAAATACCGCGCGATCAGGGTCGGGTCGAGACCGGCGAGCTCGCCGATGTCGCGGATGGTGGTGCGGTCGAAACCGCGTTCGTTGAACAGCGTCCGGGCGGCAACCAGCAGGGCCTGCCGGCTGCCGGCCGCGTCGCGGCGTCGCGGGGCGGAAGCACCCTTGGGGTCGGTCATGCCAGTGTCGTCGCTTGTGTCATGCCACTGTCATCGCCAGGCCGGCAGCAGTTCTCCCACCGGGACGCGCCACGGTGAGGGCCGATGCCGGCCGTGGCGGGCCTGCTCGGTGGGATACCCCTCGTTCGGGGCGGATCGCCGGGAGTCCGATCGGCGGGGGTCCGATTCGGGAGATTCCGTCTCGAGCAGCATGACGCCGCCCGCCGTTCCGTCGACGCTCTCGTCCACCAGCATCCGTTCCTCGGCGCGGTCCATCGTCGGGGCTGACAGCGGGGAGCTCTGCCGGGAGGGCAGCACGAAGCTCACCGCAGCCGCGAGCAGGCACAACACGACCCCGACAAGGGCCGACACGGTGTACCCGGCGCTGGTCGGAAGAGTATCCGGTGCCACCGTGTGCGCGGTCAGGATGGTCGCGCCGAGCGCGCTGCCGATCGAGAAGCCGATCTGCCGCAGCACCTGGTTCACGCCCAGCGCGCTGCCGGTCTCCTCGGCAGGCACCGACCGGACGATCAGCCCCGGAATGGCCGCGAAGGTCAGCCCGACGCCGAGCCCGGCCACGCCCATGATCAGGAATGCGTCCGCCAGGTGCGCCCGGTCGAACAGGAAGATCACCATGGCGCCGACCAGCGCCAACGAACCCAGCGGCAGCACCAGGAACCGGCCGAGCCGGCGAGCGATCACCGGCATCAGCCGGCTGGCCAGGACGCTCGCCACGGAGAAGGGCAACAGCACCAGGCCGGCCACCACCATCGAGGTGCCGAAGCCGTACCCCGTCGAGGTCGGCGCCTGGACGTAACGGGTCACCATCGGCAGCAGCATGTACATGCCCAGCCCGGCCAACAGGCCGGTGGCGTTCGCGGTCAGCACGGACCGGTTGCGCATCAACCGAAGATTCACCAAGGGGTACGACGTCCGCAGCTCGTGCCACACCCAACCGCCCAGCACCAGCGCGGTGACCAGCGCCAGGGCCAGCAGCCGGTCGGAGGTCCACCCCCAACTGCCGCCCTCACTCAGGCAGAGCAGCAGCCCGATCAGTCCGCCGCTGAGCATGACCGCGCCGATGCCATCCAGCGGGCGGCGCCGCAGGTGGTTGCTGCCGGGAACAACCGCGGCGGCCAGCGCCAGGGCGAGCGCGCTGATCGCGACCCCGAACCAGAACGGGGCGTGGAATCCGTAGCTGTCGGCGAGCAGGCCGGTCAGCGGGTAGCCGAGCCCGACTCCCGCGGATGCGGTGATGGACAGCACCGCGACGGCGCTGCGTGACCGTTCGGCAGGCAGGTGGTCGCGGGCCACGGTCATCGCGAGCGGCATCAGGCCGAGGCCGATGCCCTGCAATCCGCGGCCGGCCAGCAGCGCGCCGAAACCCAACGGCAGCGCGGCCAGTGCGCAGCCAAGCATCACCAGGCCGAGCATGCTCAGGATCACCTGCCGGCGGTGCGGACCGTCGCCCAGTCGGCCCAAGATCGGCGCCGTCACGGCGCCCACCAGCAGCGCGATCGTCAACGACCATTGCGCCGCACCCTGGGTGACGTGATAGTCGGCGGCGATGGTCGGGATCAGCGGTGCGCCCAGGCTGCTGATGACGGAGACGACCATGCCCAGGAACAGCAGGACGGGCACCAGGGCTCTACCGCGGGCGGGCTGGATATCGATATCTGCCGGCGCAGCTGCCGGCTCGGCGAGAACTGTTGACACGGGGGATCCTTCAGTACAGGGATTCGACAAGCGACAGATGTCTGCGAGTGATGTCATCAAGTGATGACATCATCGGCCCTGGAATGTTCCCCGTTGTGGGTGACGTCACCGTCTCGGCTGCCCGTGCGCCAGTCGGGGGCCGGTCCGGTCGGGGGATTCACGGCGGAGGACGTCGTCCGGGGGGCCCGGAGCGGCCGGGTCGGTGAGCTCAGCGGCTGCGTTCCGGGGGTGGGACAAGCTCAGGGATTGAGCACGGCGGTGGTGCAGCCGGCGGTGGCAGACCGGTCGAAGGCGCTCGACATGAACCGTTGCAGCGGCGATCCTTCGAACACCAGATCCGAGGACGATATCGACCCGCCCTTCGCCGAGATCTGGCCCGGAATCGAGAAATGCGTACCCGGGCTGCGCAACTCGACCTTGCGGAAGGTGTCGAGCTCGAGATGGCCCTGCGTCGCTCCCGGGACGCAGTACGCCGCGGCCGAGAGGGAGTCGAAAAGTGCCCTGGACATGCAGTCCGCAGCGCCGGGAACCTCGTCGGTCGCAAGCCCATCCGGCGCGATGCAATGAATGATGTTGTCGTCGGATCCCTGCGCGATCAGCAACGGAACCGGCGAGCCGGCGACCATGGGGGCCTTGGCATACGGGTTTTCACCCAGCGGTCCCGGCAGATTCCAGCGCATCCAACCGCACCACTGGGCCACCGCGGGCAGCGTCGTCGACTGGCATGTCTGGTCGAGCCCACCCTTGAAATAGTCACCGGATTTGTAGTCGGCCGGAAGGTTCCACACCGGGGGGATCAGCATCTGGTTGGCCTGGGCGTCGTAGTAGTCGGCGACGGCCTTCTGGACTCCTTTCGCGGCCGAACCGGTCAGGCACATCGGTTGCACGGTGCTGACGGTGCCCGCTCCCTGCGTGGTGACCACGGAGTTCAGCGCCAGCGGCGCATCGGCGACCGGTAAGGCCGGGAATCGTGCCGCGGCGGTGGGTGCCCGGCCCTGGGAGAGCTGATTCCACGACCCGAAGATGTAGGCGAACAGAGCGGGCCCGATCTGCATCTGGAGTGATTGGGCCAGCAGGTCAAGCCCGATGTTCTGGTGCATTTCCCAGTCGGCCAGGCCGTCACCGGGCTGAATTCCGGGCTGCCCGGCCAGCGTGACGAAGGTGCTCGCCGGCGCCAGCGCGGCGACGCCGACGAGTGTGGTCGGGGACGTCGGGTGCGAGGGAACCGTTGCCGCGTCATAGGTCTCGGCGAGCTGGCCGGCCCACAGCGCGGCGTGGCCACCCTGCGAATGGCCCCAGATCACCATGTCGTATTTCGGCGGGGCGGTGGCGGCGAATTCTCCTCGCATGAGCTGGGTGCCTGCGCGGGCGGCGTCAAGGGCGTCGGACGCCTCCATCTTGCCGACCACATAGGCGTCGTTCGGCTGGTATTCCGTTGCCGTGACAAGCATTCCCTGGTTCATCGCGTATTGCAGCAGTCCGCCGGCCGGGTTTCCCTCGTGCTTGCCGAGATCGCTGCCCCAGGCGATCGCGTTGATACCGCCGGCCATCTTGCCCCAGAACATGCCGGCCGGATCGCTCGAGGGCAGGCAGTACTGGGCCACGCCGACCGTTCCGTGAGTCCAGTTCAGCAGCCGGCCGTGGCCCTCGACGGACGCCGGACCGGCGGTGGGTGCCGCCGCCAGCCCGCAGATCAACTGCAGATCGGCCTCGTCGACGCCGGTGGAGACGTAGAGCATTCGCCAGACACGCGCGCCGGTCGGAAATCCCGGGCTGCCGGCATTGGTCGGCGTCAGGTCGACCGCGGAGACCAGGTCGCCAGGGCCGAGGCCCGCCGGTACCGGTCCGCCGACGCCGTTCGGACCCGCGCAGGGGCTGGTAGCCGGCGGCGCAGTGCTGCTGGTGGTGTCGCTCGAGCCGCCGCCCGAGGTGCACGCGGAGAGCAGCAGAGCGACGGTCACCACGATGAGACTCGTTGGTAGGCGTCGCGTTTTGCTCGACGGTCGGCGTCGGGCGATACCGCGGAATGGACGTGCTGCCGCCACCATATGGTGTTCCCCCGTGAGCTCATCGCCTGTCGTCGGTGCCGGGTGAGGCCCCCTTTCCGCCGTCGGCACGCCGGGCGTCGGCGACCATGTGACGGCGGGTGCGGGGAACCACGTCACCCACCCGGCGGCCGGGCATCGGCCGCCGCTACAGCGATGGGGTGACTGCATCCGTGAGCACTCGAGACGACCGAGAACTCGTTTCTGTTGTGGTTCCATCACACCGCTCGGCGGAGCCGACCAGCACCGGCATAGGTCATGCCTTCCAGGACGAAAGTCCCGTCATCGGCCGCATTGGCACGCCGATATCGGGATGCAACGAGCGGTGGATGTGCGCGGCGACGTTCGCCAGGTCGCCGGGGAGCATGCGCCCTCACGATGGGATCGGCACCCACGAAATCGACGGTGAATTGCACAGATAAAGGACAAAGCTCCGCAGATGGGTTGTCAGTTGTCGCGATTGCCCGCGTAATCCAGGATTTGGCGCATCCGTTTCTCGAGAGCGCCGGCGCGCAGTTCGGTCACATCGATGCCGGGTGCGACCTGCGTGATCCCGGCGCCGTGATCAGGCCGACCTGCGCCGATGAGTCCGCGATCGGCGGGATGCGCGCCACCGGCACCGACACCGTGCCGGACTTCGCCAACTGCCGCCGTCGCCGGTGACGCGGAGGAGTGCTGCGTGGTGGTCGGCCCGGCTGCCCGGGTGAGATACGGTCGCGGGTGGGGGCGATTGGAGAGTCGTTGCGGCGCAAGGATTCCCCAGGCGTCGATGGTCGGCAATGCCGGGACGTCCCGGGTGGCCGCGTTGATCTGTTGCGGGTTTTGACACACGTGCGGCGACTGGGCGGTGAGCGGTGCAGCCCGGCCGATGACGGATGCGATCACGATGGTGTCCGCATAGACGACGGTCAGGTCGAGGGCATGCAGCCATCGAGCGAGCGCACACGGAGCGCACAGCAGGCCGTTGCTGCTCGGGCGCAACGGTCGTGGCTCCGTCCGGCCCGTCAATAGTCGCGGCGCCGTCCGCGAAGCTGATATCGCCGGCGGAGAGGCGGGCGATCCGCTGGTACGGCAGGTCCGCCACCTGCGAGAGCACGATCAGCGCCCGGTCCCGGCGGCCGGTCCAGCCGGCCGTCCAGCCGTGTGAGGGCAGATTCCTGAGCACGTCGTCGGCTGCGAGTTGCTGACGGTCCATGTGTGATCCTTGTCCCGACACTGGTGGGCCAGCTCGGGGCGCCGGTGAAAGTTGTTGGCGCACTGGAAGTCTCGACGATCGCGCACTCGGGCAGGTGGCCATGGACGAGAGACGACAGGGTGGGCGGCGAGTTCTTCTCGCGGTGACGCGGCGGTGCGGCGTCACCGTTTCCCAGCCGGCTGTTGGGGCAACAATTCTCAGCAAACCGCATTGTTCGCGACAGTGTCAAGTCGCGGGCGGGTCTCTTGCTGTTGCTTACTGGAGGTAATTCTCTACTTCCTCGACGGGCCGTACGGTGGCGTCCGATTCGTCCTGTCCGAATTCCTTACGGGCACGTCGTTGCCGCAACAGGTCCCAGCATTGATCCAGCGCCTGCTCGAGCTGTGCCAGTCGGGCCCGCTCATCGACGGAGTCGAGCCCGCCGCTCTGACGCTGCTCTCTGATCTCGTGTTCCTCCGCGATCAGGCTGCTGATCTGCGCCAGGACTTGGTGGTCGTCCATCCGTTCCTCCCATCCGGTGGTACAGGTGCTGATCTTCAGGTGCTGATCTGTCTGGTGCCCATCATCTACCAGCGTCCGGCGACCGGCAGCGCGCCGCCTCAGCCGGCCAGTAGGGTGCTGGCGCTGACCGCCTGCAGCCCCCGCGCCTGCAGGTCGTCCAGGATGCCGGGGAGCGCATCGACAGTACCGGGATGACCGAAGTGCAGGCTGACGATCGACCCACCGGCCGCCTGGGCCGCACCGTCCCGAACGGCCGCGGCGCCCGGATCGGTCCAGTCCTGCGGGTCGATGTCGTAGGACAGCGTCAGCGGATAGCCGGCCGCACCGGCCTCGGCCAGGATCACTGCCGAGGCGTGCTGCCCGCTAGAGGTCCGGAAGAACGGCCCTGGCGATCCGGTGAGCTGGATCAGCAGGTCCCGGCAGCGGGTGATCTCCACGCGGACGTCGTCCGTGCCGAGGTCGGAGAGCACCGGATGGCTCCAGGTGTGATTGCCCAGGTCGTGTCCGCCGCCGACGATCGCGGCCGCCATCGCGGGGTTGGCCTCCAGCCAGGTGCCGATGGCCAGCACGGTGAGGTGGGCGCCGCGGTCGGCCGCGATCTCCAGGATCGACTGTGCCGTCGCGGGGTCGCCGCCGCCGTGGAACGTCAGGGCGACCTGCTGACTGCCGGCCGGGCCGGTGCCGATCTCGACCGAGGGTCCGCCTGGCGGGGTCGGCGCAGCAGATGCCGGCGCGCCCAGAGCGGTCGACGCTGCCGGGGACGGCGCCGCTGCGGATGAGGTCGTCGATGACGACCTCGTGGTCCGGGAACCAGCAGCCGTTGACGCTGCCGCGCTGCTGGGCACCAGGCTCGCCGTCGACGATGTTGCTGATGATGCAGCTGACTCTGCCGACAGCACGCCGTTCGTGCAGCCGGCCGCACCGGCCGCGAGGAGCGTCAGCGCCGCCGCCCGCAGCACAAGGCGTCGAGAAGCGTCGGCGGTCATGGCCGCTCACCTTAATGCGCCCTGGGGCGATCCGGATTCGCGACCGGTCGTTCGAGGTGCGGCTCGGCGGGTGGTCATGACCGGCGGTCGGTGCCCTCCCGGCCTGCCGTGTGCCGAGTCCGCACATGATCGCGGCGGCGAGCAAGGTTCCTGCTCCGCCGCCGGCGGGGGTCCGGATCTCCACCCACAGCCAGATGGCTGAGTGGGTCGGCAGCTCACCGGCGCCGGCTCACCGGGGCCGCCCATCCGCGGCCGCCCATCCGCGGCCGACCATTCCGATGGTCGCCCAGAACACCCGCCTGCCGAACAGCGGGGACCGGCTGGTGTAGATCCAACAGTCGCACAGCCGGCAGCCGGTGCCGGCCTCGGGGCCGGTTCCGGTGCCGTCACGGTGCGCGGTGCGCAGGTGCCGGCAGCTGGGTTCGGCACAGGGCCGGTCGACCACGGTCTTCGGTTCCTTGATGTGGTTCACGTCGGTGCCCCCGGCCGGACGGGTTTCCGGCGCGCCGTGCAGCGCGCGTTTACCGCCCAGAGGTAGCACGGTCCGCGCCTCGGGTGGGGGTGACGAGAGCCGTTGGTCCCCGATTCGTGCGCCGTTAGGAGCCTGTGGCGGTCGGAGCCGCTGTTCTCGCGCGGCAGTCGGTGATCGCTCAGCGAAAAAGCGCGTTCCACCGGGGCGGTGGCCACCAGTTCGTCGGAGAAAAACGCGAAGAATCGTGCTGTATTTCTTGCCCCGCCCCCATGGCACGATTCTACTTCTACCGAACACCATTCCTTTGTTTTGCGATCGGCGGGTACTCGACAAGGTGACGCCGGTCCACGAAACTTCTCGATGGAGACGCACCGTCACGCAGCGCAACGGAGAAAACCAACTCCAGCTGGGCATGATCGGAAGGTGGTCACGGCCGATCTCCAATGAACATTCCGTTGCGCCACACTGGGTCCATGACGGCCACAACCTATGCCTTGCCCGGTGAGAGCTCGCCGAACGCGGTGCCGGCCCCGCTCGCGGTGGAACTGCGCGGAGTGCACAAGAGTTTCGGTTCGGTCCAGGCGGTCGACGGAATCGACTTGAGTATCGCGTCGGGGGAGATTGTCGCCCTTCTCGGTCCGAACGGCGCCGGCAAGACGTCGACGATCGACGTGATCCTGGGTCTGTCGCGACCGAACACCGGCGAGGTTCTCGTGTTGGGAATGACCCCGCACCAGGCGATCGCCAGGGGATTGGTGTCCGCGGTGCTGCAGACCGGCGGCCTGCTCAAGGACCTCACGGTCGAGGAAACCGCCCGGTACACCGCGAGCCTGTTCACCCAGCCCAGGCCGGTGAGGGAGGTGCTGGACCGAGCCGGGATCACCGCCATCGGCGACCGCAAGGTCGGAAAATGCTCGGGCGGAGAACAGCAGCGCCTGCGGTTCGCGATGGCCCTGTTGTCCGATCCGGAATTGCTGATCCTGGACGAGCCGACCACGGGGATGGACGTCGAGGGCCGACGCAGCTTCTGGTCGGCGATCCGTCAGGACGCCGACCGTGGCCGCACGGTGCTGTTCGCCACCCACTACCTGGAGGAGGCTGACGATTACTCGGACCGGATCGTCCTGATCAGGCACGGGAAGATCGTCGCTGACGGTACCGCCGCGCAGATCAAGGCGACGGCAGCCGGGCGCACCGTGCGGGCCACCCTGCCCGGCGCCGACCGGACCGCACTCTCGACGATCCCCGGCTTCGGCCACGTCGAGGTCAACGGCGACACGGTGCTGGTGCACACCGGCCAATCCGACGCGGTGGCCAGATACCTGCTGACGACCTCGGCAGCGCACGATCTGGAGATCACCGCTCGCGCCCTCGAGGACGCCTTCATCGCGCTGACCAGCGACGATGCCGCCACCGGCGAGCAAGGAGCCTCCTCATGAGCATCACCGGCCGGCCGACCCCGGACCTCACCACCCGCCGCGCCCCCGGCCTAGGCGGTTTCAACGTGACGATTCTGGCCATCGAGGTGCGCAGGCTGCTGCGCAATCGGCGGACCCTGATCTTCTCGATCGTGCTGCCGGTCGTTTTCTTCCTGGTCTTCGGGTTGAACGCGCAATACGCCGGCGACGCTGTCGGCAACGGCAACGTGTCGGCCTACGTCATGATCAGCATGGCGCTGTACGGCGCGATCCTGGCGACCACCAGCGGCGGCGCGATGGTGTCGGTCGAACGCGCCGCCGGCTGGAGCCGGCAGCTACGGCTGACCCCGCTGGCGCCGTTCGCCTACGTCGCCATCAAGATGCTCACCGCGCTGGTCCTCGGCCTCGGGTCGGTGCTCGCCGTGTACGCCACCGGCCTGATCACCGGCGGACCCTCGATGCCGGTGCAGCTGTGGATCATCACCGGGCTCTGCGTCTGGATCGGTTCGCTGGTGTTCGCGGCGTTCGGGCTGTTCATGGGCTACCTGCTGCCCACCGAGAACGTGATGCAGATCCTGTCCTTCGCGTTGGTGTTGTTCGCCTTCGGCGGCGGCTTGTTCATTCCGCTGGATCAGATGAGCGAGTTGTTCCAGGACATCGCGGTGTACACACCGCTGTACGGCCTGAACGAACTGGTCCATGCGCCGCTCACCGGTGAAGCGCCCACGGCGACCGACGTGGTGAATGTGCTGGCCTGGCTGGCGATCTTCACCGGCGGTGCCATTTGGCGGTTCCGCAAGGACACGGCCCGGGTCTGAACCTCGGGAACGTCGGGGCGAAGCCCGGCTCGCGGTCGTCGACGCTGAACGAACCCGTAGGGTCTTTCATCCAGCCCAGGCGATGCCCGGACCGGGGCCTGGCTCCCAGGATGATGATCATGTGTCTCTTCCTGATCCTGCTGGCATTCGGACCAAGGACGGCCATCGCGATCTGGTGGCTGGTCGAGCCCCTGCGCTGGAGCGCGACCTTCGGGTCGTTCTTCCTGCCGTTCCTCGGGTTCCTGTTCATCCCCTGGACCACGCTGATGTACGTCCTGGTCGCACCCAACGGCGTCAACGGTCTGGATTACCTCTGGCTGGGCCTGGCTCTCGCCGCCGACCTCGCCGGCTACAGCGCAGGTGGGGTATACGGCCGGCGGCGCGGCGTGAGCAGCGGGGTCAGCCCAGCCTGACGGCGTCAAACACCGCGGCACGACAGGCTCCGCGGATGTCTCGCATCATGGTGTCGGGAACATTCCCACTCCCGATGCCGTTTCGGCGTGGAGCACTCTGCTCAACTCGATTCGATGCTCACTTCGATTCGATGCTCAACTCGATTCGATCTGATCGGTGGAGGGCTTGACAGGCTGGAACCACAGCTGAGCCAGCTTACGGATGACCCTGTTCTTGCTGTCGATGAATCGCCAGCCGACAATCCAATAGATCTCGAAGACAAACATGGCAGTCGCCACTCCGGTGGCGACCCATCGCCAGGCCGCCTGCTCAGAGCCGTCGCACCCCAGGACTTCTGCTGAAATCAGCCGCCGCAATCCGCGACAGCCGAATAATGGGCGCCAAGCCGGGCCCGGTTTCGTCCCCCTGCGACGTATGCGCCACCCGCGGCAATCGCCGGACCACCTGCTGCCTCACCCGCAGTTCCCCGCTGTTCGAACTATCGCCGGCGGCGGACGAATTCACACCAAGCGCGAGGGTGCAAGTTCTGAGTTCAACCCAATTCGAGATGTGCTGAATCCCAATGGCGACGCGCCATCACTCAACGCCACATCAACGCGCGGGCAGCCGCCCACAATGAGTCAAGTTGAGGGCTGATGAACCGGCCGAATCGAGGTCCTGGTGGCGTCAAGCCAGTGGGTGGCGTTCGAATGTGCTGCACTTCAACCGACCGTCAGCGATGTACGGCGTACCCATTGTAAAAACCCCCAGCAATCGCGGTCACGTTACTCAACCCCGAGACCTGCGCCGGCGCATAACTGTCCGTCGTGCCGCCGTTGCCCAGCGCGCCCAAATAGCCGTGTCCCCAGGATCGGACGGTGCCGTCGTTGCGTAACGCATACCCGGTCAATTGACCGGCCTCTATGGCGATGACATCGGTCAGCCCGGACACCTGCACCGGAGTCGTCGCCGAGACCGGCTCTGAAAAGGCGGGACCGCCGTCACCCAGCGCGCCGCTGCTTCCGTATCCCCAGGACCGGACGGTGCCGTCTCCGCGTAAGGCATACCCGTTGAAATCACCGCCGGCGACGGCGATGACATCGGTCAGCCCGGACACCTGTACCGGCACCGAGCTGTCCGCCGTTCCGCCGTTGCCCAGTCTGCCGTACGCGCCCTGGCCCCAGGCCCAGACCGTTCCGTCGTTGCGCAACGCGTATCCGGTCAGCTCCCCGCCGGCGACACCGATGACGTTGGTCAGTCCAGAGACCTGTACCGGCACCGAGCTGTCGGCCGTGCTGTTGTTGCCCAACGCGCCGAGGCTGCCGACACCCCATGACCAGACCGTTCGTCACCGCGCACCGCGTATCCGTTCGCCGCGCCTCCGGCAATGGCGACGACGTTGCCCAGGTCCGACACCTGCACCGGAACCGCAGTGTTGGCGTTGTCACCGCTGCCCAATGCCCCGCGGTCGCCGCGCCCCCAGGCCCAGACCGTTTCATCGTCCCTGAGCGCGTATCCGGTCATAGAACCACCGGCTATAGCGGTGATATTACTCAGCCCCGCCACCCGAACGGGTGTGGAACGTGCGCAAGGGGTGGGAAGGCAGCTGTTGCCCAGCTGGCCGTCGAAGCTGGACCCCCAGGCCCAGACCGTGCCATCAGCGCGCAGTGCGTAGGCCGTTCGGATGCCGCTGGTGATGCCGATGGCGTCGGTCATCCCGGACACCGCAACCGGGACTGTGCTGTGCTGGGTGCTGCCGTTGCCCAGTTGGCTGTAGTCGCCACCTCCCCAGGCCACGGCTGATCCGCCGACAACTGGGGTGACCGCTGCGAGGGTATAGCCGGTGACGTCGACCAGCAAGTGCGCGGTGCCGCCGGAGCCGTTGAACAGCTGGATCTTGCCGCCCGTGCCAACGGGGACGATCACGGTGTTCGGGATTGTCTGCCCGGCCTGGAAGTTCAGGTTCGAGGTATTCGTCCGGGGAATCCCGAACGGCCACACGGTGATGAACCCGGCCGATTGTGGGGACACCGCGGTTACGTTCAACACGACCGCTGCCACGTTGGTGGTGGGGACTCCGCCCCGTCCGGTGACCTGCACCGTGGCGGTGCCCGACGCCGGGATCGCACCGGTGATCTGTTGATTGGTCCGGGAGTCCGCGATCCTGGCCGGGGTCACCGGGGCCACCGCACCGGGATCGGTGGGCACGCCGGCGAGGGTGTAGCCGGTGATGTCGACCAGCAAATGCGCGGTGCCACCGGAGCCGTTGAACAGCTGGATCTTGCCGTCGATTCCGACGGGGACGATCACGGTGTTCGGGATGGTCTGCCCGGCAAGGAAGTTCAGGTTCGAGGTGTTCGTCTGACTGATCCCGAACGGCCATACGGTGATGAACCCG
>JBBQGJ010000091.1:0-18885 GCA_038322925.1 Mycobacteriales bacterium
AGCGGCCGGCGCGGAGCAGGTCCCTTGCGGGGCATGTCAGCTCTTCTCCTTCTTCGCGCCGTACCGGCTGCGAGCCTGCTTGCGGTTCTTGACGCCCTGGGTGTCCAGCGAGCCACGGATGATCTTGTACCGAACGCCGGGAAGGTCCTTCACCCGGCCGCCGCGGACCAGCACGATGGAGTGTTCCTGCAGGTTGTGGCCCTCGCCGGGAATGTAGGCGGTGACCTCGACCTGGCTGGTCAGCTTGACCCGGGCGACCTTGCGCAGCGCCGAGTTCGGCTTCTTCGGGGTGGTCGTGTAGACGCGGGTGCACACACCGCGCCGCTGCGGGCTCCCCTTCAGTGCCGGAGTTTTCGTCTTACCGATCTTCTCGGTGCGGCCCTTGCGGACCAACTGCTGGATCGTGGGCATGTGCTGGCGACTTCTTCCTTCGCGGGACGAGGCAGGGCGTGAACATCGGACTGGCGGGTGACGATCGCCTGCCAGGCAGCTGACTGTCACCCCGGGAGGTGATTCAGCTGGAGGCCGACACTCGTGAACTTCTGCTGCTGGTGCGCCCGATCTGCGATCGGCGTCCGGCCACGCGCCCACCCGAATACTCGCTGATCAGCGGGCCTTCGAGCCTCGGATCCCCCACTGCACACCACGCGAGTAGATCTTGCGCACTACCGGACGTACTACGGTCCCGCCGCATGGTCAAAGGGCGTGATCACGATCCACGCGCCTGTGGGCACACGACAGCGACCCAGCAGGACCGGGCCAGTCGCTCAGGCTACCCGCGCGAGCGGGCGACCTGCAAATCGAGGCCGTGCGGTCAAAGAGCTGGACGCCATCGGGACTGCCGTGGTGATTCGGTCGGGGAACGGCACATCCGTCGCGGCGCCGGACCGGCTCCCGATCGGTGGCGTGCAGCCACCTGCGGCAAGCCGGACCTCAGCGCTGGGTACTTCGATCGCCCAGAATACGCGATCGGCGACTACCCGATCGACCGCCGCAAGATCAACCGCGCACCGCGGCCCGCGCACCGCGGCCCGGCGACCGACTGACCCCGACCGCTTCGGACTTGACGGATCGGGGTGGATCAGACCTCCGCAGCGAACGCCGACAGAGCGTCGTTGATCTCGGCTGGCGCGAAACGGCCGGGATCGAACTCCGCCGGTGAGCCGAGGCCAAGCCATACCAGCATCGCTTCATGGCCCGGGTGGACTGGGTCATCGAGGGTCTCGATCAGATCGGCGTAGCCCCAGACGCCGCCACAGTCCTCCGGCGGCGCGGCCCGACGGCCACCGGTGCAGCGCGGGTACCTGCCGCCGTCCACGGCGGGCAGAATCGCCTCGACCTGGATGCCATGTCGCCAATCGTCGCCGAAATCGTAGAGGTAGGTCATCGTCGATCCGGGCTCTGGCGCAGCCCGTTGCAGCGTCAGCCGCCGGGCATCGCGGTACTCCAGATCGACGTCGACAGCTGACATGTCGCCGGGACCGTATCGGCCGAGCGCGGTGTCGAACAGCCACAGATGCGAACCGTTCCACTCGAAACAGGCCTGCACGATGTGATGCAGGTCGGCCAGGGTGGTCGTCGAGGCGAGCTCCACTCGCCGCCAGATGGGTGGTTTCGCGCCGGCCAGGATGACCTTGATCCGATGGATGGTGGCCGATTCTTCACGCGGAGTTGGGTCCGGCGGCGACAGAATCGAGCGAGCCGGCGGTCTGCGGCGCGACCCTGCCGTCGTGACCGGCTTCGGTCGCTTGGCGCCTGGCGCCGGCGGAGCGGGCAGCAGGTTCGACCTGGATCGCACCAAACGCAGGTACGTGCCGACGTCCTCGACCTGCTCGGCGTCCGCTGGGCACTCAGGCGCGGCCAGCGCCTCCCGCAGCATCGCCGCCGCCTGGCCCGCGGTGTATTCGGTGAGCCCGTCGGTGACCTCGGTCGCGGCCACCCAGAATTGCGCCCGGATCTTCGGCACCTCGTCGGTGAACCAGCAGTCCTTCACGCCGCCGCCGAGGTCGTGGTCGATCAGCAACACGCAGGCGTGTGACCGTTTCCCATAACGGAACTCGACGGCCAACGACTGCTGGGTGCCCAGCGGATCGGCAAATCCGAAGGCCGACACCCATTCCGGCGTCCCGAGGGTGCGAGCCCACGGCATGTCCTTCACCCCAGCTTCGGCCAGCCTGGTTGCGGCAGCGGTCGCCGCGCGTCGGGCCGGCAGCGGCCCGAGCCGCTGCAGCACCCTGGCCATCGCCAGCGCCTCCGGGGCGCCGGTGGATGCGGCGTCGGTGATCAGTTGCGACAGCGGATCCGCCGAGTCCGCCTCGCCCAACGTCACCTCGAACATCCGCAGGAACTCCGCTCCGCTGAGCTCGGCCTCCAATGCACCGGCACCGCGTTTGAGCAATGGCTGCCAACCCGCGAGGATTCCGTCGAGGGTGTCCCGTGGAGATTCGCCCATACCCATCTCGCCCAGCCACGCGATGAGCGCCTCGACGTCCTCACCGAAGCCTTCGATCATCGCCAGCAATTCCGGAGGGGCCCCGGAATCGGCCACCATCTGGTAGATCTCCGAGGCCGTCATCTCCGGAGTGAACGGCGAACCGCTCTGCACCGGGCTCTCGGTGTCCTCGGTGAGCGCCTCGAAGGGGCCATCGGAACGAGTGTTCGGATCGCCCCCGAACACGGCGTGCACCACGGTCTCGGTGCCGGCGGTCGGGAGGGCATCGGTGCTGGTGGTCGGGGCCGCGGGCGGGGGCGCGCCAGGGCCCGAGTCGTCCGCACCTGCAGTACTCGGATGCGTCGCCGGGACGTCGGGCACCACGGTGAGGTGGCGTCCGGTGGGGGTGCGCTTGCCGGTCATCACTGCCATGTTGCCAGTCAGCGGTCGTCCACCGGTGGATAACGGACGTCGACCTACCCGGGCACGGTCGGGTCGTGGCTCTGCTCGTCACAGAGTGCTGCTGTAGTCGTCGGAGTGTGTGGCGCGTTCACCCGAAACGGTCGAGGCCGCGGGACGCAGCCCCAACCCGAGGACCGCCGACGGACGAGCGGAACCGGGTGCGTGCGTGGTGATCGAACAGGACCGGCCGGTGGAGTGATTCGAGGACAGCCGCGCGCACCCTGCAGGCGGTGGCCTTCCGATGCTCGGTTCCCGGCCGAGTGGGGCCGGCGCTCCGGCGGCGTGGCCTGCTCAGATGCCTGCAGGCAGGGCCGCGCGTCACACTGCGTCGAGGAGGTCCTTTAGCGGCCCGGGCACCGGGTCCGGCTGCAGCGCACCGGCCAGCACCGGCGCGTAGTGGATCTTGCGGCCACCCCGGGTCCCCATGAACCGCCGCAGGTGCGCCGCGGTTGACCTGCCCTGCTGCGCGGGCTGCTGCTGGAAGGTCCGGAACGCGGTGAGATCGCCGTGGGCATCAAGGATCTGCTCGACCGTGGCGGTGCCCAACGCCCGGATCAACTCGTCCTCCAGGTCCGCGGCGCAGACATAGAAGTGCCGTGATTCCAGCTCGGCACGCGTCGGCGCGTCGCCCAAGCCCGCTTGCGCCAGGCCGCGCTGGAAGACATGGACCTCGGCCTCGTCGCACAGTCCCGCCAGCCGGATGTTCGCCCCGTTCGGACCGAACCGGTCAAGGAAGTGGCCGATGTTGGTCGCACCACCCATCGGCACCACGAACACCTTCTCCGCCAACAGGTTTCGTCCGCGACGCGCCGCCAGTGCCGCCACCGCCAGCTGGTCGTTGACCCCTTCGACGAGCACGACCGTCCGTGCGCTGTCGAGGGTATTGTCCGCGCCCGTTGGCATCTCCGGACCCTACTGCCGCACCAGACCGCCGGAAAAGCGCTCGTCCACCATGGAATCCGCGCGAACTCGGGCATCGGCGACGTCGGTCACCTGTCGAGTTGCTGGAGGCGCCCGGTGAGCAGGTCGCGCTCCGCGGCGTTCTCGGTGAGCAGAACGGCCTCGTCGTAGGCGATGCGCGCGTCCCGACTCCGGTGCCCGATAGTGATATCGTTGCAGCTAGCAGTGCTATCACTGGAGACGCCATGGCAAGTCTGGTCATCCGCGATCTCGACGACGACGTCAAGACCAAGCTGCGAATCCGTGCAGCCGAGAACGGACGATCGATGGAGGCCGAGGCTCGGGCAATCCTCGCGGCCGCCGTCGCCGCAACGCGCCCGGCACGCGGGCTGGGGTCGTATATCCGCAACCAGTTCAGTGAACTCGGGGGCGTTGATCTCGAGGTTCCCCCCCGTGACGAAGCAGTTCGCGTGGCGGATCTGTCGTAGTGGTCATTCTCGACACCAACGTCATCTCTGAGCTGATCCGGCCGCGTCCGCATCCGGCTGTGGTCGAGTGGATCGACCAGCAGAACGCCTTCGAGGTGTGGATCACCGCCGTCACCGCCGCGGAACTACGAACCGGCGTTGCTCTGCTACCCGAAGGCCGACGGAAGTCAGACCTCCACCTGCACATCGAGCGACTGCTGGACGAGACATTCGCCGGATACGTCCTGCCGTTTGACGACAGGTCCGCGATTCCCTATGCGGACATCGTTTCAGGCCGGCGCAACAAGGGCCGGTCCATCGCATTTCAGGATGCCCAGATCGGGGCGATCTGCCTTCAGCAGGGGATGACTCTGGCCACCCGGAATACCCGGGATTTCGAGGACACCGGAATTGACCTCATCGATCCCTGGTCCGTGTGACGCTCACACGGGACCGGCGACCACGTGTTCGGCGGCGAGTGGTGAGAGCTTGACGTTCAGTTGAACTCGGATCTTCTCGAGTTCCCTTTGCAGGTTCCGCATCTCGCCCGCCGATTGCGCGCCCGTGCTGGCCTCGACGTGCGCCCTCGGCCCGGATCCCAGGAATTTCCGATCGAACCGGATCTCCCGGGCGGCGTGGTCGTACACGGCCACCTGGGTCGGGACTTCCGCAGCGCCGCTGGAGGTGACAGCTGCGACGCCGGACTGTCCGAGCAACTGGCGCAACGTCACCAGGTCCGCACTCCCGGATCCGGTGACCTCCTGGAGTCGCACCCGGATGACGTCGACCGCCGAGTCGTCCATCCCACCCGCGCGCAGCATGTCGGCGGACCACGACGCGACCTGTGCGTCGCGGGGATCGGCTGCGGGGGTGGCGTTCTCGATCGCGTCAAGATCACCAAGACACTCGTCGCGACGATCCTGGGACTTCGCGCGAAGGTACCCCTGCACGGCGTCGACGATCTTTGGCAGGTACCGGACGCCGGACACCACGTTCCGCAGCCCTGGCTCGATCGCCAGCGCCGCCTCGAGGTCACCGGACGGTGCGCTCTTGATCTTGCTGAACAATGCGGCGGCCGACGCCTGGTCGGCGTTCCGGACAACCTCCTGAGCCCGGCGCTCGATGATCGCCGGCCTTTCCGCGCTCGCCTTGCCGAGCACCTCCGCCCAGATCTCGGGTGTCATCACCTTCTGATTGATCGAGTACATGCTCGCGATGATCTTCCCGTGAGCCGAGCACAACGGGGCGAACGCGTCGATCATCGACGCGGTCAGGCACGCGTCCAGGACGATGAGGTCGGCTTTCACACCCTTGGCGACCAAGGGGGCGACGACGGTGTTCTTCCAGTAGTCCTTGGAGAACGCGCTCTCCTGCAGGCTGTCCGGCTCGAAGGTCGCGTTCACGCCACCGTGGCCACCGCCGATCGCCAGCACGTCCAGCACCGGAGGTTGGGCACCGGTCAGTGTGAGGTTGGTGAACGGCGCGGCCCCGGACTTGCTCGCGGGGAGGGCCAGTTGCATCCGGTCGGCTGTGGACACGGTGTCCGGATACAGCTGGCCGGCGCCGAGGGCCTCGCGGGTGCCCGGCCGGGGGGTGATCATCAGGTGTTTGGCCTGCCCGCTGCCCAGGCCGGCCAGGGTCGCCGGCTCGGTCTGCTGGGTGTACTGCTGAGCTGCCGCGGTGACGGTCGCCGCCTCGATGAGCCGGCTGACATCCCTGACCACACCCTCGGCAAGCCGGCGCAACCTGCCCAGTGAAGTCTGCGACCGGCCGTCGGTCAGATGCTGCCCGCGATCCTCGCGCATGTCGATGGCCAACTTCTCGGCCGCCCGTGCCTTCTCCGCCAAGCTCCGCATGGCCGGCTCGACATCGCCGCCGGCAGCGACGAGGAAATTCGCGACAGCCTGGGTGAATTCCTGCAGAGCAGGCAGGATCTCCCGAAGGTCATCGTTGTCCACCTCACCCGCGAGGGTGATCGCCGTCATCAGGGTGTCGTCGTCGATCACCCGACGGATCACCGTGCCGGACGGCCGACCGGAGCGGTGGATCACCTTGCGACGAAGCTCGGACCGATCGCCGCACTGCGGCGCCTCGTCCCATTGCCGGTCCGATCCAGCACCCGACACCGAGACCAACCCGGCAACCGCCGTGAGATGGTCTGACGCCGAACGGATTTCAACAGTTGGCGTTGCGTGCACCGATACCTCGACAGGCTTCTTCTCCGGAAGCGTGCGCGTCGCCAATTGCGAGGTGACCATCTGTCTCCGCCCGGTCGCGTCCTCGGCTGCCATTGATCAGCTGGATTCTACGGCGCACCAGCGGGATCTGCTCCGCCCCCGCTGATCGCCGTCGGTTGGAACTCCCACTCCACTCGGCGCCGCGTGCAGGCGCACTCCCCTGCAGCGGCACTCGGCGCCGGTTTCAGGGACTCGGCGCCACCATATTCCGGCGCCGAGTTCATGAAGGCGGCGCTGAGTGGTGGTTATCCGCGCCAGGAATCGCGCCAACCACAGCATGTCGCGCACGGCGACTACGTCCGGCGCGCGGCCAGCAGCCCAACCGCGCGAACCAGCGCGGCGCGATGCTCCGCCACTCGCTCCGGCTCAGTGCGACCACTCCCCGCCAGGGCGTGCAGCGCCGGAGAATTGGTGAACCACGATGCGACCAGTCCGATCACCAACATCATCACGTCCACCGGGTCGTCGCCCGGGGCCAGCCGGCCGCCGGCCTTGGCATCGGCGATCGCCGCTACCTTCGGCCGGTAGGCCTCCGTCTCCTCCGGCGAGACACTCGGCCGCTCCAGGAGTTTCCACATCGTGAGTCGCACCATCGCGGGGTGAGCGATCATGTGATCGAACAGCGCACCGGCGTAGCCCGGAAGGTCGTCGACGGAGAACGGCACCGCGTCGGTCAGCACACCGAGCGACCGCACCATCACGGTGTCGAACAGCTCCTCCTTGTTGCCGTAGTAGGCGTAGATCAGCCGCTTGTTGGCCCTGGCCAGTTCGGCGATCCGATCGACCCGGGCGCCGGCCAGCCCGTGCGCCGCGAACTCCACGAACGCCGCGTCCAGCAGGCGTCGTCGGGTATCGGTCGAATCGGGCGGCATAGCGGGAACGCTACCGTAACTAACTGGTTATTGACACTCTGGCACGGCTGTGCAAGGGTTTGTAACCAACCAGTTAGTTAGAGACGATCCCGCGGAGGACGCACCATGGCCAAGACCGCACCCAGCGGCCCGATTCTGATCACCGGGAGCTCGTCCGGCATCGGCCGGTCGTCGGCGCTCGCGCTGCACGCTGCGGGCCGCACCGTGTACGCCACCGCGCGACGCCTCGAGTCGATCAAGGACCTCGCCGATCAGGGCATCCGCACCCTGGCGCTGGACGTCACCGACGACGCTTCGATGGCCGCGGCTGTCGAGGCGATCGAGGCGGAGTCGGGGCCGATCGGGGTGTTGATCAACAACGCCGGGTACGGCCTGTACGGGGCCGTGGAGCAGGTGCCGATGGACGACGTCCGCCGGCAGTTCGAAACGAACTTCTTCGGCCTGGTCCGGCTCACCCAACTGGTGCTGCCCGGGATGCGCAGGGCCGGGCAGGGCCGGATCCTGAACGTCTCCTCGATGGGCGGCCGGGTGACATTGCCGGGCGGAGCGTTCTACCACGCCAGCAAGTACGCGGTGGAGGCGCTGTCGGACGCGCTCCGGATGGAGGTCGCGCAGTTCGGCATCGACGTGGTCATCATCGAGCCGGGGCCGGTGAAGACGCCCTGGAACGATGTCGCCGCGGGATCGATCGACGGAAGCGGCGCCGCAGACGGGTCCGAGGGCGCCGCCGACGACCCCTATGCGGCGTACAAGAAGGCCGTCGCCGGGTCGTTCACGACGGTGCAGGACGGCCAGCTGGGCCGGCTGGCCTCCACCGCCGACGACATCGCGGAGGTCATCGTCAAAGCGGTCACCGCGGGCAGACCGCGCACCCGCTACCTGATCAACGCGGTGGCCAAGTCGATGCTGGCGACTCGAAGGTTGCTTCCCACCAGGGCATCCGACGCGGTGCTGGCCCGGCAGTACGGCCTGCCGCGCTGAAGCCCAGTGGATCCGCCCAATGGATCCGCCCAATTGATCCGCCCAATGGATCCGCCCAATTGATCCGCCCAATTGATCCGCCCAGTGGATCGGCCCAGTGGATCGGTGCGGCGGCCCGGTAGGCGCGGACCCGCGGATTGCGCCCACACCGCACGGGGCGTCGTCGGAGCGATGACCCCGTGCCGTCAGCGTTCGGTGTGCAGGATGGTCCGCCCGTCCGGGAGCCTGACCTCAAGGGCAGCGATCCGGTCCTCGGGCACCGAGGTCGCCATCGGCACTCGCATGTTCGCGCCGGCCACCGCCCGCCAGGTTCCTGCCGGGGCCGGGTGCCCGTCGACGTCGATCACCGTCAGGTCGTACGGCACCGTCGTGTCCGCGTACTCGGCGTACTGGCAGACGACCGTGATCGCGGTTCCCCACTGTTTGGCGGTCAGTTCGACCGACGCCGTCATCGGGCCCGGGACGACCTGGGTCATCGGCTCGGAATCGACGGCCGTCGTCGGACTGGCCGGCTTCGCGGTGCTGAAGATCAGCACCGACACCAGCGTCGCGACGGCGGCCAAGGACGCGGCCAGCACGCCGCCGAGGACCCAACGGCGCCTCCGCCGTTCGGCGCCGACCCGCGAGATCAGCCGTGGCAGCAACGTCGCCGGCACCGGTGAGTCGTCGTCGGAGATCGCCGTGGCGCTGGTCAGGGCCAGCAAACCCGGCAGGCCGGCGAACCGCTGCACGGAATCCTGGCACTCCTGGCAGTGCCTCAGGTGACGCTCGTAGGCCTGCCGGTCGGCGGGTGAGAGGGCACCGAGCACGTAGGCGGCATCATCCCGGCACACCTCGCTCACGTCACCACCCCCATCTCTTCCAGGATCAGTCGGAGCGCCCGCAGCGCGTAATGCAGGCGCGATTTGACGGTGCCGACCGGAACCCCGAGCACGGTCGCCGCCTGGCCCGCGGTACAGCCGCGGAAGTAGCACTCCAGCAGTACGGCGCGATGATCCCGGCTCAACCTGCGGAGCGCGTCAGTCACCATGATCGATTGCAGCGCGGTGTCGGTGGCGTCCGGCTCCAGCGGTTCAGGCACGGATTCCACCGAGGTCGTCGGGCGGCGCTGGCCGGCGCGCCAGTCGTCCACGACGATGTTCCTGGCGACGGTGAACAACCAGCCGCGCGCCGACGAGTCCTGCTGCGCGAGCAGCTGCGGTCGACGCCAGGCCCGGAACAGCGTTTCTTGCACCACATCCTCAGCCCTTGCCTTGTCTCCTCCGGTCAGGTGCAGCACGAAAGCCCACAACGCGGGCGCGTGTTCGTCGTGCAACGCACGCAGCAGCTCGGCGTCGCTTCCGGACGGCAGGCCACGCACCGGCCGCTGGGCAGCGGCGTTGCCACGCGACCCGCTGATCCTGCGCGACCCGGTGATCCTGGGAGCGCGGTCGCTGCCGTCGCTCACCGCCACCTCCGATCGTTGGGCCGTTCCGATCGCGCGACCCCCGGCCGGGTCCTATCTAGACCACGCTGGGCGACCGAGAACAGTTCGAAACAAACCACCCCGGAGCCGTTCACGGGCCTGTTCACGAACTGTTCTGCGTCGACTGTCGGTGTCGCAGGACACACTTGTCAGGATCGCAGACATCCCAGCGACAGCCGGATGCCTGCGGGGCCCATGGCACCACGGTGCACTACTACGCGAGGGAGCCCTGATGCGCACCGCAGACACTGTGTTCACCCCGGTCGAGCCTGTCGCCGCGCCGGCATCGCCGATCTCGGAAGCGGCGGCCGAGGCCTGGATTCCGCGGACCTGTTTCAAGAACGGACCGCCCGGCCGGGTGGGGCTCGAATTGGAACTGCTGGTGGTCGACGCCGGGCACGGCATTTGTCCGGCCGGCACCCGGCGTTCCCGACACCGCCGCGACCCCGCGGTGCTCCGGGGGTTGGCCGACGGCGGCCTCGACGGCAGTCTGACCGTCGAACCCGGGGGGCAGGTAGAGCTCAGCTCCCGCCCCGGTCCTCACCTTTCGCACACCGTTGACGTCGTGCGGCGAGATCTGGCGGCCATGACTCGCCGCGCGGCCAGGTTGGGCTTCCGGCTGGTCGGCGAGGGTGTGGATCCGATCGCCGAGCCGGTCCGGGTTCTCGACGATCCCCGGTACGCGACCATGGAGAGCTACCTCGACCGATGGGGACCGGCGGGCCGCATCATGATGTGCTCGACCGCGTCGGTGCAGGTCAACGTCGAGGCGGGGCTGGCCGCGCCGGGTCGAACAGGGCCGTCCGCCACGATCGGCCACCGCTGGGACCTGCTGCATGCCATCGGGCCTGCGCTCGTCGCCGCGTTCGCCAACTCCCCACTTCATGCCGGCCGGCTGACCGGATGGAAGAGCACCAGGCAGGCGGTCTGGGCGACACTGGACCCGGCAAGGACCAGCGCCCCCACGCGGCGGCCCGGCGAGGACATCGCCGATGCCTGGGCCCGATGTTCGCTCGATGCGCCCGTGATGATCATCCGCAGGGACCGCGGCCCCTGGACCGCGCCGGACGGTCTCACGTTTCGCGAGTGGATCCGGCAGGGCCGCGCCGCGGTCCCCGATCGCCCACCACCTTCTGTCGACGACCTCGCCTACCACCTCACCACCCTGTTTCCCCCGGTCCGGCCGCGCGGGCACCTGGAGGTCCGGTACGTCGACGCTCAGCCGGGCCCGTGGTGGACGGTGCCGCCCGCGGTGATCACCTCCCTGCTCGATGACGACGCCGCCGGCCAATTGGCGCTGGAGATCACCCGCCCGGTGCGCGGGCGCTGGCGAGACGCGGCACGGCTGGGCGTGTCAGACCCGCTGCTGGCCAAGGCCGCTATCGCTGTGCTCGGGCTCGCCGCGACCGTGCTGGCCCGCGAACCGCGGGACAGACGATTCGTCGGGCAGGTCGAGGGATACATCGAACGATGGACCGCCAGGGGCATGAGCCCCGCCGACGACGCGCCGATCTGGGATCCGAGAAGGGCTCCCTCGCCGCATGACGACAGAACTGAGCTGGACGACAGAACTGAGCTGGACGACAGGACTGAGCTGGACGACAGGACTGACGGCCTGACATACGGACTGACCGACGGGCCGGAATCGGCCGTCGGAGAGCAGATCGGGGACCTACCGTGACCGACCGCAGCGACCGGGCGCCTCGAAGCGGCGGCCCACCCCACCGCGACAACGCCCACCCGACAAGCGTTCTCGACCTGGACGACACCCAGATCAAGGAGCGGATCGTCGCCGACCTCGAGCGCGCCCGCGCCCGGACCCGCGGCTTGACCGACGTCCTTGACGACGCCGAACTCGTCCGCCAGCATTCGCGGCTGATGTCGCCGTTGGTCTGGGATCTCGCGCACATCGGCAACCAGGAGGAGCTGTGGCTGCTTCGCGACATCGGCGGCAGGGACCCGATCCTGCCGGAGACGGTGGACCAGCTGTACGACGCCTTCCAGCATCCGCGGGCCGATCGGCCTTCGCTTCCGCTGCTCGACCCCGGCGAGTCGCGGTTCTACGTGGTCGAGGTCCGATCCAAGGTGCTCGACCTGATCGAGCGCACGCCCTTGCGTGGCAGGCGGCTCACCGAACGCGGCTTTGTCTTCGGCATGATCGCCCAGCACGAGCAGCAGCACGCCGAGACCATGCTGGCCACCCATCAGCTGCGCAAGGGCGAGGCGGTGCTCGATGCCGCCCCACCGCCGGCGCCGGAGGTGGCGCCCCGGCAGATCGAGGTGCTCGTCCCCGGCGGACCGTTCACCATGGGGACCTCCGCCCATCCGTGGGCACTGGACAATGAGCGTCCCGCTCATCCGGAGGACGTGCCGGCCTTCCGGATCGACGCCTACCCCGTCACCAACGGTGCCTATCAGGAGTTCATCGCCGACGGCGGGTACGACGACCGCCGGTGGTGGCACCCGGCGGGCTGGCAGCACCGGCAGGAGTCCGGGATCAGCGCGCCGCTGTTCTGGCAGCCCGAGGGCTCCCGGTGGTTCCGGCGCCGGTTCGGCCGGCTGGAACTGGTGCCCGCCGCCGAACCGGTGATGCATGTGTGCTGGTACGAGGCGGATGCCTATGCCCGCTGGGCGGGCAAGCGGCTACCCACCGAACGCGAATGGGAGAAGGCCGCCCGTCACGACCCGGCTACCCGACGGGACCGGCTCTACCCGTGGGGCGACGACGACCCGACGCCCGAGTTGGCCAATCTGGGGCAACGGCACCTACAGCCGGCTGCCGCCGGCGCATATCCCACCGGCGCATCCCCGCTCGGCGTGCACCAGCTGATCGGCGACGTCTGGGAATGGACCTCGAGCGACTTCGCGCCGTATCCGGGGTTCTCGGCGTGGCCGTACCGGGAGTATTCGGAGGTGTTCTTCGGCCCCGACTACAAGGTGCTGCGCGGCGGCTCGTTCGCCGCGGACCGGGTCGCCTGCCGGGGCACCTTCCGGAACTGGGACTACCCGATCCGACGGCAGATCTTCTCCGGGTTCCGATGCGCGCGGGACGCCGCACCGGGCGAGGGCTGAGCCGTGTGCCGCCACCTGGCCTACGTCGGGTCGCCGGTGCTGCTCCGGGAACTCGTGACCGACCCCGAGTTCGGGCTGGTCCGGCAGTCGTGGGCGCCCCGACGACAGCAACACGGTGTGCTGAATGCGGACGGGTTCGGGGTCGGCTGGTACGTGGACGGGTTCGACGAGCCGGCGCGGCACCGCGCCGCGGTGCCGATATGGGCCGACGAGACCTTCGCGGACCTGTCCCGGGTGATCAGTTCGACCGCATTCCTGGCGGCGGTGCGGTCGGCCACCATCGGCATGTCGCCGGGGCAGGCGGCAGCCGCGCCCTTCCGCTCCGGCCGCTGGCTGTTCAGCCATAACGGCGCGATCGACGGCTGGCCCGACGCCGCCGGTGGACTGGCGTGGGGTTTGGACCCCGGTGTGCTGGCGCGGACCGAGGCGCCGACTGATTCCGTGCTGTTGTGGGCCTTGACGGTGGATCTGTTGCAGCGCGGCAAGTCCGCGGAAGCCGCGCTGACCGAGGTGATCGCCCGAGCGGTCGACACCGGCGGCGGCCGACTGGGTTTCCTGCTCACCGACGGCTGCGAGATCGCGGCCACCGCTTGGGAAGTCAGCCTCTGTTGGCGACAATTGCCGGGCGGGGTGGTGGTCGCTTCCGAGCCTTACGACGACGATCCTTCCTGGATCGACGTGCCCGACCGGCACCTGCTGATCGCCGATGCGAACGGGGTGAGCGTCGAACCACTGTGACAGCCGGCCGGCGTGCCTTGCCGGCGAGACCGAGCCGACCGACGGGTGCGGCGCTCGTCCGTTGCTTGACTGGGCCCGTCCGTTGACGCAAACGGTGTCGAGCACTGTTCGCCGAAAGGCGGCATCGGACAGCCGGGCACCGGGTTCGCACCTGACACCCGATGCGAGGCGCGCGCTCGCCAGGCAGGGACACCCGCACGGCAGCACCCGTTGTCCGGCAGCACCCGTTGTCCGGCAGCACCCGTCGCGCGCGGGGACGTCGCGCGGCGACTACTCATCAGCATCCCGGATCAATCTGGAGGACCGTGTCATGCCAGCCCTCGGGTACACCTATGACGACCACCTGCCGGCGGACTTCAGCGCGCAGAGCCTGCGTCACGACGTCCGCACCGGACTGACCGCGCCGCGGAAGTGGCTGCCGCCCAAGTGGTTCTACGACAAAGTCGGTAGCGAGCTGTTCGAGGACATCACCGCGCTGCGGGAGTATTACCCGACCCGCACGGAACGGGCGATCCTGGACGAGTCCGCCTCCGCGATCGTGGCGGCAGCCGGAGTGGACACGCTCGTCGAGCTGGGCTCGGGCTCGTCGGAGAAGACCCGGCTGCTGCTGGAAACGATGCTGGATCGAGCCGATGGCGGGGCCGAACGCCGCCGACACGGCGGTGCGGAACGCCGCCGACGCGGCGGTGCGGAACGCCGCCGAGATGGCGGCGCCGCTGCCGACCCGATCGCGTCCTATGTCGCGTTGGACGTCAGCGAGGATGCACTGCGTTCGGCCTGCGCCGCGCTGGTGGGCAATTACCCGCGGCTGCGAGTCGGAGCCATGCGCGCCGACTTCACCCACCATCTGGAACTGTTGCCCGCGGGCAAGCCGATGACAGTGGCCTTCCTCGGCAGCACCATCGGCAATTTCGAACCCGCCGAGCGGGCCACGTTCCTCCGTGCCCTGCGCGCTCAGCTGGGCGAGCACGACCATTTCCTGCTCGGCGCAGATCTGGTCAAGTCGACCGACGTGTTGGTCCCCGCCTACGACGACGCCGCAGGGGTGACGGCCGCGTTCAACCTGAACCTGCTGGACGTGCTCAACCACAGCCTGCGTGCCGATTTCGAACGCACGGCGTTCGACCACGTCGTGGTGTGGGACTCTCAGAACGAGTGGATCGAGATGCGGCTGCGGGCCACCCGGGACATGGTGGTACACCTGCCCGACCTCGACCTGGACGTGCATTTCGACCGCGGCGAGGACGTCCGGACGGAGATCTCCGCGAAGTTCCGCCGGGAATCCCTGACGGCCGAACTGGCGGCCGCCGGGTTCGTCGGCCGCGGGTGGTGGACCGATCAGCGGCAGTGGTTCTCGCTGTCCCTGTGG
Organism: Mycobacteriales bacterium; assembly: GCA_038322925.1. Classification (GTDB taxonomy): domain Bacteria; phylum Actinomycetota; class Actinomycetes; order Mycobacteriales; family Nakamurellaceae; genus Nakamurella. Next base: position 14,995 of record JBBQGJ010000091.1, read on the forward strand.
GGCACCGCCTGACCGGTCACCTGCCGCTTTCCCATTCGCCACCGAGGACGTCGGGTGCCATGGTGAGACCGACGCAGAGGAGCCGTATCGGGTGCCCCCCCGGTTGTCCGACCTCCTCCGTCGTCGCTGCCCGCAGAGAGGCTGTCATGCAGACGATCCGCCTCGAACTCACCGATCGCTGGACCCTGTCGTTGGCCGGCAGGAACCCCACCCACAGCGCGCCTGCGCTCCCTGGTGAGATTCCTTCTTCGGTGCCGGGATGCGTCCACACCGACCTGCTGGCCGCCGGTCTGATCCCCGACCCCTACCTGGACGGGAACGAACTCGCGCTCGACTGGATCGGCCACCAGGAGTGGCGGTACCGAACCACAGTGGATTGGTCATCGACCGGCGCCGCCCGGACCGATCTGGTGTGCGGCGGCCTCGACACCGTCGCCACCATCGCGTTGAACGGCGTGGAGGTGGGCCGCACCGTCAATCAGCATCGCAGCTACCGTTTCGACGTCTCCGACCTGCTGCACCCTGGCGCCAACGAACTCGACATCTCCTTCGCCAGCGCATGGGAATACGCCAAATCGGTGGAATCGGAACTGGGTCCGTTGCCGAACGCCTATCCCACACCGTTCAACTTCATTCGGAAGATGGCCTGCAATTTCGGCTGGGATTGGGGTCCCGCCCTGGTGACCGCCGGTATCTGGCGGCCGATCGCGTTGGAGACCTGGACCACCGCCCGGATTGCCGGAGTCCGTCCGACCATCACGGTGGATGGCTCCGTGGGGCGCGTCGAACTCGCGATCGACCTGCAAACGGCGGCGGCCGCGGAACTGACCGTCAGCTCCCGGATCGGAGCAAGTCATGCCCGCGCGACCCTGGCGCCAGGGTCGGACTCGACCCGGCTGGTAGTGGACGTCCCGGATGTCGAACTGTGGTGGCCCCACGATCTGGGGTCACAGCCGCTGTACGACCTCAGCGTCGAGTTGTCCGCCGGGGAGGAAACCCTGGACCGTTGGCAGTCGCGGGTGGGGTTCCGCACCGTCGAGCTGAGCACCGCACCCGACGAGATCGGTTCCGCTTTCGCCCTTGTCGTCAACGGAGAGCCGATCTTCGCGCGCGGCGCCAACTGGATCCCCGACGACTGCTTTCCCTCGCGGGTCGGCCGGGACCGCCTGCGCGTCCGGATCACCCAGGCCACCGAGGCCAACCTCAACCTGTTGCGGGTCTGGGGCGGTGGGCTCTACGAATCCAACGACTTCTACTCGCTGTGCGACGAACTCGGCGTCCTGGTCTGGCAGGACTTCCTGTTCGCCTGCGCGGCCTACCCGGAGGAGCAACCCGTGCGCGGCGAGGTGATCGCCGAGGCACGGGAGAACGTTGCCCGGCTGATGCCGCACCCCAGCCTGGCCATCTGGAACGGCTGCAACGAGAACATCTGGGGCTGGTTCGACTGGTCCTGGCAGGAACAGCTGGGATCCAGGTCCTGGGGCAGCGGATACTACCTGGACATTCTGCCGTCAATGATGGCCGAGATCGACCCGCAGCGGCCCTACTACCCGGGCAGCCCGTATTCCGGGGCGATGGATCGTCATCCCAACGATGACGGATACGGCCCTCGGCACATCTGGGATGTCTGGAACGACGTCGACTACAGCAATTACCGGCGGTACGTCCCGCGGTTTGTCGCCGAATTCGGTTATCAGGGACCACCGAATTGGGCGACCCTGACGCGCTCGATCAGCGACCGCCCGCTGACGCCGACATCCCCGGGAATGGTGCTGCACCAGAAGGCAATCGACGGCGACGAAAAGTTGACCCGCGGCGCCGCATCGCATCTCCCCGTTCCACAGACCTTCGACGACTGGCATTACCTGATGCAGTTGAATCAGGCGGAGGCCGTGCGGTACGGCATCGAGCACCTGCGCTCACATCGCGGCGTTTGCATGGGAGCCGTCGTCTGGCAGCTCAACGACTGCTGGCCGGTCACCTCCTGGGCCGCGGTCGACGGCGACGGCCGGCGGAAGCTGCTCTGGTACGCCCTGCGAGCGGCCATGGCGCCCAGGCTGCTGACCATCCAGCCGCGCGGCGACGGCTTGGCGGTCATCGCCGTGAATGACAGCGGTGAGTCCTGGCGGGGACCGCTCACGACGCAGCGCCTGCGTTTCGACGGCACCCTGGTGGCCAGCTGGGAAACCCGGCTGGTCAGTGAACGGCTGTCAGCCACGACGATGATCATTCCCGCGGAGGTGGCGACTACCGTCGCGCCCACCGGCGAATTGCTGGTGGCGACGGCGCCGGGCGGCGAGCGGGCGCTGTGGTTCTTCGCGGAGGACAAGGATCTGGACCTGGCGGATCCCCAGCTCGACGTCGACGTCCACCCTCGGCCCGGCGGCGTGGACATCACGGTGGCGGCGCAGAGTCTGGCCAAGCACGTGGCACTGCTCCCCGATCGGCTGGATCCCGACGCCGTCGTCGACGAAGCACTCGTCACGCTCATTCCTGGCGAACGCCACGCCTTCCGAGTGGACACCGGCCGGTCCGTCGACGCGACCGCACTGGCCGAGTCCGGCGCACTGCGCGACCTGAACCGCCTGCTCACCGGCGTCGCCGGCTGAGCTGACGCGGCGTTCCGGGTGCATTTCGCTGACGCCGATGCGGACCCGTCCCGGCCCACTCCTCCCCAACGCTGCGGAACATCCGGTCGGGTAGGGCAACCGCATCATCCGCAGTCTGTGCGCCGCGGCGGAGTTGTCCACATCGGCCCCACCGCATGGCCACGATCGGTCAAGATTCCCCATGCCGTCCCGCCGCGCCCTCTGGCATGCACCCTGGGCCGCAGTCGCAGAGGCTCAATGCGGCATCATCAGCCGCAGCCAACTGCTGGAGATCGGCCTGACACCGGCCCAAGCCAAGGTCGACATCAACACCGGACGCTGGCAGCGCATGTTGCCAGGCGTCTACGCGACCTTCACCGGGCCGATCGACACGCTGGGAAGGGTTTGGTCGACGGTTCTCTATGCAGGTCATGCCGCTGCGGCGAGCCATGGGACCGCGCTGTGGTTGTGCAGGGTGTTCGACGAGCCGCCGCCCATCCTCGACGTTGTGGTTCCGGAATCACGACGGGTCCTGCCGCAACCTGGACTCCGGGTGCACCGCCGTCGCGGGCTGGATGATGCTGACGTCAGGTCGATCATCCATCCTTCGGCGCAACCGCCACGAATGCGGGTCGAAGAAGCTGTACTCGACGTTGGCGACACCGCGTCGGCGTCGGAGGCCGTCGATCTCGTGCTCCGGGCGACGCAGCGGCGCCTGACCACCGCGGACCGATTGCGGTTCAGCCTGCAGCGGCGGCCGCGACATCGATGGCGCGCCCTGCTGCTCGACGTGCTGTCGGATGTCGAGGACGGAGTGACTTCGCCGCTGGAGCGCAGGTACCGGCGCGACGTGGAGCACGGCCACGGGCTGCCCGCCGGCGCTCGGAATCAGGGTGAACCGCGACCCGGTGGGGGCCGGTGGTACCGCGACGTTCGCTACCGCCCTTGGCGTGTCATCGTCGAGCTGGATGGCCGGGCAGCCCACCCCATGGACCGTGCCTTTCGGGATATGCGGCGCGACAACATTGCGGCCCTGGCCGGCGAGACCACGCTCCGGTACGGCTGGCGTGACGTGGCCGGTGACCCATGCGGCGTGGCCGCGCAGGTAGGCGCGGTGCTGAGGCTGGGCGGTTGGACCGGCCGCCCACAACCGTGCGGCGCCAACTGCTCCGTTCCACCATCCCACTGAACTCGCCGCCTGCGCATGATCCAGTCGCACGAGGACTAGTGCGGATGATCCAGTCGCACGAGGACTAGTGCGGATGATCTGGCTGCCAAAAACAGCCAGATAATACCCAACCAC
>JBBQGJ010000092.1:0-18817 GCA_038322925.1 Mycobacteriales bacterium
CGGGGGGACAGCCTCACGGCGGGGGCGGCTCGGGCCCTGGCCAGCCCGGCTTGGCCCTCGCCCCCACCGGACGCCGCGGGTGGGGAGTCTGTGGGCGGCGCCGCCCACCACTGGGCGACGTCCTGCTGGTCGAGCCCGACCGGCAGGCCATGATCGTGGTCGACGGAAATCGCAGCCACCGCACCGACCCGGTCGGCGACCTCGCCGGTGTCACCGTGCGAGGGGCCGATGGGCACCGCGATCAGCCCGGCCCGGGCGCAGGCGAACAACGCCGCGGCAAGATCGGCGCCGGTGGGCAGCGCGATGACGATCCGTTCGCCGCGGTCGAGCCCGATGGACCGCAACGCCAGCACACCGGCGTCCGTCGCGGCGTCCAGCTGCGCCCAGGTCCGTGAGCCGGACGCAGCGATCACCGCTGGCCGGTCGGGGTGCTGCCTCGTCGCACGCCGCAGCAGATCGGCCACGTTTCCTGTGCTGCGGGCCGGTTCTCTGCGCTGATCTCCTGCTTGGCTGCTCACACTGATCATTGTCCTGCCACCGCCCGGAGTGCACCCATCGGAGCTCCGACCGTTCACGGCCGCGTGGGGATCACCGTCCGATGGGCGGCGGAGCCGGCCCCGCGCTGGATAGGCTGGTCCGGCATCGCGCGCCCCAGGTTGAAGGTTCCGAACCCGGTTGGCGATTCGGACGGACGGGAGGTTTACGTGGCGCAGCGCAGGTCGCGCACGTTCGACCCGCAGGCCGAAGCGGCCGAGATCGCCGGCGCGGCGTCCGCGGAGGCCGCCTATCAGGCGGTGCACGAGGGCGAAGCGCCGCTCGAACCAGGCACGGATCTGACCGCCGCGGCCTTCTTCGACGTCGACAACACGATGATGCAGGGCGCGTCGATCTTCCATTTCGCCCGCGGCCTGGTCGCGCGCAACTTCTTCACCACCCAGGACCTGGTGCGGTTCGCGCTGCTGCAGGTCAAGTTCCGGGTCATCGGCGAGGACCCGGACGACACGCACACCGCGCGTGAAGGTGCGCTGGCGTTCGTGGAAGGCCGGCAGGTGTCCCAGATCGTCGAACTCGGCGAGGAGATCTACGACGACCTGATGGCCGACAAGATCTACCCGCGGTCCGTCGAGCTGGCCAAGAAGCACCTGGACGCCGGGCAGCGGGTGTGGCTGGTCACCGCAACGCCGCAGGAGCTGGCGCAGATCATCGCGCGCAGGCTCGGCCTCACCGGGGCGCTGGGCACCGTCGCCGCCGAGGAGAACGGCATCTACACCGGCCGGTTGTTCGGCGAGATGCTGCACGGCCCGGCCAAGGCAGCGGCCGTCCGCGCGCTCGCCGCCAGGGAGGGTCTTGACCTGCGCCGATGCACCGCGTACTCGGATTCGGTGAACGACGTGCCGATGCTTTCGGTGGTCGGCACCGCGGTGGCGGTCAACCCGGACGCGGCCCTGCGGGATGTGGCCAGGGAACGCGGATGGCAGATCCTGGACTTCCGGACCGGCCGCAAGGCGGCCAAGATCTACCTGCCCGCGGTGCTCGGCGTGGGCGCACTGGGCGCGGCGGTGCTGGTCGGCCGGCAGGTCTGGCGCCGGACCCGCTGATCCGGGGCCGTTGTCCAGGGTGCCCTGATCAGCCCAGGAACGGGTGGCCGCGGCGCAGCAACAACCGGTACAAGGTCTGTTGGATCGTCTCCCGCACCCGGTCGGTCAGGTTGAAAACCACCATCGGGTCGTCCGCGGCGTGGTCGCCGTAGCCGTCCGTCGGGATGGGCTCACCGAACTCGATCAGCCATTTGCTCGGCAGCGGGATCGCGCCCAGCGGCCCGAGCAGCGGGAACGTCGGCGTCACCGGGAAATAGGGGAAGCCAAGCGCACGGGCGAGCGGCTTGATGTTGCCGATCAGCGGGTAGATTTCCTCGGCGCCGACGATGGACACCGGGATGATCGGCACTCCGGTCTTCAGCGCGGCGGTGACGAACCCGCCCCGGCCGAAGCGCTGCAGCTTGTACCGCTGCGAGTAAGGCTTGCCGACGCCCTTGAACCCCTCCGGATAGACGGCGACGACCTCGCCGGAGGACAGCAACCGCTCGGCGTCCGGATTGCAAGCCAGGGTGTTCCCGGCCTTGCGGCTGATCGGTCCGAGGAAGGGCGTGTCGAAGACCAGGTCGGCGCCCAGCATTCGCAGCGGCCGCCGCTGGGGGTGATGGTCGCGCAGCGCGACCGCCGTCATCACGGCGTCCACCGCGATGGTCCCCGAGTGGTTCGCCACCAACAGCGCGCCACCGGTGTCCGGCACGTTGTGGATCCCCAGAGTGTCGATCCGGAACCACTTCTCGTACAACAGGCGGAGCGGCGGCATCAGCACGTTGTCGGTGAAATCGGGGTCGTAGCCGAAGTCGTCGACGTCGTAGTCGCCGGTCATCCTGCGGCGCAGGAACGCGATTCCCCCGGCCAGGCTGCGCTTCCAGCCGGTTTCGCCGGCCGGGGCGGGCAGCGCGTCGGTGTCGGGGCGGTCCACGTCGACGGCGCCCGAGGGGATGACGCCACCGGCCAGGCCGTCGGCGAACGCCGAGCCGTGCCCCGGATCGGCTGCCTGATCGCCGGCATCGCCGGCATGGCTGGCACGATTGTCACCGGCGGCCGGCGCGGCGTGGTTTCGCTTGCGCGGCTGGCGCGCTGCACCGGAGGTTGCGCTGGTGGCAGGGGTGGGTCCGCCGCCTGGCGTTTCGGTGCTACCCACGGTGTTCCCTCCTTCGCGCCGATGAATCTCGGGGCAGTGCCGGACCTGGTCGACTCCCTGACGGGCTCACCGCGTCCTCCGCCTGCGCACCGGACCCGCTGCGTCCCCGGTGATGCCGACCAGCCGCGGGCGCCCGTCGGGCCGGTCATCGCCTTCGGGCACGTCCCCGCCGGAAGCTGCCGAGTGCGTGCCGGCCGAGAGCGGACCCGCGACGGCCGGGTCGGCCAGGGTGGCGGATCGACCCACCCGGCCCGCAGATGGTCCGGTGCCGCCGGACCCGATCAGTAGCGCATCGCCGTTCGGGCCGGCCCGCTCCGGCCGGAGGCCGAGGGTGCCGGTGATCCGCTTCTCGACCCCGCGCACGGTGGATGCCGGGAGCGCCGGACGAAGTTGCGCGGCGAAGTCGTCAAAAGCCTCGACAGTGGAAAAATGCGGTTGGTATCCGGCGCGTTCGATCAGCCTCGTGGTGTCCAGCACCCGACCAGTGGTCAGCGACTCCACCTGCCGGGGCGAGAAGCCGCCGAGCCGCGCCGTCCGCATCACGCGCGAGATACCGCCCAGGGTGAACGCCGGAACGGACAGCGGTAGCCGGCCGGCCCGGTGAATGGCCTGAGCGAGCGTCAGCACGCCGGCGCCGGCAACGTTCACCACGCCCGAGAAGTCCTTCAGGGCAAGGTGTTCCATCACGCCCACGGCATCGGATTCATGGACCAGCTGGATCCGCGCGTCCCGGCCGAGGACCATCGGCACGAACGGCGACAGCGCGAAATAGCGCGTCAGCGGGGTCACCACGGTCGGGCCGATGATGTCGGCGAACCGCGGCACCGCGATCCGCACATCGGGCCGCCGGCGGCCGAAACCCCGGACATAGGCCTCGATGTCGATGGCGTCGCGGGCCGGACCGGAGGACGGCACCGACCGGGCAGGGGTCTCCTCGGTGAAGATGGCCGGGTCTCGCGAGGAGGATCCGTAGACAGCAGCGGTGGACCGCACGATGAGGTTCCGCACGCTGTCCGACCGCTGGCACGCGGCAAGCAACTGCATGGTGCCCAGGACGTTCATTTCCTTGACCATGCTGCGCGCCGCGGACGAGGCCGGGGTTGCCGATGCAGACGCGTGCACCACCGTGTCGACCCGGGCCGCCTCGATGACCCTGGCGATCAGCGGGTTCCGGATGTCCACCCGGGCGAAGTCCGCATCACCCATCCGGGCACGAGCGGCCGGCTCGGGCAGTGCGGCGTCCACGCCGATCACCCGCCCCACCTCGGGGCGGCGAGCAAGCCGGCCGGCAAGTTCTGAACCGATGAATCTGGTGACACCCGTGACGAGGACGACAAGACCCGCCATGGCAGTCACACCCCTTCGACGTACGTTGTCCGGCAATCACACCGATCGCCGCCGGGCAGTGGCCGACGGCGCCCGGCGACCTACTTGCCGGCCTTACGACGTGCCACTCGGGTCTTGCGCAGCAACTTGCGGTGCTTCTTCTTGGCCATCCGCTTGCGACGCTTCTTGATGACTGAACCCATGCGGTGATCTTCTCCACTGGTGATCCGCCGTGGCCCGGCGGGATGGCGCGCGAGCCGTTCTCGGACCGCTGCCGGCGGATTGCCGGACTTTCTCGTCATCCTACCGGCCGCAGCCCACGTTTCCGCTCGTGACGTCGGCCCTCCCGGTGGGCCGGCACGGCAGATCATCGGGTGTCCCCGCCAGGGCGTGGGATGCGTGGGTCCGGCCGGGTAGCTACCGAACCGGAACGATGACGGAACTCAGCCGAGGCCTGTCCCGGGGTCGTCAGCCGACGTCGTTGAAGGCGTCTCGCAGGTAGTCGTGCACGGCCCGCTCCGGTACCCGGAACGACCGCCCGACGCGCACCGCCGGCAATACACCCGAATGCACCAACCGGTACACCGTCATGCGCGAGACCCGCATCAGCTGGGCCACCTCGGCGACCGTCAGGAACCGCATCTCGGACAGCGCCGGGTCGCGCGGGGGCGACTGGTTCGGCGGTCGATCGTCTCGTGCGGGCATCAGGACACCGTCTTCCGGCACGTTTCGCGCCCGCTGGCTTCCCCACCGGTGGGCATCATACGTACGTGCTCTATGAACTCTAGCGTGACAGATGGGACTAGCGCGATGGGTAGTTTCCGCAGGCAGCGACCCGGGCGGGGCATCGACTCCCGCCCGAGTCGATACAGTCCGTCACCGAACGGCGATCAGCGCCCGAAGTGGGTTCTCGACCGTTCGAGACGCACGCCGTCCACCACGATGTCGACCCGTTCGTTGTAGAAGGCCGGCAGGCCGGTGATCGGCAGCAGTTGCCGCGTCGGAAAGTCGTCGGTCCACGCGCGATCCGGATGCACCCTGCCGTCGACCCGCGCCGACCAGTACCGCTGGTGGCAGGTCGGGTCGGAATTCCATTGGCGTCCGGCGTCGACGAGCCTACGGTGGGAACCATCATGGATTGCTGACATGGCCCTGACCCGCGCCCGAGGCTCGTCCGCGCGCTCGCGCCGACACCCGGCGGGTCCCCTCTGCTTTCCCCGGGACAACCATGTCAACCAACAACTCTGGCCGTGTTTCCCTGCTCGCCCGCGACGTCGGCAAGTCCTACGCCGGACGGATGGTGCTGGACGCCATCGACCTGACCGTCGGGTCCGGCCACCGGCTCGGGCTGGTCGGCGAGAACGGGGTGGGCAAGTCCACCCTGCTGCGCCTGCTCGCCGGGGTGGAACGTCCCGATGCCGGAACCGTCCACGCGCCGGACGATCTGGCCTACCTGCCGCAAGACCCGGCGTTCGCCGGTGAGGACACCGTGGGTGACGTGCTACGGGAAGCGCTTGCGCCGCTGCAACACGCGGTTCGTGAGGTGGAACGGCTGAGCACCGAGCTGACCGCCGAAGTAGGGCGATCAGCGCGATCGCCAGGACACCCGGCACCGACGAGCCGGGTGACGCAGGAGTCGACCGTCGACCGGTTTGCCAGGGCGCTGCAATGGGCGCAGGACCACGACGCGTGGGATGCGGACCGCCGCGCCGACCTCGCTGCGCGCCGCCTCGGCCTTGCCGAGTTGCCACCGGACCGGCCGGTCGGCACGCTGTCCGGCGGTGAGCGGACCAGGCTGGCGCTCGTCGCGATCATCACCCGCCGTCCCGACTGCGTGCTGCTCGACGAGCCCACGAACCACCTCGATGACGAGTCCATGGACCTGCTCGAGGGCTACCTGGTCGACCTGCCGGGAATCGTGGTGGCCGCCAGCCACGACCGGGTGTTCCTGGATCGCGTGTGCACCGAGATCGTCGACCTCGACCCGTCGCCGATGGGCACCGACGGGCGCGGCGGTCGCCGCTACTCGTTCGGGGCGTCCGGCAACTACTCCGGCTACCTGGCCTCCAAGGCCGACACCCGGCGCAGGTACGAGCAGACCTATCGCACCCAACAGCAGCAGATCGACGAACTCCGGCAAGCCACGAAGATCGACACCGGCCGGATCGCGCACGACCGCGGGCCCAGGGACAACGACAAGTTCATCTACGCGTTCAAGGGCGCCTCGGTGCAGCGCGCGGTAGCCAGGCGGGTCCACAACGCCGAACGCCGGCTGGCGAGCGCCGAGCGGACGGCGCTGCGCAGGCCGCCTGAGGTGTTGAGCTTCAGTTCCCCGCTGACACCGAGGCTGACGTCGCGCCCGACCAGCGGGACGGGCTCGGACAGCACGGCTGAACACCACGACAATGCCGTCCAGATCAGGAATCTGGAGGTCGACGGCCGGGTGAGCGTGCCCAGGCTTGATGTCCCCACCGGTGGCCGGCTGCTCGTCACCGGGGCGAACGGCTCCGGGAAATCCAGCCTGCTTGCGGTGATCGACGGCCGCCTCAAGCCGGACCGCGGAACCGTCGGGGTACATGCCAGGCGAGCGGGCACGCTGCCGCAGGACGTCACGTTCGCCGACCCATCCGTGCCGGCGGACCGGGTGTTCGCCGCCGGGCTGGCGGCCGCGGGTCGTCCCGATGTCGACCCGCAGCGTGCGCTGCACGATCTCGGGTTGCTGCTGGCACGGGACGCCAGGCAGCCGGTTGGCCTGCTGAGCGTCGGGCAGCGGCGAAGGCTGGCCCTGGCGATCCTGGTCGCCACCGAACCGGACCTGCTGTTGCTGGACGAGCCGACCAATCACATCTCGCTGAGCCTGGCCTCCGAACTGGAGGAGGCCCTACGGTCGCCGGCGGGCGAGTCGCAGGGCACCGTGATCGTCGCCAGCCACGACCGTTGGCTGCGGCGCCGGTGGGACGGCCAGGAACTGCCGATGTCGTTGGCTTCCTCATCGGCGTGCCAGTCGGCCGGGTGAGACTGTCAGGCCCCGTTGTGCGACTTGCCCAGTTCCGCCGACCGGACCGCGGCGGCCTCGATCGCGGACAGCAGCGCGGCCCGCACCGCGTGGTTCTCCAGCTCCCGGATCGCTGCGATGGTCGTCCCGCCCGGTGAGGTGACGGCCTCGCGCAGCGCCACCGGGTGCTCACCGGTCTCCCGCAGCATCCGGGCCGCGCCGACCGCCGACTGGATGATCAACTCGGTGGACACGTCGCGCGGCAGGCCGAGCAGGATGCCGGCGTCGATCATCGCCTCCACCAGGTAGAAGAAGTACGCCGGTCCGGAGCCGGACAGGGCGGTGACGGCGTCCTGCTGTGCCTCCGGCACCCTGACAACCTTGCCCACGGTGGACAGCAGGTCCTCGACCAGCTGCAGGTGCTCGGGCTGCGCGTGCGAACCGGCGGAGATCGCGCTCATCGCCTCGCCGACCAGCATCGGCGTGTTCGGCATCACCCGCACCACGGGTGTGCCCGCGGGCAGATGCCGTTCGTACAGCGCGGTCGGAAGCCCGGCGCACAGTGACACCACCAAGGTGCCCGGCTTGATCGACCAGGACAGTGAGTGCAGCAGCGGGTCGATGTCCTGCGGCTTCACCGCGACGATCAGCACATCCGCAACGGCCGCGGCCTCGTCGGTTTCCACCCCCCGGACGCCGTACCTGGCGGTCAACTCGGCCACCCGCTCAGGGTACCGCTCGGTGAACAGCAGGGACTCGGGGGAGCGGCCGGCCCCCAGCAGCCCGGCCAGCATGGCCTCACCGATCTTCCCCGCACCCAGAATGGCGATCGTCGTCATGGCGATCAGGGTGCCACGGCTGGCTCTCCGGGTGCGCGCTCGGTCCGGTCGATCAGATCCCGCACGCCGTCCGGCCCCATCGAACCGGCTGGTCTCGGTCCGCAGAGCGGTCGCAGGCCCGGGACGACGAACGGCTCGGATCCGCTGGGGCCATGCACGCGCCTGTCGGTGGGCCGCCCAGCACTCTTACCCTCGCCGGGTGACCCAGCCGGCCCGTGAAACGTCGCGATGGCTGGTCGGGACCGCGATCCTGCTGCTGGCGGTCAAACCTGCGGCCGGTGGTCAACGCGCTCGGCGCCGTCATTCCGGAACTCCGATCCGCCACCGGCCTGCCCGCCACCACCACCGGGGTGCTGCTGTCGCTGCCGACGCTGTCGTTCGCGGTGATGGGCCTGGCGCCCCGGTGCTGGCCGCGCGCATCGGATCGCACCGCACCGTGGTGCTGACCCTGCTGGCACTGATCACCGGCCAGCTGATCCGGTCCCTGGTGCCCGGTACGACGGCGCTGTTCGCCGGGTCGCTCATCGCCCTGGCCGGCATCGCGGTCGGCAACGTAGGACATCGATGGCCACTACGTCGCGGTCGGCGTTCACCCAGTGCGTCGGCTACCTGATCACCTCCGTCGGGCCGTTCGGGTTCGGCGTGCTGGATGGTCTGACCGGCGGCTGGACGCTGCCGCTGCTGGCGCTCTGCGCTGTTGTGGTGGTCCAGGCGGTCGCCGGGTGCTTGGCCGTTCGGCCGCGCTACGTGGAGGACGAATTGCCGCCGCAGCCCGCGGTGGGGGCGAAACGGTGACGGCTTCCGACGAAGCGAAGCCTCGATCATCGAGACGGTGCGATCACCAACGCGGTGGCGGTGGCCGCCCGGCCCTCGCCTCGGCCGGTGAGCCCGAGGCCGTCGGTGGTGGTGCCGGCCACCGACACCGGCGCGCCGAGCACCGCGGAGAGCGTGCGCTGCGCCTCGGCCCGCCGCGGCGCGAGTCGCGGGGTGTTCGCGATCACCTGCACGGCGGCGTTGACCACCGAGAAACCGGCATCGTGCACCCGATGCAGCACCTCGGACAGCAACGTCGCCCCCGAGGCGGCGGCCCACTGCGGATCGTCGGTGCCGAACACCTCGCCGAGATCGCCGAGCCCGCAGGCAGACAGCAGGGCATCGCAGATCGCATGCGCCGCAACGTCACCGTCGGAGTGACCCGAGCAGCCGTCGACTCCGGGGAATTCGAGGCCGGCCACCCAGCACGGCCGTCCGGATTCGATCGGGTGCACGTCGATACCCGTGCCCACCCGGATATCGGGTGGCCGCGTCGCCGACATTAGCCGCTGCGCATCGGCCAGGTCCGCCGCAGTGGTGATCTTGAAGGCGGACCGGTCACCGGGGACGGTGGTCACCGGGATACCCAACGCCTCGACCAGTCCGGCATCGTCGGTGATCCCCCCGGTGCCTGCGCCGGCATGCGCCCGACGCAGCACGGTGGCCGAGAACCCTTGCGGCGTCTGGACAATGCGCAGCATCTCCCGATCGACGGTTCCCGCCACCGAGCCGCCGGGGTGCAGCGAACGGACCGTGTCGATCACCGGCAGCACCGGGACAACCGCCGCGGCACCGCCGCGGACCGCATTGATCACCCGCTGGATCATGGACTCCGGCGCGAACGAACGCGCCGCATCGTGAACCAAGATCACCTCGGCGTCGTCACCGGCGACCTCGAGCGCTGCGGAGACGGAGGCCACTCGATCGGCCCCGCCGATCACCACAATCGCCCTGTCGGCCAGCAGTTCCCGGGCCCGCGACAGGTGATCAACCGGAACCGCCACGACGACCCGATCGACACCCGCCGCGAGCAAACGGTCGACCGCGTGCACCAGCAGAGCGCGACCACCGACCGTCACAAAAGCCTTCGGGACATTTGCGCCCAACCGCTGACCACTGCCCGCAGCGGGCACCAGTGCGACGACGCTCATGCTCCGAAGGCCTGTGACAGGACGGCGGTTCGATCAGGAAGCCAGGACCTCGTCGAGAATTCCCTCGGCCTTGACCTCGTTCGTGCCCTCGGCCAGCGCCAACTCGGACACCAGAATCTGCCTGGCCTTGGCGAGCATGCGCTTCTCGCCTGCCGACAATCCGCGCTCGCGATCACGACGCCACAGGTCACGGACGACCTCGGCCACCTTGTTCACGTCGCCGGAGGCCAACTTCTCGAGATTGGCCTTGTAGCGCCGGGACCAGTTCGTCGGCTCCTCGGTGTGCGGGGCCCGCAACACCTCGAATACATGGTCGAGTCCGGTCCGGTCGACGACGTCGCGCACTCCGACGATCTCGGCATTGTCAGCAGGGACCTTCACGGTGAGATCGCCTTGAGCGACCTTGAGAACCAGATAAAGCTTCTCCACACCTTTGACGGTGCGGGTTTCGGTGGCCTGGATGAGTGCCGCCCCGTGATGGGGGTAGACAACAGTTTCTCCGACGTTGAAAACCATGAGTGTTCAAGACCCCTTTCGCTGAACCCATCTTACCACGTTTCGCGCTGGGTCGGTGCTGTTGTCGCAGGTCAGGGCCTATGGTCACACTTGACAAACCCTGACGGCGCGTGCTCAGGCAGGTCAGCGCCGGGTCAGGGCCCGGTCAGGGCCGGGTGTGTGCAGGATCTGTTCCCGATCAAGTCCGGGTCCAAACGGCCCCGGACAGAAGACGGAGGGCACGCGGACGGTCGACACCGGGTCGCCTGCGTTGGCGCGCCCGGCGCGCACGTCACCGGGTACGCCAGCTAACCTCACTGCAGGATTGCGCCGCTCGCGGCACTGCGGGCGCGGTGCGACCCATCGTCTCGCCTAGTTGCCGAGAAACGCAGTGCCGAGAAACGAGTTGCCGAGAAGAGGGGAACCGCCGTGTCCCGCACCGCCCGCCTCCCGCGCCGGGTGCTCTTTCCCGCAGCGTTGGTCTTCGCCGCGGCCTGTCTGACGCTGAGCGGCTGCGCCGCCGGTCAGATCTCCCAGACCGCCGACCAGGTCGCCGCGATCGACGGCGCCAACGGCGCCGTCGGCGACATCACCGTGCTCAACGCGCGTTTGGCCCCGACGGAGGGAAACGGCTACGCCGAGGGGTCGAACGCACGCCTGCTGCTGTGGATCTCCAACAGCGGCCTGTCCGCGGACACGCTGGACCAGGTCAGCACCCCCGCGGCCGACTCGGTCCGCATCGTCGGCGACGCCAGCATCCCTGGGCAGTACCTGGCAGACCTGAGTTCGCTGACCGGCACCAGGGTGGTCGTCACCAACTTCACCCAGGACGTCCCGTACGGCCAGTCCATTCCCGTGACGTTCTCCTTCGAAAACGCCGGCACGCTGAACCTGGACATCCCGATCGAGATCCCCAGCGAGCGCGGCGGCGACCGCCCGACGGCGGAGATCCAGCCGCCACACCCGACCCCGTTGTGGGAAGAGTCTCCCGGCGGTGAGGCCGCCGGTGCGGCGGCCGAGTCCTCCGCAGCCGCGACCGCCACCACCACCACGACCAGGACCACGAACGGCTGAGCTACCCGCCCCTCGACTCGTCAGCCCCGGCGGCGCGGCGCAGGGACTGACTGTCGGTCCCCCGCTCTAGGGTTCGGCCCATGAGATCCACTCCCGTCACCAAGGCGGCCAGAACCACCCGGTCGACGCCGAGCCTTGGTTACCAGTGCGGCGAGTGCGGTCATCCCGCCACCAAATGGCACGGCCGCTGTCCCGAGTGCCAAGCGTGGGGAACGTTGCTGGAGGCCGGTCCGGCCAAGGTTGCGCTGCGCCGGGTGTCTCCGGGCGCGGTCACCACACCGGCCGCTCGGATCGACCAGGTGTCCGCCGAACTCGTCGGGCCGCGACCGAGCGGGCTCGGCGAACTCGACCGGGTGCTCGGCGGGGGTCTTGTCCCCGGTGGGGTCGTCTTGCTGGCCGGTGAACCAGGGGTGGGTAAGTCGACATTGCTGCTCTCGACGGCCAGGGCGTGGGCGGCCGGCGGGCAGGGTCGGGTGCTGATCGTCACCGGCGAGGAGTCGGTGCCCCAGGTCCGCCGCCGCGCCGACCGGATGGGCGCGCTGCACCCCGACATCTTCCTGGCGGCGGAGAACGAGCTCGGAGCGGTGCTGGGTCATCTTGACCAGGTTCGGCCAACGCTGGTCATCGTCGACTCGGTACAGACCATCTCCACCGCCGAGGTCGAGGGCAGCGCCGGCGGGGTGAGTCAGGTGCGGGCCGTCGCGGCGGCGCTCACCGCGGCGGCCAAGGAGCGGGACATCGCCTGCGTGCTGGTCGGCCATGTCACCAAGGACGGCGCGATCGCCGGACCGCGGGTGCTCGAGCACCTTGTCGACGTGGTCCTGCATTTCGAGGGCGAACGCCATTCCAGCCTCAGGTTGATCCGCGGCGTGAAGAACCGCTACGGGCCATCGGACGAGGTGGGCTGCTTCCAGATGGTGCCGGACGGGATCGTGGGTCTAGCCGATCCGTCCGGGCTGTTCCTGTCCGCCAGAGGTGCGCCGGTGCCCGGCACCTGCGCCACCGTGACCATGCAGGGCAGGCGCGCGCTCCCGGTCGAAGTGCAGAGCCTGATCGCCCCCGCCGGCGGGGAGATCAGCCGCAGGACCGTGTCGGGACTGGACTCGGCTCGCACCGCCATGGTGCTGGCGGTGCTGCAGCGGTGGGGCGGCGTCGCACTGGCCGGGCAGGACGTGCTCGCCGCGACGATCGGCGGGGCCAAGATGATCGAGCCGGCCGCCGATCTACCGCTGGCGCTGGCGGTTTGGTCTTCGGCGCGGGACATCCCGCTGGCTCGTGGCCTTGTGGTGATGGGCGAACTCGGGTTGTCCGCCGAGGTGCGTCCGATCACCGGTGTCGACCGTCGACTGATGGAGGCAAGCCGGCTGGGTTTCGATCACGCCGTGGTGCCCACCGGATCGGTCACGGAGCGGCCCAAGGGGATGCGGGTCGACGAGGTATCCAATCTGGGCGATGCGTTCAGATCACTCGGCAACGACGATGGGGTGGTCCAATGGCTGCGCCGACGCAAATAGGGGTAACGGGAGTAGGTCGGCCCGGTCGGCACCGATCCGGCCCGGGACCCGGCTGACCCTCGCCGGGCCGGTCTGTCGTCTGGGCGGTCCTAGACTGGGCGCGATCGGCTGACAGGGAGGTCAGGGTGGAGGACCGCACGAGCGTCGCTGCGCAGCGTGCCGTGCTGGCCCGGGTGGCCCCCGGAACGCCGTTGCGCGAGGGGCTGGAGAGGATCCTGCGCGGCCGGACCGGGGCGTTGATCGTGCTCGGCTTCGACCAGGGCGTGGAAGAGCTGTGTGACGGCGGTTTTCGGCTGGACGTCGAGTTCTCCTCGACCCGCCTGCGTGAGCTATGCAAGATGGACGGTGCGGTCGTGCTGACCGACGACGGCACCCGGATCCTGCGGGCGAACGTCCAATTGACCCCGGATTCGACCATCCCGACGGTGGAATCGGGCACCAGGCACCGGACGGCGGAACGGACGGGGCTGCAGACCGGCCACCCGGTGATCGCCGTCAGCCATTCGATGTCGATCATCAGCCTGTACTTCGGCGGCCGGCGGCACGTCGTCGCAGACCCACCGACCATCCTCGGCCGCGCCAATCAGGCGCTGGCCACGCTGCAGCGCTACAAGTTCCGGTTGGACGAGGTGGCCAGGGCGCTGTCCGCGCTGGAGATCGAGGACTTCGCGACGTTGCGGGACGCCATGACGGTGCTGCAACGGCTGCTGATGGTCCGCCGGATCGCCGACGAACTGACCAGCAACGTGGTCGAACTCGGCACCGACGGCAGGCTGCTCGGTCTGCAGCTGGAGGAGATGCTCAGCGGCACACAGGGTCTGGCCGAGTTGCTGATCGGCGACTACCTGCCTGGCGAGGAGAACCCGGAGCGGGTCGACGAGATCGCGGTGGCGCTGGACGATCTCGACGAGGTCGACCTGCTGGATCTGACGTCCGTCGCACGGACGCTGGGCTTGCCGACCCAATCGGACGCGCTCGACGCGCCGGTCAGTCCGCGCGGGCATCGGCTGCTTGCCGGTATCCCGCGGCTGCCACCGGCCGTGCTGGATCGGCTGATCGCCCACTTCGGCAATCTGCAAGGGCTGCTGGCAGCCACCGCTGCGGATCTGCAGGAGGTCGACGGGGTCGGCGAGGCGCGTGCCCGGGTCGTGCGTGAGGGATTGTCACGGCTCGCCGAATCGTCGATCGTCGACAGGTACGGCTCGGCGCTGTAGTCGCCGGGGCGCAGCACCTGGCGTGTCCGGTGCCGGGCTTTGTGGCGATCTCGACGCTCACGCTGCTCACGCTGCTCACGCTGCTCACGCTGCTCACGCTGCTCACGCTGCTCACGACCCTTACGCTGCTTACCTGCTTACGCTGCCGGAGCCAACCCCGTGCTGCAGCAAGAGCAACGCTCGGGCACGAGAGCATCGTGCGAGTACCGGGCGCCGATCAGCCCGTGACGGTGAACGGCGCGGGCGAGCTGGACAACCCGCCGAGCTGCCCGATCACCGTGTAATCGCCGGCAGGGATCGCGACGCGTTCGCCGGTGCACCCGGGCGCGGACGTGGTGCCGGACCATTTGATCGTGTACTGGAGCTGCTGACCTGGCGTCAGCTCCCTGACCTCGGAGCCGGTGCCGGGGAAGCAGTCCGCGGTCGAGAAGATCCTGCTGCCATCGGCGCCGAACACGGTGAATGTCTGAAGCGAACCCGACACATCGCGTTGGCAGACCTGGGTCCCAATGTTGGTCACGGTGAGCAGCAGCCGGGGCTGATCGCCCACCGCAAAGGCCGGTGCGGACGGCGCTGCGGTCACGGAGACATCCGCGTCGGCGCACAGCAGCTTGCCCTGCGCGTCATACGACGGCGGGGGTGGAACGGGGGCGGGCGGCGGAGCGGCGGCCGGGGCCTCCGGCGTGGCAGCGGTCGCCTCCGGAGTGGCAGCGGGAGCAGCGGCAGCCGGCTCGGAAGCGGCGGGCGCTGCTGCTGCTGCGGGAGCGGACGCGGCTGCACTGGCTTCGGCCGGGGACGATGCGATTCCCGAGCCGGTGGCAGAGCCAGCCGCCGGTGATCCGCTGCCTGATGCGGACGGCGACACCGAGCCGGACAACGCGGACGAATGTGTCGGCACCGGCGAGATGGCGGTGGACGCGGCCAGTTCGCCGGTCAGGGTGGGCGCGGCCGAGCCGGCGACGGTCACCGCCGCATCGGAAACCGCGGCGGACCGGGAGGACCGGGTCGCCAGGAACCACACCATGCCGATCAGTACAGCGACCGCGAGCACAATTGCCGCGACTCTGCGAACCCAGTAGACCTTCGGCGTCTGCGGGCCAACGGGGTGCATCACGTCAGCGACGGTAGTCTCGGGTTTCGCCATTCTTGGGAGCAACGCCGAGGAGCACAGTGTGACGGCCATCGACGATCTACTCGGACGGAACCTGGCGGCAGCCGAATACCACCCGGTCGGGATGGGTCCCGTGCCCACGCTGGAGATCGCGCTGGTGATGTGCATGGACGCCCGGATCGACGGTCATGCCGCCTTCCGGCTGAACCTTGGTGAGGTGCACCTGCTGCGCAACGCCGGCGGTGTGGTCACCGACGACGTGATCAGATCGCTGTCGATCTCTCAGCACGCGCTCGGCACCCGGGAGATCATGATCATCCACCACACCGACTGCGGCTTGGCGCGCCTGGAGGAGGACAAGTTCCGGGCCCATCTGGCGACCTTTGCCGGGTACCGCCCGACCTGGTCGGTGCAGGCGTTCAAGGACCCGCATGATTCGGTCCGCGAATCCCTGCGCAGGATCAGGGATTCACCGTTCCTGCTGCATCACGACGCGGTCCGCGGGTTCATCTTCGACGTGAACACCGGACTGCTGGAAGAGGTGTTCGTGGACGGCGACAATCCCACCGGTCAGCTTGATCCCGCCGCGACACCCCCGCCCGCCGGGTCCGCGCGGACCGTTGTCGCGGACGCGATCGCCGCCGACTCGGGGGCCGCCGGTGCCGGCCACTGAGCTTGCGGCGCAACCAGATCACGGCCGTTCCCGGCCGACGCGCACACCCGCAATCCACCAACGAACCGCGCCGTCCACGGCCCGGTCGTCGGCACTGGACGCCGACCTGCTGCTGAATTTCTTCACCGACCGCGGTCGTACCCTGCCGTGGCGCGAACCAGCGGCGACGCCGTGGGCGGTGCTGGTCAGCGAGATCATGCTGCAGCAGACGCCGGTCAACCGGGTTCTTCCGGTCTACCGGGAATGGATGACGCGCTGGCCGGAGCCGGCTGCCCTGGCCGCGGACTCCCCCGCCGACGCGATCCGGATGTGGGGCCGGCTCGGTTACCCGCGGCGCGCACTGCGGCTGCATGCAGCGGCCACGGTGATCGCCGCCGAATACTCCGGCGAGATCCCGGACACCGTCGAGAACCTCTTGCGGCTGCCGGGAATCGGCGACTACACCGCGCGTGCGGTCGCCGCTTTCGCCTTCGGCCGGCGAACTCCGGTGGTGGACACCAACGTTCGGCGGGTGCTGTCCCGGGTGGTCCGGGGTCTGGACGAACCACGGGAGCCGGCCACCGCGGCCGACCGCGCCGAGATGGCTACCCTGCTGCCGATGGAACCGGCCACCGCAGCCCGGTTCTCGGCCGCGGTGATGGAGTTGGGTGCGCTGGTCTGTTCGGCGCGGTCCCCGGATTGCGCTTCCTGCCCGCTGGCCGACCGCTGCCGCTGGCGGCTGGCCGGATCGCAGCCGGGGCTCCCGCGTCGAGCGGTGCAGACCTGGCATGGCACCGACCGGCAGGTCCGCGGCCGGATCATGGCGGCATTGCGGGCAAGCCAGGGTCCGGTCCATGACGACACGCTGGCGGAACTGTCCACCGACGCCGAGCAGGGGCACCGCTGCCTGGCCTCGCTGCTCGTCGACGGCCTCGCGGTGCACGCCGGCGCCGGTCACATCGCGCTGCCGGATTGAGCGCAGGTGGTCGACTGCCTGCTCTGCCATCCCGCTGCCGCCGACGCCGCATTCGACCGGGTTCGGTTGTGGGAGGACGACCTCTGGCGACTCTCGGCGGTGCTTCGCGGTCCGATACCGGGTTTCGCGCACCTGGAGCCGCTGCGGCACATCCCGTTCGTCACCGACCTGGACGGCGCCGAGGCCGCGACGTTCGGCCCGGTACTCGCCCGCGTCACCGAAGCACTGCGGTTGGCGGCGCACGCCGAGAGGACCTACGTCTATGTCTTCGGTGATCACGTCCCGCACTTCCACGTCAACCTGGCCCCGCATCGAGCCGGTGACGCGCTGCGCGGCGGGCCGGGACTGCTCGATCCCAACGCCCCCGACGCGGCCCTGGCGGCTCATCAGGCCGTGGCAGCGGCAGCGCGGGTCGCACTCGCCTGACACGGCTCGCCTGACAGGGACAGGGATTCCACGGGGAAGAACGACTCCGGCCCGCCCTCCTCGAACGGAGCGCGGGCCGGTGGTCTTGTCGGGGCGGCTGCCCCGTGCCGAGCGACGTCAGACGGTGGCCTCGCCCGCGTCTGTGGCCAGACCGGCGGCCACCACCTCGGGAACCACCGACGGCTTGGGCTCGCCCCGGAAGGTGAATTCCCTGTCCTTGCCCTCGCCCGTCACGTCCACCAGGATGATCTCGCCGGGCCGGATCTCGTCGAAGAGGATCTTCTCCGAGAGCTTGTCCTCGATCTCCCGCTGGATCGTGCGACGCAGCGGCCGCGCGCCCAGCACCGGGTCGAACCCGCGCTCGCCGAGCAGTGCCTTCGCAGCCGTCGTCACCTCCAGCCCCATGTCCTTGTTCTTCAGCGCACCCTCGACCCGCTTGAGCATCAGGACGACCATGCGGTGGATCTCCTCGGTCGTGAGCTGGTGGAACACCACGACGTCGTCGATGCGGTTGAGGAACTCCGGACGGAAGTGCCGTTTGAGCTCGTCGTTGACCTTCTGCTTCATCCGCTCGTAGTTCGACTCCGCGTCGTTGCCCTGGGCGAAGCCCAGCGACACCGACTTGGAGATGTCCTGCGTGCCGAGGTTCGAGGTGAACACGATGACGGTGTTCTTGAAGTCCACCGTCCGGCCCTGACCGTCGGTCAGCCGGCCATCTTCCAGCACCTGCAGCAGCGTGTTGTAGATGTCCTGGTGGGCCTTCTCGATCTCGTCGAACAGGACCACCGAGAACGGCTTGCGCCGCACCTTCTCGGTCAGCTGGCCACCCTCTTCGTAGCCGACGTACCCGGGAGGGGCACCGAACAGCCGCGACGCGGTGTACCGGTCGTGGAACTCGCCCATGTCGACCTGGATCAGCGCGTCCTCGTCACCGAACAGGAACTCGGCCAGCGCCTTCGTCAGCTCGGTCTTCCCGACACCGGAGGGGCCGGCGAAGATGAACGACCCGGACGGACGCTTGGGGTCCTTCAGGCCGGCGCGGGTACGCCGGATCGCCTGGGACACCGCCTTGACCGCCTGGTCCTGGCCGATGATCCGCTTGTGCAGCTCATCTTCCATCCGCAGCAGCCGGGTGGTCTCCTCCTCGGTGAGCTTGAAGACCGGGATGCCCGTCCAGTTGGCCAAAACCTCGGCGATCTGCTCGTCGTCGACCTCGGACACCACGTCCAGGTCGCCGTCTTTCCAGGCCTTTTCCCGCTCGGACTTGCGGGCCAGCAACTGCTTCTCCGAATCACGGAGCGCAGCGGCCTTCTCGAAGTCCTGCGAGTCGATCGCCGATTCCTTGTCCCGGCGAACGGCGGCGAGCTTCTCGTCGAAGTCACGCAGGTCCGGCGGCGCGGTCATCCGGCGGATGCGCATCCGGGCGCCGGCCTCGTCGATCAGGTCGATCGCCTTGTCCGGCAGGTAGCGGTCGCTGATGTACCGGTCGGCCAGG
>JBBQGJ010000093.1:0-18641 GCA_038322925.1 Mycobacteriales bacterium
CGCGGTCACGACTGCGCACCATCAACTCCGCACCATCAACTCCGCACCGTCCAGGCATCACCGTCCAGGCATCACCGTCCACGCGCCATCAGCGACTGGCGAGAACCGGTGACCTTCGGCACCGATGCCCGTGTCATCACCGCTGTGCCCCGATCTGTCGGTACCGTCGGCGGCTGGGCACCCCACCGCGCCGCATGATCATCGCGCCGCATGATCATCGCGCACCCGGCAACGGCTGAAACGAGGACGTGATGCACGCACGGCCGGACCGGACCACCAACGTCCGCCGCGCCGTCGCAGCCCTGGCTGCCGTCGGTGCGGTCACCGCCGCGATGGCTTCCCTCCTCCCGTGGGTCGGAACCGACACCGAGGACGGCGGTACGACGAGCATCACCGGGTGGGGATCGATCTCCGGCACGAGTTCCATCGCCGGCACCAACCTGAACGATGTGATGGACAGTTGGACGTACCGCCCAGGACTGATCGGGTTGATCTTCGGGAGCATCGGGGCGATTGCCGCGATCTCGCTGGCCGCGAACGCAGGCAGGAACACCCGGCCGCACCGGATCACGGCCGCGGTGCTGACCCTGTGCGGCCTCGTGTGCCTCGGCTGGGGCGTGCTGTGCGGCATCACCCCCGGCGATGCGGGAGTGTTCCAGGCAGGCGAGACCTACCCGGAAATCGGCCCTTGGGTCACCGCCGTGGGTGGAGCGGCGATGCTCGCCGCGGCGGTCTTGGTGTTCGCCGGCCGGATCGACCCGCCGTTGCCCGCGGCGCGTCGGGGAATCCAACCACGTTGATCATCGCCGACGCGGGACCACCCACCGCTCGATCACCACCGGACATGCCCGTCGACCAGCGTTGCCGCCACCTCGTCCAATACCCGTTCGTCGCCCGCATAGACTCCTCCCGGGCGCGGCCAGTGCACGACCAGGTCGGTGAATCCCAACTCCTGCGCACGCCCGGCGGCGTCGGTGAAGGTATCCAGGCTGCTCAGCGAGAACACCGGCGCGGAATCAACACTCAGGTACCTGCCGAATTCCTCGGGCGCCCGGCCCGCGGTCGCGGCGATCTCGGAGAACCGGCGGGACAGACCCGCGACGCCCTCCCACCACTCGTCCACCGTGGCCTCCGGTCCGTGCGTGCCGGTGGTGGCCCACCCGTCGGTCCTGGCCGCGATCGCCATCGTTCGCGGACCGTTCGCCGCGACCACCAGCGGCACCCGGGAACGACTGCCAGGCGGGATCATCCGCGCCCGCACCACATGGAAATACCTACCGTGCCAAGTGGTGTCGGGTTGCGTCAGGAGCAGATCGACGAGCGCCACGAACTCGTCGAGACGCTCCACCCGCCGCCCTGGAGGAAGCACTTCTGAGCCGAGAACCTCCGCGTCCCAACCGACGCCGCCGGCACCGATGCCGGCAATGATCCGGCCGTCGGAAATGTCGTCCAGCGTCATCAGATCCTTGGCCAGCGTGACTGGATGCCGGAAGTTGGGCGAGGTGACCCAGGTGCCCAGTCGTAGTTTGGTGGTTGCGGTCGCCGCGGCCGTCAAAGTGGGGATGGTGCCGAACCAGTCCTGGTCCGCCAGATCACGCCAGGCCAGATGGTCGTACGTCCAGCCGTGCGCAAAACCCTTGTCTTCCAGTGCCTTCCACCGGGCCCGGGCCTCTGGCCAGTGGAATTGGGGCAGGATGACGACTCCGACGCGCATGGCAGGAGAGTAGCCCGCCGCCCAGTCAGGCCCGGGCAGCCCGGTCAGCCCCTCCGGCCCGGTCCAGCAGCATCGCCCGTTCCCGGCCGTTCTTCGTCATGGCCGCGGCACGCTCGAATTCCGCCCGCGCCTCCTCCCGCCTGCCGAGCTTGTCGAGCAGGTCGCCGCGCACGCTGGGCAGCAGATGATAGCCACGGAGCGCGGGCAGGTCGACGAGTTGGTCGATCAGCGTCAGCCCGGCGCTCGGCCCGTACGCCATGCTCAGCGCCACCGCGCGATTCAGCTCGACCACCGGCGACCCGCTCATCCGGGCCAATTGCTCATACAGCGACGCGATCCGCACCCAGTCGGTCGCGTCGGCGGTCCGCGCCCGCGCGTGACACGCGGCGATGGCGGCCTGCAGCGTGTACTGGCCCGGGTCGGCACTCAGCGACTCGGCGCGGTCCAGCGCCGCCAGCCCGCGCCGCAGGTGGGCGGAATCCCACCGACTGCGATCCTGATCCAGCAGCAGCACCGGCTCCCCATCCTGTCCGGTGCGGGCGCCCAACCTGGACGCCTGCAGCTCCATCAATGCCGAGAGCCCATGCACCTCAGCGGCATTCGGCACCAGTGCAGCCAGGATGCGGGCGAGCCGGATGGCCTCGTCACACAAGGCGGGGCGCATCCAGTTGTCGCCCGCCGTTGCCGAATAGCCCTCGTTGAACAGCAGGTAGACCACCACCAGCACGGCCGCCAGTCGGTCCCGTCGCTCCGTTGCATCGGGCTCGTCCAAGGCTGCGCGGGCGTCGGCCAGTGTGCGTTTGGCCCGGACCACCCGTTGCGCGATGGTGGCCTCGGAGGTCAGGAACGACCGCGCGATCTCCCGGGTCGTCAGCCCGCCGACGAGCTTGAGCGTCAGCGTGGTCTGCGCGTCCGAGGTGAGCGACGGGTGGCAGCACAGGAACATCAGCCGCAGCACGTCGTCCTCGACATGGTCCACGGCGGCGGCGAAGTCGGGCACGATCACCTCGTCTGCCTGGTCACGCCCAATGGCGGTGTAGCTACGATCCCGGCGCTCGCCCTGCCGGAACTGGTCGATGGCGCGGCGCTTGGCGGCCGTCATGAGCCAGGCTGCCGGGTTGTTCGGGATGCCCTCGTCGGGCCACTGCGCGAGCGCGGCGACGAGTGCGTCCTGCGCGAGGTCCTCAGCCATCCCCACGTCACGAACGATGCGCACCAACGCGGCGATCAGCCGGGTCGATTCGAGCCGCCACACGGCCTCGATCGCGCCTTTGGCGGCCGCTGCGGGGGTGCTCTGCTCGCTCACCCATCGATCAGAGCACCCCGCGCCGGCTGCCGGCAAACGAAACCGGGCAAACGAAAGGCGGCCAGCAGGACTGGGCCGCGGGTCCGCGGCCGTCGCCGGTCAGGCCGGTACGTCCACCGGATTCACGAACAGCTGCCGCACCTCGCAGCTGCCTTCCCAGCCGGGCCAGTTGTCCAGGTGGATCTGCAGCAGGCGCCTGGCGAGTTCGATCGCTTCGTCCTTGGAGCGGACCTCGATCACCGCGTACCCGCCGATGAGCTCCTTGGCCTCGGTGAACGGACCGTCGTGGGTGGTGATCGACCCGTCGGCCAGCGAGACGATAGCGCCCTGCTCGCTGGACCCAAGGCCGCCCTGCTCGACCAGGGTCCCGTTCACCGCGCCTTCGATCGCGTACTGACCCATGGCCTCGAACAGCGCGGGCGGCGGCGGCCCGCAGGGCATGGACTCGTCGAACTTGATGAACGTCATGAAACGCATAGTGTTCCTCCTTCTCGGTGCGGCCGGTCCTTGCGCCGGCCAATGCAGTCACGTCGACCGGCGCCGCCGGTTCTCGACACCGGCCAGCAAGATCTTTTCGGGAACTTTTCGTCGGAAGTTTTCGGCGGCCGGGTGTCGAGAACGACAGAGGTGGGTCGACGTGGGGAGTGAACGCCTCCACCATCCGCACCACTCGCCTCCACGACCCAACAAGGAAGGACTCGACCATGACGAACAGCACCAGCACTGCCACCGCCAGCGCCTCGCCGTCCACGACGTCCACCCGGCTGCTGCTCGGCGCCGGCGTCGTCGCCGGACCCATCTTCGTCGTCACCGCGGGCGTGCAGGCAGCGACGCGCCACGGCTTCAGCCTGTCCCACCAGCCGCTCAGCATGCTGTCCTTGGGGGATCTGGGCTGGATCCAGATCACCAACTTCGTGCTCGCCGGTCTGCTCAGCCTTGCCTTCTCGATGGGCGTGGCTCGCCGGTTGGCCACCGGGCCGGGGCACGCCTGGGCACCGGCCCTGCTCGCGGTGTTCGGGATCGGCCTGCTGATCGGCGGAGTGTTCGTGCCGGACGCCGCCCTGGCCTACCCACCCGGGACGCCCGATGACTACCCCCGCAGCCTGAGCACGCACGGGCTGTTGCATGCGGTCGCCCCGCCGCTGGCGTTCGTGGCGCTCGTCGCGGCGTGCTTCGTGGTGGCCCGTCGCTTCACCGCCCAGAACCGGCGCGCCGCCGCCGTCACCACCAGGGTCGTCGCCGTGGCCTGCCTGCTGCTGGGCATCCCGTTCGGACCCGGTTTCAGCTGGCGGCTGTTCCTCGGCGTCGCTCTCGGCTTTGCCTGGATCACCGCGTACGCGGTGTTCCTGCTCACGGCCAAGGACGCGTAGCTGGATGGACCGTCAGTCGCCAACGGCCGCCGCGGCTTCCATCAGCATCCAGCCGGAGAGTTGCACCGACAGGTCCCGCTCGGCCAGCCGTTCGTGACCGCCCTCCGAGGGCACCCGGGCCGGCTGGGACCAGTCGGCACCGAACAGCGGCGCCCCGTCGACGAACGCGGCGTTAGACCACGCCGCCGCGGCGGACTGAAGCACCAACCTCCTGGCCAGCGACCGCGACGTGACATCGGCGCGGTCCGTGACGGGGAGCTCGGCGGCGACGAGCGCCAGGTAGCGGGCCAGAATGCCGGTGAACAGCCCGGAGTCGCCGCCCGCGTGCCCGGCCAGCACACCGGAACCGGACGAGAGATGACGGTCGACCGCGGCCACCAGCCGGTGGATCCGATCCCGCGGTCGGCCCGTCCTCGAGCTCACCTCCAGTTCGGCGCCCAGCACGACACCTTGGCAGTAGCTGTACACGACCTTTTCGATCTGCGCCGGCCACAGCCCGTCCCAGATCAGCCCGGTGTCCGGGTCGCGGAGCCGGTCGTCGATCCAGTCCACGGTGGCCGCCGCGCGGTCGAGATGTCCGGTGCGGGCCAGCAGGATCGCGGCCGGCGCGTTGGCCGGGGTGTTCTTGAACTCATCACCCCGCCGCCAGGGGATGCCCCCGCCTTCCGCATCGGACCACCCGGTGACGATCTCGTCGGCCAGCCGCCGGATCACCGGTCCGTGGTCGGTGCCGAGACGATCATCGCAACGCTGCAGGGCCAGGCCGAGCCAGGCCATGTCGTCGTAGTACCGGTTCGTCCAGCTGCCCAGGTTGCGGATCCGGAAGCCGCGGAGGAGCGCGGTGATCCGACGCCGGCGGCCCGGCAGTGGGTCGCGGATCTCGGCGTCCACCAGGCAGTCCAGCAGGTGCGCCTGCCACCAGTAGTTCCAGGTGAGGAAGAGCCGATGGGAGAGCGGCGGCGGAGAGCTGTTCAGGCCGAGGGTTGTGGCCGGGATCGCCCACAACCGGCGCAGCGACCGATCGCTCACCGCGCGTTCAGCGGCCGCGGCCCGATCCACCCACCCGGCCCGATCCACCCACCCGGCCCGATCGGCCGCCGGGACCGAAGATTCCCCCGTCACGCGGGCTCAGTTGTCGTAGAGCTGCGAGCGGTCGAAACCGTCCCGCGAGCGTCGCCGCCGCGACCCGGCGGCCGTCACCGATGGGTTCTCGCCGTCGCTGACGGCCGGTTCGGAGTGAGCAGCGGATCCGGCCGCGGCGCCGTGGGTGGGCGCGGCACCCCAGCCCTGCGCGGCGGCCGGCTCGTCCCGGCCGATCCAGTCGTGGTCGTCCTCGGGCCGTCCGCCGGTGGCCTCACGGAAGATGAACACCGCCAAGCCGATCAGCGCGATGACCCCGAAAGCGCACCACTGCAACGCGTACGACAGGAAGGGCCCGGCGTCCACCTGCGGCAGCCCGATCTCCCCGAGCGTGCCCGGGCTCTGCGCGGTCAGCTGGACGTACCCGCGATAGAAGGTCTCGGCATCCCCAGCCCCTGTACCAGGAACGGCGGCGGCGTTGATCGCGTACACCTCGGTGCGGCCCTCGACCTGCACGGCGGCCCGGTTGGCCGGGTCGGTCTGGTCCACCTGGACCCGCCCGGTGACGGTGACGGTGCCGGTCGGCAGGGGTGGCAGCGGGACACCCTCCTGGACGTCGGAGAACGAGACATACCCGCGGTCCACCAACAGCCGGGTGCCGTCCGCCAGCAGCAGCGGCACGATCACCTCGGACACGGGATTGCCGCCGCTGTCCTGCCGCAGCCGGACGTACACCTGCCGGCCGGGTTCGTAGACCCCGGTCGCCGTCACCGGCCGCCAGATGGCGTCGGTGGGCGGTTCGGCGGTGGTCGACATCAGGTCCGTGACGGGTACCGCCGCCGCGCTGACCGCGGCCTGCACTGCGTCGTTCTGGGTGGACCGCTCGGCGTTCCGACCGAACTGCCAGGGCGCGAGGATCAGGAAGCAGGCCGCGGCGAAACCGAGCACGACGGCGATCATCGCCAGCCAGCCGGGTCGGACCAGGAACGCCCAGCGCCGGATTCCGGTGGGCCGATCCGACCTTGCCGACTGTGCCGATTGAGCCGGGGTGGTCGTCACCGGCCGGAATGCCCGAGCCTGCGACGGATCTCGTCGATGACCCAGGGCGCGGCGGATTGCGTCATGGCGAGCACCTCGTCGAACCCGGAATCCGGGCCGTAATACGGGTCGGGAACCTCGTCGTCGTCGGCATCGGGATCGAAACTGCGCAGCAGTGCCACCTTGTCGCGGTCCGACGTCAAGCGGCGCAGCTCGCGGACATGCCCCCGGTCGGCGGCCAGCACCAGGTCGATGCCGTCCAGGTCGGCCCTGGTGATCTGCCGCGCACGGTGTTCGGTCGCCAGCCCGGCCGCCCGCAACACCCGGACCGTGCGTTCGTTCGCGCCCTGGCCGACGTGCCAGTCGCCGGTTCCGGCGCTCGACACCCGCACCTCATCCGTCAGGCCGGCCTGCTCGATCGCCGCCCGCAGCACCTGCTCGCCGATCGGCGAACGGCAGATGTTGCCCGAGCAGACCACGCAGACATGAAACCGCGCGTCGTCCGGCCTGAGCGCATCCGACTCGTGCGCGGACCGGAATCGAGGGGCAGCCGTCACCCGCCCATTGTCACCCGGACTGGCAGACTCAGGCGCCATGGCCCGCGTTCGTGACGTTCTGGATGTCCTGCACCGGGCGTACCCGGAATCCCTCGCCGAGGACTGGGACACCGGGATCGGGTTGACCTGCGGGGACCCGGACGACCCCGTGACGTCCGTGCTGCTGGCCGTCGACGTCGACGCCGGCACGGTCGACGAGGCGATCCGCGGCGGCGCCGAGATGCTCGTCACCCACCACCCACTGCTGTTCCGGCCCGTTCAATCGGTGGCTGCAGACCGGGCGAAAGGTGTTCTGCTGCACCGGATGATCCGCGCCGGGGTGGCGCACGTCGCCGCGCACACCAACGCCGACCGGGCGTCGGGCGGGGTGAACAGCGCGCTGGCCGCTGCCCTTGGACTGACCGATCAGCGACCGCTGCGGCCGGACGACGCCGATCCCGCGCACACCGGCAGCGGCCGGGTAGGTCGGCTGGCCGGGCCGCTCAACCTGCGGCAGTTCGCCGCCCTGGCGGCGGACAGGTTGCCGGCCACCGTCACGGGCGTGCGGGCCGCCGGTGACCCGGACCTGGTGATCACGACCGTGGCGGTCTGCGGTGGAGCCGGCGATTCGGAGCTCGACGCCGCAGCCGCCTGCGGTGCCGATGTGTACCTGACCTCGGACCTGCGGCACCATGTGGTCACCGACTTCGTATCGGACCCATCGAACCCGGCCATCGTGGAGGTTGCGCACTGGGCCGGTGAATGGCCGTGGCTGGCCAACGCGGCCCTGCTGATCGAGCAGGGCACCTTCGGCGCGGTCACGGCCACCGTGTCCACACTGCGGACCGATCCCTGGACATTGCACGTGCCGTCCCGCGGGGGTGACGACGGTGCCGCCGCACCAGGTGGCTGAGCCGGAGGCTGACCGGTCGAGCGTCGTCCGGTAGCGTCGCCACGTCGGACTGCGCGGCTCCGACGGCGCCCGGCGGCGGTGAGCACCACCCCGCGCCGAACTGACCAGAGACGGGAGGCCTGCATGGTGGCGAAGGTCAACCCCTTCACGCAGCTGCGCCTGCTGGACCTCGCGCGGCTGGACCGGGACATCTCCAACGCCGAGCATCGGCGCCGCACCCTGCCTGAGCTGGCGATGATCACCGCCGGCACCAACAGGGTCGAGGAGTTGCGAGGGGCGGCCGTATTGGCCCAGACCGAGGTGAGCGACCTCGACCGGGCCGGCCGCAAGATGGACAACGAGATCGATGCCGTGCGCGCCCGGGCGCAGCGCGACACCGAACGGATCGCCTCGGGTGCCGGGCAGGCCAAGGACCTGTCGAACCTGCAGCACGAGATCCAGTCGCTGGCCCGCCGGCAGTCCGTGCTGGAGGACGAGGCGCTGGAACTGATGGAGCGTCGGGAGGTGGCCGACGCCACACTCGCCCGGCTGGACGGCGAACTGACGCAGGCCCGGACCGAACTGGAGGCCGCGCAGTCCCGGCGGGACGATGCCTTCGCCGACATCGACGACGGGCTGGAGCGGGCCAGGGTGCAGCGGGCCGAGGTCGCCGCCGGAATGCCTGCGGACCTGCTCGCCCTGTACGACCGCATCTATGCCACCGGGAAGATCGCCGCCGCGCCGCTGCGCGGCTCGCGCTGCGAGGCCTGCCGGATGGACCTGGACCGCGTCGCGCTTGGCGAGATCCACGCCGCGCCGGACGACGCCGTGGTGCGGTGCACCGAGTGCGGCGCGATCCTCGTCCGTTCGTGACCGAGATTCGTTCGTGAGCGAGTCCGACAGCCCCCACGAACGGGTCGTCATGTACGCCGACGGTGGCTCCCGGGGCAATCCCGGGCCGGCCGGCTACGGCTCGGTGGTGCTGGCGCCCGACGGCACCGTGCTGGCGGAGCGTGCGGCCTCCCTGGGCCGGGTCACCAACAACGTCGCCGAGTACTCGGGCCTCATCGCCGGGCTGGAGGCGGCGCGCGAGCTGGGCGCGTCGCGGGTGGATGTGAGGATGGACTCCAAGCTGGTCGTCGAGCAGATGTCCGGACGCTGGCAGGTCAAACATCCGGACATGAAACCATTGGCGCGCAAGGCTTCCGGACTGGTGGGCGACTTCGACCGGGTGACCTTCGAGTGGGTGCCACGCGCACAGAACACCCATGCCGACCGGCTGGCCAACGAGGCGATGGATGCCGCCAAGGAGGGTCGGACCTGGGTGCGGTCGGTGGGCGGCGACGGTGCGCCCGACGGTGAACTGCACGTCGACACCGAAGACTCACCTACCCGGACCGACCCGCCAAACTCGCCGGGCAAAGCCTCCATTGCGGTTGTCGAGCAGGTCGCGCGGTCCGCCGTTCGTGACGGAAAACCGGACCGCGCTGCTGCACTCGATCCCGATGGCACCGCCGATACCTCCCCGACGGCCCAGGACCCTGCCGCCGCGCTGCCCTTCCAGCGCACAGGGGCGACGACGTTCCTGCTGGTCAGGCACGGCGAGACGACCTGGGGTGCCGAGGCCAGGTTCGCCGGCCGGGAGGACGTGCCGCTGACCGCCCGCGGCGCTCGTCAGGCGCAGGCGGTGGCGGCGAGGATCCGGCCGATGGCACCGTCGATCGTGCTGACGTCGCCGTTGCAACGGTGCAGGACCACCGCCGAGGCGATCGCCGGAGCCGCCCGCGTCCGGGTCGTGGTGGAGGAGCGGCTGAACGACGGGTTGCTGGGGCAGTGGACGGGCTTGCGCGCAGTAGAGATCGCGCAGCGCTGGCCGGCCGAGTTCGCCTCCTGGCGTTCGGACCCGGATGCCGAACCTCCGGGTGGCGAGTCGTTCACCGGCATCCGCGAGCGGATTCGGCCGGTGCTGAACGAAACGGTCGAATCCTTCCGTGGGCACACCGTTGTGCTGGTGACGCACGCCGCGACCAGCAAGATGATCCTGGCCACCGCGCTGAACGTGGACTCGTCGATGGGCTACCGGGTGCGGGTGGACACCGGGTCGCTGACCGGGTTCACCGTCGAACCCGATGGCACGGTGCTGGTCTGGGTGGTCAACGACACCGGTCACCTGACGGGCCCGATCGCCGAGCCGGCCGCCCGGTAGCTGGTTCCAGGGCAGGGCCAGGGCGCTGCCGGGTCGTGCCGGGTTCGCGCGATTCACCACCGCGGACGACTCGGATTGCCGTGCACCCGCGGCGGGGCTTGACTGGGTTGATGGGTAGACGGCCGGGACGGTTCGCGGGCCGGGTCGAGGCCGGCCGGGAGTTGGCCGACCTGTTGAGCGAGTACGCAGGCCGGGAGGATGTCGTCGTGCTCGGGCTGCCGCGCGGTGGCGTGCCGGTGGCCGCCGAGGTGGCCAGGGCACTGGGCGCGACGCTGGATGTGCTGGTGGTGCGGAAACTCGGTGTGCCGTACCGGCCCGAGCTGGCCATGGGCGCGATCGCCGATGTCGGCGACGCCGTCGAGGTGATCAGGAACGACACGGTGCTGCGTCACCTCCTCATCGCCGCCGAGGATTTCGACGCCGTGTACGAGCGCGAAACGGTGGAGCTGCGCCGGCGGGTGGCGGCCTACCGCGGTGACCGTGAGCCGGCGTCGATCACCGGTCGGGTGGTGATCATCGTCGACGACGGGCTGGCCACCGGATCGACCATGCGGGCGGCCGTCGCCGCCGTGTACCGTCGCGAACCCGCCGCCGTCATCGTGGCCGTGCCGGTCGGTGCCGCCGACACCTGCCGCGAGCTGGGCAGGATGGTGGACCGGGTGGTCTGCGCGCGCCTTCCGGAGCCGTTCGTTGCGGTGCGGCAGGGGTACGACGACTTCACCCAGACTCCGGACGAGGAGGTCCTGCGGATCATGCAGGTCCCCCCGCGCTCACCGCCTGGTCAGCCACCGACAACGTCCGCTCCCACCCGGCCCGACGATCGCTGATCCGGCGCGACCCGCCGCGGTCACCGGCTACAGGTAGTCGCCCCACAGGTAGTCGCCCCACAGATAGTCGCCGAGGATAGCGGCGCGCGCATCGAGTTCTCGAGCCCTGCTTGTCTGGCCGAGCCGGTGCAGGTGCTGCGCCGTGCTCGACAGCTCGTCCCGTTCGCCGGCGATGATCGCGGTGATGTCGTCGTCGCTGAGCCGCCGGCGTTCGACATCGCCCGGCACATCCACCGGTGTGGTCGGCCCGGAGAGATCCACGGCCTCGGCGTTGGAGATCGCGGCCAGCGTGGTGCGCAGCACGTCCACGCGCGGGCCGTCGCCGGCCTTGATCGCCGCGGTCAGCTCGTCCTGCATGCTCTTCCTCGCCTGCCAGTTCATCCCGCCAACGTCGCACGGCGCTCCCGGCGTCACCACCGGTTTGCGCGGTTCACGTCGCGGTTCACGTCGCGGTTCACGTCACTGTGAGCATCGGGTGACCAAAACCTCAGGTGGGTCGGGGGCCAGCGG
Organism: Mycobacteriales bacterium; assembly: GCA_038322925.1. Taxonomy (GTDB): domain Bacteria; phylum Actinomycetota; class Actinomycetes; order Mycobacteriales; family Nakamurellaceae; genus Nakamurella. The sequence goes on from JBBQGJ010000093.1 coordinate 11,480, forward strand.
CGGTACTCGGCAGGTCCTGGCCGGGATCGGGATCTGCTGGCCGGCGACGTCGGCCGGCCAACGGGGTCGCTGTCAGGTCGGGTCGTTGCCGTGGAGTCGACCAGATTCAGCGCCCATCGCGCCGCGTTGCTCAGCCAGCAGGTGAGCACCCCTGGCGACGTCGGCCTCGATCTCCCGGTACGTGCGCAATGCCGGCCTCGGCGCCGGGAGCCGAATGGGTTGCGGTCGCACGAGACTCTTCGCACCGATGGCGGCGACCGCCGCGGATTCACTGGCGGCAACGTCGTTCAACGCCACGGTCGACCCGTCCACCATGTTCAGCCGCACCGGATAGCACCCCGGCTGCGGGACGGCGACGGTCTCGACGTCGGTCCATGCGACGAAACTCCTTCTGCGCCATGGCCGCCGGATACCGGACTGATCCACCACGGTCGGCGGCCACCGCGCAGCCGGGCCAGCATGATGATCAGCACGCCGGCGAACGCCAGGCTCGACCACCGGTGCCGGTAGGCGTCCCAGGCGAGCAGCACGGCATAGACCGCGATCAGGATCCCCCTGGCGACCGGAGCCTGCGACTTGCCGACGGGCGCCGGCCGACGACAGACGCCCGATCCGGCCGGGGCTCGCTCATGCCCTGGTGGGTACCCCGAATCCGCACCGTTCAGCGCGTGTGAGGTTCTCCGGCACGTCCGGGCCCGCGCGAACGGAGGACCCGGACTGGACACCCGGCGTAGCACGGTAGGCTGCGTGGCGGACGAGTCGGTCGGGCGGCCGCGTCGCTCGGCCGTTGATCCGCTCCGGTTCACCGGGGCGATCGTCGGTCGGACGCCGAGGAAAGTCCGGGCTCCACAGGGCAGGGTGGTTGTCAACGGCAACCCGGCGCGAGCCGCGGGACAGTGCCACAGAGAACAGACCGCCGGTTCCCGCGAGGGCTAACCGGTCAGGGTGAAACGGTGGTGTAAGAGACCACCAGCGTCCCGGGTGACCGGGACGGCTCGGCAAACCCCACCCGGAGCAAGGTCGAGAAGCTCTCGGCTCGCATTCGTGCGGGACGGGAGTGCGCAGGCGTTCGAGGGCTGCCCGCCCGAGCCTGCGGGTGGACCGCTGGAACGTGCCGGCGACGGTACGTCGAGATGGATGGTCGCTGAACGGGATCGCCGCAAGGCGCCCGTGAACAGAACCCGGCTTACAGACCGGCTCGTCCACCTATCCCGGGGCGCATCCGCCTGGGGCGGAGCAGCCCGGGTACCGCGCTCAGCAGGCGACGCCCACGCATTGCGGGGAGTTGCCGTTCCGGAAGGCGTGGTTACTGCCGAGGTCGGTGGAGCCCGGTGCGAAGATGCCCCACCCGGTGTTGTGAACGGCGGTATTGCCCTGCAGGCCGTTGCCACCGTCCTCGACGTGGATCCCGTCGCCGCCCCGGACGAACAGGTTGCGATCCAGGGTCGCGCCGAAATCGGGTTCCACATTGCCGCTCGAAGTGAATCCGATGTCATTCCCGGTGAACGCATTGCGGCTCAACGTCCCGCCGCTGCTGAGGAAATTGACTCCGGTCTTGTTGTGGGTGAAGGCGTTGCGCGTCACGGTGTGCCCGACGGCCACGAAGCCGTCGAGTCCGGTGGTGTTGTTGCTGATCACGTTCGAGGTGACGATGGCGCCGAATGTCCTTGTGGCGATGCCGGTGTCGTTGTGTGTGAAGCGACTGGTCGTCAGCGTGCAGCCGGCTTCCTCGCAGGCCACGCCGGTGCCGTTGTGGTCGAATCGCGAGGTCGAGACCAGCAAGGTCGCGGTGTCCACGTGCGCGCCGGTGTCGTTCCGCTGGAAAGTGGAGCCGGCAACACTGATCGAGCCGGTGAACACCCCGCCGATGCCCCACCGATTGCTCGCGAACCGTGAGGTCCTGATGTCGTAATCGCCGCCACCCCCGGCGGCCACCCCCACATCGTTGCCGGCGAACGTCACGCCGGTGATCGTCGCCTTTCCGGAGGCGCTTCCCGCGTCTTCGGGAACGATGAAGGTGATACCGGCGCCCCACCCCTGGATCGCGCCGCTCTTGATCAGCGGTGTCGACCCACTCTGCACGCTCAGCGCAGTGCCCTGTTTGCTGCCGGTGCCGATCAGCTTGTGGTTCTTCAGGTCCAGGGTGACGGTGCCCACCAGCGTCAATCCCTGGTCCGCCGGGCAGGACAGGTCTCCCGGCAGGTAGGCGTCCGTCGAGAGCGTCGCGCCGCAGGACGCAGCGACCGGAGTTGCCGCGTCCGCGGCGATCGGAATCAACATCGCCGCCGTGGTCAGAGCAAGACAGGTCGCCAGAGATCTGATGCGCATGAGCCCCCCATGAACTCGGCACGCCTGCGCACCATGTGTGCGCGGATGCTCCTTTAGTGTGAAACCACTGCCCCCGTTTGTCACCCGCTTGATCGAGTGATGGTCACACTCGGCTGGGTATGAATTCCGCCTCGTGCGGCGCCGCCATCACTACGTGTCCAACGCTCACCGATCGAGTGGTGACCCGCCCCGGCACCCACGCTGAGCACATATTCTGACACAGTGAGCACCGCCTGCGCGGCATATCCGATTACAGGAAGGACACATCATGCTGGTCGTCACGACGAACGACATCCCCGGATGGCAGATTCAACGGGTGTGCGGTGAGGTCTTCGGCTTGACCGTTCGCTCCCGCAACGCCTTCTCCCAGATGGGCGCCGGCTTCAAGTCGATCTTCGGTGGGGAACTCGGCGGGATGACCAAGCAGCTCACCGAAAGTCGCAACGAGGCGATGAACCGGCTGTTCGACTCGGCGAAGGCCCGCGGCGGTAACGCCATCATCGGGATGCGTTTCGACACCTCCGACCTGGGAGACACCTGGACCGAGATCTGTGCCTACGGAACGGCAGTCGTCGCCGTACCGATCGACGATGCCGCGCGGCTCACCGCCCAGGAACTCGGCTACGGTCAGCCTGCCCATCCCGGGAACTGATCGCCGATGCCGTTCCGGTGCTGGTGCAGCGCGCGTAGATAGTGCGCGATCCCGCCCGCCGCACGGCCCTCGGTTCGCGCGCTGGTCAGCACGGGGCTGGCTCCGCCGCTCACCACCACGCCACCGGCCGCTCGCACCGCGTGCACCAGCAGCACGTCCTCATCGACCGCGGCGTCGTCGAAACCGCCTGCCGCGCGATAGATGTCGCCGCGCACGCCGAGATTGGCACCGTGGATGTGGGGGTGACCGTCGCCGAGGACGTGTCGTCGCCGCCAGTCTTCCAGCACCGCCACCTGCACTTCGGCGTCCGGGCGGGACTGTGCCCAGGATCATCTGCGCACCGCAGCGGGCGGTCTGAAGATGATGGACCAGCCAATCGCCGGGCACCGCGGAATCGGTGTCGGTGCAAGCGATCCAGACGCTCGAGGGCCAGTGGCCGCGGTGTGCCTCGGAGGCCAGCAGGTGATCCACGCCCGCGGCTCGGGCCGCCCCCACCCGGCCGCAGGCGCTGAGCACCGTCTCGATGCCCGGCCATTGTTCGGCGACATGCAGAGTCCGGTCGGTGCTGAGGTCCACGACCACGATGATGCGGACCGCCGGGCCCTCCGGATGGCGCTCCTTGAAGGCGGCCTTCGCGGTGACCAGCGCATCCAGGCAGCGCGGCAGCCGTGACTCCTCGTTGCGGGCGGGCACCACCACTCCGACGCTCCGAATCCCGATGGTTTCCGCTGGTCCTTGCTGGTCTGCGAAACCGGGGATGTTCGACGTGTCCGCACCGACCGCCGGCCGCGCGCATTTCGGGCTCCGGCATTGCTTCGGGGAGCGCCGTCACGTCACGAGCCCGTCCCGACGCGCCACGGACAGGGCGGGGGAGGGCGTCAGCACATCGAGCCGGAAGTCTCCCTGGACGTGGTCGGCGAGCACCGCCACGCCGGACTCCTGGCGGATGCGACGGTGCACCTCTTCACCGACCGAGTTCCTCCGGTCGGACGAGCTTCCCGGCGACGCGGCGATCGGCTACTTGGCAGTGGACCGCCCACGTACCAACGTCTTTCACCTTCCTGTCCTGGGCAGCAGGGACGGCGGCATCTACACCACCGTTGCCGACGTGCACGCCCTGTGGGCGGCGCTGGACGCCGGTCGCATCGTGCCGATGGCCCGGGTGGCGCAGACGCTGCAACCACGCAGCGAGGTTCCGACAGAATCAAAGCGGTACGGACTCGGGTTCTGGCTGGATGCCACGGGCCCGGCGGCGATGCTGGAAGGAATGGACGCCGGGGTGTCGTTCCACTCCCGGCACGACGACGGTGCAGGACTCACCTGGACAGTGGTGTCCAACACGACCGACGGTGCCTGGCCGATCGTGCGGCATCTCGCCGAGCTGCTGCGATGGTGACTGCGATGCTCCCGCGATCAGCCCGGACGCCCCGCGAGCGGCCCGAGTTCCGGCAGAGCAGCGGCCTTCGCGGCCTGCGCGGGCCTGAGGAGTAGCCCGACGATGACTGCAGTGGGTCCGCTGATCGACGGTTGCGCGTCATCTTCCCGGTGTCGGTGGCCGTCGTGGCGATGCCCCGCGGTCGATGTCATTGTCAGCCAGCAACTCCCCGTACGACCCCCACCTCCCCGTACGACCCCCACCTCTGCGTCGAGCAAGCTGCCGTGCGTGGCGGACCACGCACGGCGGGGTAGGCTGGATTGATGGGTACCGAGGATGCGGCGCAGGCGTTCGGGGATTTCCTGCAATCCCAGCGGCGGCTGGCGAACATCTCGCAGCGGCAGTTGGCCCGCGCGAGCGGTGTCTCGGATTCCTATCTCAGTCAGGTCGAGCGGGGTCTGTACCGTCCGTCGGCCGAGGTGCTCAAGGCGCTGGCGCATGCGTTCGAGATGCCTGTTGCCACCATGTTTGCGCAGTCCGGCCTGATGGACGCCGCGTCGCACGACGCGCCGTCTCCGGGTATCGAGGCGGCGATCAGGAACGACACCCAACTCACTGCGCAGCAGAAGAGGGCCCTGCTGGGCGTCTACAAGGCCTTCATCGCAGAACCGCGTGGTAAACCACACACTCCGCTTGACTAACCACGCATTGCGTGGCAGACTAAGCATGTAGCACGAACAACAGCTACCACCGGACATTCGTGATCACCACCGAGAGGAACCCACCATGAGCACCACGTACCTGACCCCCACCATTGAGGCCGTCGACCAGGTCTTCGAGGCCGTCGTCAGGGCCCAGGACGCCACCATCGATGCGGTGTCGACCTTCACCGCGAACCTGCCCGAGGCCGCCAAGAACGTCCCCGCCCTGCCGGAGACCGACCTGCCGACCGTCCAGGAGATCGCCAGCACCTACTTCGCATACGCGGAGAAGATCCTGAGCAACCAGAAGGCGTTCGTGGAGAAGTTCCTGGCCGCCACCACGGTCGCTTCCTGACCCCAGCTGTTCCCGAAAGGACCCGGAGATCCGCAAGGATCCCGGGTCCTTTCGCTGGTGCGCCCGGAATGGGCGATTGCTTGGGGGTGAAAGTCCCCTGGAGGAAGAGGTGGTGCTAACTCCGAGTCGGAGGCAAGGGCGTCGTCGTGAGGCGGGGTCTGGAGGAAGCCCGAGACAAGACCTGTGTACCGAGGAATACGAACCGCGTATGAGGCGTGGTGGCCTGGGTGAGTCAGCCAGATATGACGAAGCCCGTCATCGCCAATGGGGCCATTGCGTAAACGCGGCGGGAATACAGGGACAGCAGTCGTTCTTACCCGGGGAGGTCTGTTCGGGTGTCATCGGTTCCGACTGTGTTGGTCGGGGCGTTGACGGCCTGCGTCGTGAGGCGCGGGCTGACCGGGCAGAAGTCAGCCGAGGTCGTAGTACCAGGCCAGGGAATGTGTGTGGTGGGTCTGGGAAGGACCGAACGTGAGGTGGAACGCCCGTCGTGGTGTTGCTCGTGGAGGTCACGGTGATCGCAGCCATCCCGCTTCGGCGGGCCTGCAGGGGGAGGAGACGGTGAGTCCGTCGGAGCCCACAGCAGAGCGTAGTGATGTCCCGGCGCGCACCGGGGAGGTCGTTCACCGCCAACAGGGGAGCCTTTGGGAGCTGGTGTTTTCCCGGGAGAACCTGTCGGCGGCGCTGAAACGTGTCGAGGCCAATCGTGGTGCGGCCGGGGTCGACGGGATGGGCACGGAAGATCTGCGTCCGTGGCTCGTTGATCATTGGCCGCAGGTGCGGGAGGCGTTGGACGCGGGTGTCTACCGGCCGTTGCCGGTTCGTCGGGTAGCAATTCCCAAGCCCGGCGGCGGAGAACGGTTGTTGGGGGTGCCTGGTGTGCTGGATCGGTTGGTGCAGCAGGCCGTTGCGCAGGTCCTCGGCCCGATCTTCGATCCGCATTTCTCGGGTTCGTCGTTCGGGTTCCGTCCTGGTCGGTCCGCCCATCAAGCGGTGCGGGTGGCTCGGCGGGCTATCGAGGATGGTCACCGGTGGGTGGTCGACGTTGATCTGGACCGGTTCTTTGATCGGGTTCAGCATGATGCGTTGATGGCCCGGGTGGCGCGCAGGGTTGGTGATCGGCGGGTGTTGCGGTTGATCCGCAGGTTCTTGGAAGCCGGGATCATGGCGGATGGAGTCGTGTGGGCGAGCGAGGAGGGAACCCCGCAGGGGTCTCCGCTCTCGCCGCTGCTGTCCAACGTCATGCTCGATGACCTGGACCGGGAGCTGTGGCAACGCGGTCACCGGTTCGTCCGCTATGCCGATGACATTCGTGTCTTCGTGCGGAGCAGACGGGCCGCCCACAGGGTGCTCGACTCGGTGACTGCCGTGGTCGAGCAGCGGTTGAAGTTGAAGGTGAACCGGGAGAAGTCGAAGGTGGTTTCGGCATCTGTAGCTACGTTGCTGGGGTTCGGTTTCTACTTCACCCGGGGTGGGGTTCGTATCCGGGCCGATCCGAAGGCCTTGAAGAGGTTCAAGGATCGGATCCGGGAGTTGACCTCACGTCGGCGCAGCATCGCGATGGATGTTCGGATCGCGGCGCTGAACCGGTACGTCACTGGATGGATGGGCTACTGCGTGTCCAGAGGGCACGCGCGATTGGATCGGAGGGCGGTGGGTTCGATGGTCTGATCGCGTGGTCTCCGCAAGCTCGTCTCCGCCAGCGGGTGGAAGTCCCGTCCAGGTAATCGCCAGGGAGCCTGGTAGCAGAC
>JBBQGJ010000094.1:0-18549 GCA_038322925.1 Mycobacteriales bacterium
CACAAACGTCCGCGGACTCACCAGCCGACAGCAACGCTGAGACACGACAATCCCTATCGACCAACGGCTTGCGGACTAAACGCCCAATCCGTTGAGACAGCAACCACGCTGGACATGTCTCATGGCGGGATAACGGGCATACCCCAGTTCCACACAGCGAACGTACCGGAAGTCAGGTACGTACGAGCCGCGTGACACGCAATATCGAACCCGATATCTGGGACTGTCCGTTGGGCGTGACGTTGCCTCTTCGATTACCGCGGCGTGGACCATGCCAGTTCCAAGGAAGTGGTACGACAGCCATGTGCCGTATGGCGAGCCTCAGTGGGAATCCAAATCGGACGGGTCTACCGGGACGACGATCGCCAGCGCATCGATGCCGGCCAGCAGAACCCGATAGACGGTCGGCTATCGGGACGAGCCCTTTCGATGACCGGGTGTCGACCCCTGCGTCAAGTCTGGGGCCCGGGTCCAGGATGATCTCTCCTATGTCGTTTTCCGTGTGGATCTCAACGGCCGACGTGATGCCTGGGTCCATTCCCGATCGGGATCTTGATCCAGAAGGTTCGCCATGGCAGGAGATCGGCTTCATCGACACTCAGGCTGAGAGTGCCCTCATGCAGGCGATCCAAAGGAAGCTCGGGATTCGAGCAGGAAACCAGGCAGGAGCCAGGGGCTATGTCACCGCATTCACAGATCATCCGTGGGTGCATCAGGTGGTGACGGCGAATCCTTCGTTGACAACCGGCTTCGGCGCGCGTGGGTCGGATCAGAAGTTCTGGCTGGCGATCGACGTGACAGCTGGCGGCATCCAGCCCAGCTATCTGATGTGCGTCCAACGAGCTCAATTCTCAGGCAACACTCGGCGTCCGCCGCAGCCTCACCCAGGCTTATCCATGTCCACATGCTCGCTGCCGATCCAGATTCGTTCTCGGGACGGTGTTGTCTTCGAATTGAGGCGTCCCGAGGGCAGCATGCTGAGCCGCCTGTCGGATGGCGACTAGGCCCCTGAGCTGCCGGGGCCTTTCCGAGCTATTGCGACCTACTCGCGCAACCGCTGACACAAATCGGCTCCTCGTCGAGGCAGGCTGAGCTCGCGGCGCCAGATGCCCGACCAGGTTGGCGATGATGGCGGGAGGCGATAGACCGTTGCCTGGATCGCTGCCGAGTTCGGCGCCACCAGCCCGACGATCTACCGCTACATCGACCTTACGACCGCCACCTGAATCCTTGCGTCACAGAGCGCGCTTGACCTTCTTACTCCGACCGGCCTTTGTTCTGGCCTTGTCGGTCTTGTCTGCGGCGGATGTCTTCTTGTCAGTAGCGGTTAAGGCGACGCCCCAAAGTCTGTAGACGTGACGTTGCCGTATATGGGTGAAGACCGACTTGCCTGGGCGGGTTTTGACCGGTTGGCGCCCTACCGTCAGCAGGTTCCGGGCCTCAAGCTCCCGAGTACCGTCCGTGCGCGTCTTGTGCGAGATCCAGTACCTCGTGTTGAACTGCTCCCCGGCGAACCACACGCCTTTTCTATCCGCTCGTTCGGCCAGCAGGATAAGCAGCATGATCACGCCTGGACCTGACATTTTCTGAATGTGGCCGCCGGTCCAAAGTCCGGTTGGCACCTTGAAGTACCTTTGCTGCTCCTGCCGGTCCTTGCCCTCGTCGAGGGCGTATTGCGACGACGGCGTCTCGTACGGCTCACCACTGCCACTCTCGTCCAGGAGCGTTATTTCAGGAACCCTGCCTGGAGCACGGCTGACACTGATCAGGTTTAGTGCCTCTAATGCATGCACCGCCCGGGTGATGCGACGTTGGCCGAGGCCTCCCGGATCAGCAAGATCAAGGAGGGTAGCCCATGCCCGAGCTGACTCAGTAGTGGCATAGCCCCCTCCGGATGACCTCCAAATCAGCCCTAGGTAGAGGCGTACAGCCACGATTCCGCTTTGGCCCCCACGGTAGAGGGCGGACATCGGCGGTTGGCCGCCGGCGTCTCTCCGAACGAAGGTCTTCCGAACGGGGATGCCCTTCCGCCGAGGAGCCGCATCAACCAACTCTTGCGCGGCTGTCCGCGAGATGTCACTGGCAACTGGAGCGAGCAGGCGCAGCTGCCCTAGGGGCAGTTGTTGTGGTGTAGCCACGGCGTCCTCATGTACTTGCTAGGTGTATTCGCTACTTGTCCTCGCTCGTTCGCACTACCAGCGTACCCTCATCTACACCAAAACAGCTAGGTGCTTGCTATAGAACCACTATGTTCGTACACCACCCTGACTAGGGGGGCGCAAGTGTACTCAGTGTTCGCGAGAAGGTCAATGTGCGTTTGGGTGAATCTTGCTGGATGTGATACACTAGATACAACAGGTTGGTTCGATCTTCACGTCGTCGGCGGGGCCCAGGCATTTGCTTGGGGTGCTTCCGGCCGTGGGAGGTTGCCGCCAACCTGTAGTGATGAATGCCTGGTTCGGCGCTACTTGACGGGCTGCGGCTATGCGAAACCGGTGACCGTCAAACGTGAGACGGAAGCCTAAGTAGCAAGAGCCATCATCACGACGGTCACGGCTACCGGATTGGACCCCGCGTAGCCGTGACCATCTCCCACTGACGAAGTCGGACGATCAGTCACAAAGAGAGGGGTGATGCTTGTGTCGAAACCATCGAAGGGCCAGCTTTCTAAAGCCGGGTCCACGCTAGCGAAGGATTCGTCGAGCGCGACGGCAAAGTCCAAGGCCGCGAAGACGCTGGGCCAGGGCTAGCGAGTTGCAGCGGCAGACGCGATGAGCTGTCTGCCGCTGTTGCTCCAACCTCGGCGTCTGACCGGCCATAGTTGCCGGACGGGTGTGCCGCGCGGTGAGTCAGCGACGTGTTTGGGCCTCGGTTGTCGCCGCGATCGAGGGTGTGTCCTCGGCGCGTGGTTCGCGGCGTCGAGCAGACCCTTCTAATGGCTCGCCTCGAATGGGTCCCGGCCGGGTGATTCAGGGTTTTGAGGAGGCGCGGTCTGCTACCTAATGGGCACGATCATGGGTGGAACCTGTTCCGCCATTGGGGGGAAGTTGCATGTCTTCGCCGTTCGGTTCGTCGTCTTTGCCGCCACCGTCGTCTGTGCCGCCACTGGAAGGTCCGCGTAAGCGGCGGCGGTGGCCGTGGATCGTGCTGGCTGTTGTGGTCGCCCTGGTGGTGATCGGGCAGCTGAACCCGAAACCGGAAGCGGACACCACCGCCACCCCGCCGCCGCCGACCGCCGCGTCTACATCGCCGTCGCGTGCGTCATCGACGGCTGCGTCGACACCATCGCGGGCGACGAGCGCGGCCCCGTTGTCGGCCCGGCCGGCCACGACGGCCGCGCAGCGCCCACCGGCACGGAGCACGACCGCCGTGTCGCCGTCGCCGTCGCCGTCGTCGTCCGCGGCCGCCACCAGCTCGGCTGTGGTAGAGCAAGCCCGGGTGCGGGAGGTTGTCGATGGCGACACCGTCAAGGTCGACGACCCTGCCTTGGGTGCGGTGACTGTGCGGGTGCTGGGTATCGACACCCCCGAAACGGTGAAACCCCAGTTCACTGTCGGGTGCTATGGCCCGGAGGCCACCGCTTACGCCAACGATGTCCTGGACGGGAAGTCGGTGACCGTGACCCTGGACCCCGGTCAGGACGAAACCGACCGGTACGGGCGCACCCTGGCCTACCTGACGTTGCCCGACGGGTCCGACTACGGCGTCCAAGCCGTCCGGGCGGGTTTCGCCAAGAACTACGTCTATGACGACGCCCGGCCGGTGGCCAAGCAACCCCAGATCGCCGCCGCCGAACAGGACGCAAAGACCAGCGGCGCCGGATTGTGGGGGCCGGCGTGCGACGGCGACACCGACAGCGAACCCCTCACCGCCACGGCAGCACCCGACCCGGCCACCGACGACTATCAGCCGCAGCCACTGATCCAGGCCCCACCCCAGGACGCGGCCGTGCCGGGCGGGGGCGACACCTCCTACGCCAACTGCACGGAAGTACGCGCCGCCGGGGCCGCCCCGATCTACCGCGGTCAGCCCGGGTACGCCAGCAAACTTGACCGTGACGGCGACGGCGTGGCCTGCGAATAACGGCCCGCCATGCACCTACGTCGCGGCCGTCTCGGCGCCACATCTGGGGCAACACGGCGGCGGCGGACCGCGCAAGGGTTGGCCCAGGTCAGGAACCGCCTTTTACCGGGGCTTGACGGTGATGCCGTCGCACATCACCCGGGTCGGGTCGCCTGTGGTGGTGCCGATGACGACGCAGGACCGGTCGGCGTAGGTGGTCCATACCCGCACCTCGTCACCGACGACTTGCCAGTACCGCCAGCACACCTCGGTTTGTCCGTGCACCCGGGCGCACCGGGTCGGGTCATCGAAGGCGGGGCCCTTGGACAGGGTCCCGTTGACCGGTACCGCCTGCCCGTTGGACATCCTCGGCCGCGCGGACCCGTCGTCGACGGTGACGAACAGTGTCCCGTCGGGGGCGTTGGCCTCCTGCGCGGTGCGGATCGACATGTGCGGGTACGGGAACGCCGGGGCCACCGCAACCGGGGTACCGGTCACCGGGACGGGGTGACCGGCGGCGGCGGTGATACCCGCTACGGCCAGGATGACCGCTGCGCCGACCGCCCGGAACGCTCTCATGCCGACCCGGCCGGGGCCGGTTCAGGTGCCGGTGCCGGTTCAGGTGCCGGGGCCGGGGCCGGTACTTCCCGTGAGGGAAGCACGGGTTGGGTGATGGGCAGTATCTCGATCCGCCGCACTGGGTCACCGATGTCGCCCATGGTGCTCAGTCCCCCTGCCTGGTGGTGGTGATGATGATCGGGGCTACCCCGGAGCCCCGGAACGGTTTCGGGTCCAACAGCCGCCCTACCCGCCGCCGGCCGGTGGGTTGGGCGGGTTCCCACCCGGTGCGGACCGAGGCGGCGTTCCTGGGTCGCCACCCGATCAGCACCGGCAGCGTGGTGGGCCTGGTGGTGCGGTGCATCGCGCACAGGAATGTTTCGCAGCCCAGCAGCAGCAACCAGGCGGCGACGGACACCGCGGTGCCGGTGAGGCGGGCCGGCTGGTGCAGCACGACACCGGCGATCAGGCCGGCGGCAAGGACACTGCTACCCACCCGCCACAGGTGTTTCACCGGCCCCCACGTGGCCAGGACCAGCGGCATCGTGCCGCCGCGGACCGCCAGCACGATCAATTGCCCGGGCAGCTCGGCGGCCACTACGGCCAACGCCAGCCCGGCCAGCGCGATGGTGGCCAATTCCACCCACAAGCCGGCGGTGATCCTGGGGGTGCTGATCAGTGCCAGCACCCCGACCAGGGCCGCGGTCAACGCCGACCACAGCATTACGCGGCCGCGGGTCACCCGGTAGGCCCGGACCCGGTCCCACGTCCCGCAGGCACCGACCGCCAACGTGGTACGCCGCGGCCGCGGATCGGGCACCAGCGCCGGGTACTGGGCGAGCATGCCGTGGGCGTCGGTATGGAACCGCACCCCCGGTAGGTGGGCGCGTAGCAGCTCGAGCTGGGCGGCGGGCACGGCACGGGGCGCGGTCCACACATCGACCACCCGCGCCGCTTGCGATCGCCACCCCTTGGTGCCCTGGATGGTCTGCCCTTCCAGGGCGACCACGGCGAGCAACCCGCGGGCCGCCTTGTACTGGGTGGTGAGCTGGTGAAGATCGCGCATCGAGTACAGCCCGCACGTGCAGTCATCATCCGGTGCCTGGTGGTCCTTGCCGCACCGGGCGATCGCCGTACCGGTGGCCCACTCGTCGCTGTACTGGCTGGCCGGCACCAGGTACCCGTTCACTGACACCCGGAAGGTCCGTAACGCGAAAACCCCGACAGCCGGTTCGGCGACGCTCATCCCGTGATCCCCTGTCTGTTGGTCATGTGGTCGCTTCCTCGGCGGGCTGATCATCCCAGGGGTACAGGCAGGACTGCCCGACCAGCACGTACCCGCCGCTGCTGGGGTCGGTGACCATCTCGGTGTGCTCGTGACTGCCAGCGGCGTGCGCGACCGCGGCCAGCACCAGCCGCGTCGTGGCCCGGTCCAGCCCGGAGATCTCCTCACCGAGGTTGACCGTCACCTCCTCGGATCCGATCGAGGCGGCCATCCGCAGCAGTCGTTGCTCTCCCCCGGCCAGGGCTCCCAGTTGCCCGGTCATGCCGGCGAAGTCGATCCAATACCCGTGCCTGGTGGGTTTGATCCAGGGGTTGCCGGGTGCGGCGAACCGGCCGTCGAACGCCCGGATCAGCAGCTCGGTGGCCGCTTCCGTGGTGTACATGCCCCTCGCCCAGGACCGGAGCTGATCATCAACCCGCATCACGGGGTTCCCCTTCCCTCGGTGTGCGACGGTGAGCGTGCCCGGTTGCTCCGACAGCCGGCCCCGCGGGCAGCGGGCATGGGTCGGGGCTGTACCGGGTGCATTTACCTCACTCCCCCGCCGACGGTTGCCGGGGCGGACCGGCTCGTGACGGGTTTGGTGAGATGCGGCTAGCGGACTCGCGGGCCGGGTGTTAGTGGTTGGCCGTTGGGTCGCGGCGGGAAGGGTTCGCCGTTGTTGTGGACCTTCTCGAGTCGGCGGATTTCCCGGATCGCTGCCTCCTGGAGGAAATCGCCCATGCCCATCCCGGGGACGCGGTAGACCACGTCCCGGCATGCCTCGAGGAGCTCGACCGGGACGTAGCCGGACAGCTTGTCCTTCCCGCGGGCCCGGCCCTTCGGGGTTGCGGCGTTGCCGCGCCCGGGTTCCGGGGCGGCCGGCTCGGGGAGCGCATCTGATGCCGGAATGAGGGTGTCGAGGCCGCCGCCGAGGCCGGCGGTGCGCTTGGCGGTCATGGTGGGGCTCCTCGTTCGAGTAGGGCTGCGGTTGATGCGCGGAAGTCCTGGGTGACGGCGTCGTTGGGCGCGAACACGGTCAGCGGCTGATGTGTGTGCGGCGCTTCACCGACCCGCACGGAGCGTCGTACCGACGGCAGCACCGCGTCGCCGAATGTCCTGTGCAGGGTGGCGACGACGTCCCTGCTCAGGATCTGTCCGGGTACGTATTCGATCGGCAGGACCGCGGTGATCGCCAGCGCGGGGTTGAGCCGTTTGGCGACCAATTGCACGCTGCGGATGAGTTTGCTGACGGCGCTGAGTTCCATTGCTCCCATGCCGACGGGCACGAGCACCTCTCGGGCGGCGACCAAGGCGTTGACCACCAGTGTGCTCAGGTCGCTGGGGCAGTCGATCAGGACGAGGTCGTAGTCCGTGGTGGCCCCGTCGAGGGCTTCGGCGAGCAGGGTTTCGGCGCCGACCTGCCCACCGAGTACCGCGTCCGCCCCGTACATCGCCTCCCCCGATGGGATCACTGATACCCCGTCGATGGTGCTGCCGGTGATCAGTGCGGAGACCGCCGCGGCCGCGTCGTCGCCGGCGCCGGCTCGCAGTAGCTCCAGGGCGGTGCCGGCGGCCGCGGTTGCTCCGAGCCATTCGGTGGCGCTGGCCTGCTGGTCCAGGTCGATGACCAGGACTTTGCGGCCGAGCTCGGCGGCGCAGGCCGCCATGTTCACGGTGGTGGTGGTCTTGCCGACGCCTCCTTTCTGGTTGGCGACGGCGATGGTCCTGCTCATGACGGTCTTCCTCTCGCCCTCGGTCAGGTGATCCTACTAGGTCAGTTGGTGTTGTTGTTGCTATTAGGTGTAGTGACCCGGATAGGTGTGTTGGTGCGACTGCGGTGCTGGACGGGCTCGATGCCCGTCGAGCACCGTCACCGGTTCGCAGCGAGGCGGGGGCCACCTGTGGGTGACCTCCCGCGACGCCGGTCCTTCTGTCAGCTTTCCGATCCGGTTGTCGGCGGCGGGTCGTGCGGGGCGGTGCGTCCGCACGCTCGGTGTTCGACGTCGGCCAGGGGGTAGCCCTGTTCGGCCAGGAAGGTCAGGTAGCGGGTGGTGTCGGGCTGTAGGTGCCGCCAGGAGTTGGTGCTGGTCGCGGCCTCCTGGGCGGCCAGGATGATGCCCAGACTGACTACCTGGGCGCGGCGGTCGCTGGCCGTGGTGAGCAGCTGCGCCAGCGGTGCGCGGCCGCTGCGGCTGCCGTAGGCGCCGGCTTCGACATCGACGCCGAGCAGTTCGCACGCCGTGGTGTGCCCGTCCTCCATCGCGCGTCGTTGCGCGTGGTCGCCCTCGGCGAGCTGGGCGGCGATGTAGGCGACGGTGCCTTTGGGTGCGGTTTTGCGGGTCAGCAGCCGGGTAAGGAACTCCCGCCGAACTGTGGTCGCAGATCTCCATGCTTTGTTTGACTCGATCACGTCGCGGCGTTCGGCTCGGGCGCGTTCCCGTTCGGCGTCGGTGGGTTCGGCTGCCTGGCGGCTCGACCCGCCGCCCGTGGCGTACCGGGTGCGGTGGCCGTGGTCGGGGTAGTCCCGGCAGACCGGGTTCACGGTCAGCCCGCATGCTTGCACGTACGGGTCGGGCTCCCCCGCTTCCTGGTCCGGTTCGTCCTCCTGGGCTGCCTCGGGTTCCCATTGCCAGCCCTGCGGCAGGTTCGGAACCTCGGACAGCCGGATCCATTCGATGTCCTCGGTCAGGTACACGGCGTGACCTGGGCACTGCTGGTGCTGGTCAGGGTCGATCTCGGAACCGTCTGCGCCGAGCAGGGATCGCAGCGCGGCCGTGTCCGTGCCGTAGGTCGGGCGGTCGATCACGGTGATCCCCTGCGCGGTGAGTTCGTCTGTCCTGGCCTGCCTGCGGGCCTTTTCTGCGCGGGCGTCCCGCACGCGTTGGGCGACGTGGTCGAACTGCCCGCTCTTGGCGGCCGCGATCAGCGCTTTGACCGCTTCCGGGTCGTCTTGCACCTCGGCGACGACGGCTGCCTGGGTGAGGTCGAGCCAGTCGTACCGTGCGGCCGCGTGCCGGGCCATCTCCGAACCGATGACCGTGAGCGCGGCGTTCACCGTGGCGCGGGGTGTTTTGGTGCGCTTGGCGATCTGCGCGGCCGACACCCCGAATGCTGATAGTTGCCCGATCACGTCGGCCTGTTCGGCGTTGCTCAGCCCGGCCCGGTGCTGGTTCTCGGCCCACTGGGTGACCAGCCGCTGCACCTGGGCGGTGTCCTCGGTGCTCTCGTCGGCGACGATCAGCACCGGCACGGTCGGTAGGTCGGCCTGGATCGCGGCCAGCGTGCGGCGGTGCCCGTACCGGACCCGGACCTGACCCTCGGCGGTCCGGACCGCGACGATCGGCTGTAACACGCCCACGTCCCGGATCGAGGCGATCAGGTCCTTGTCGGCGGTGGTGCTGTGCCGCACGTTCACGTCGATCAGCAGCGAGCGGGGGTCCAGCTGCGGGGTGGTGCTCAGTTCGTGCGTCATTGCTTCCTCTTCCATTCGGTCTATTACCCTGTTCGGTATGTCTGCACTATTGGGTATATCTGCGTCATCGGGGATTGTTGTGGTCGCTGCGAACGAGCAGGGTCATTGCCGCGGGGTAGCAGATGTTCTTGCCGGGGATTTCGGCGTACTGGATCACCGCGTGCGCGGGGGTTCCCTCCAAGCGGTGCAGGGTGATTCGTTGGGGGCTGCCGCCGTTGTCAGGTACGACCAGATCGCCGATGCGAAGGTCCATTGCGGGTACGTATTCGACGATCATCTGGGCGCTTCTTTCGTGGTTGACGCCGACCGGTGAGGGGTGGGAGCCCGGCCTTCGGGGCCCCCACCCCTTACCCGGGTGGTCAGAACGGCGGTTCGTCGCCGATGGGGGGTCCTCGGCCGACGGTGCCTGCCCGACGCTGCGCCCTGGTTTGCTGACTGTGGCGGTCGCGTACCGCAGGGATGGGCCTACCTCGTCGGCTTCCAACTCGATCACGGTGCGCTTGTCGCCGTCCTTGGTCTCGAACGAGCGCTGCCGCAGCCGGCCGGTCACGATGACCCGCGCGCCCTTGGTCAGGGACTCCGCGACGTTCTCGGCGGGCTGCCGCCACAGGCCGCACCGCAGGAACAACGCCGGCCCGTCCTCCCACTCGCCGCTGTTGCGGTTGAACGTGCGCGGGGTCGATGCGACGGTGAAATTCGTAACCGCCGCACCGGATGCGGTGAACCGCAGCTCCGGGTCCGCGGTCAGATTGCCGATCACCGTGATGACTGTGTCTCCGGCCATGTCATGTGCTCCTTCGCTCTTCTCGGCTGGTCTGTCCACCAATGGTCTTATTATATCTATTAGGGGAGTCAGGGACAACTCTATTCGCTATATTAGGTGCGTTTCTTGGGCGTCGATGTCCGTGAGTGCGTGATCGCGGACAACGGCGGCCAGCTCGCCGGGGTGCAGCCCGGCGGCCATGATCTGCTCGGCGAGCTGCGCCAGGCTGTGGCCGGGGTCGATCCGCAGTGCCCGGGCCACGGCGACCTGTCCGAGCGCGCCGTCGCCGGCGCGGTAGGCGAGCATGGCTAGTGCGGCGCACAGGTGCGCTGTGCCGGGTTCGGTGTCGGTCGTCGATTGCGCGGCCGCGATCAGCTCGGCGACCGCGACCGGGGCGTCGTCCATCCGGTCAATCAGGAACCTGTCCCGCGCCGCGATGCCTGCGGTCGCCTGGTGCACGGTGCGCCGGGTCTGCTCGGTGCCCGTTCCGGCTCGGTGCTCGACGCTGGCCCTGAGCGCGGCCCGGTCGCGCAGCACGGCGCGGCCGCGCAGGGCGGCAGCTTCGGCGACCGGGGCGTGCACCTCCCGGTGGCTGTTGGGCGCCCACAGGACGTCATCGACGCGCAGGGCGAGATGACGGCGGAGATCAGCCTCGGTGACCTCGCCCCGTCCGCCGTAGATGACTGCGATCACGCCGTCGACATGAGGCGCCAGGGCCGATCCCAATGCCCGTAGGCCGGCTGCGTTCATGTCCTGCAAATCGACCCGTGCCACCGGACCCAGCCGGCGGCGTGCACCGGACAGCCCGGCGACGACCAGGGAGTCCTCGGGATGAAAGCCGATCATGACTGCCAGCGTTCCCATCAGCTGCTGCGGGTTGGAGACCTGGATAGCGGTGCTGGTCATGCGTTTGCTCCTTCAGGTGATCGGCTGGCTTATCCAACCAATGGGTTTATTATACCTATCTGGTGGGTTAGGTACAACTCCGAGTCGAGCTATTAGGTGCGATTATTCGGCGTCGGTGTGCGGTGCTGTTGCGGCCTTGTGGTCCTGGATGTGGTGGTAGGGCGCGGTGTCGGTCCAGTTCCCGAGGCTGCTGGGGACGGTGACGGTTTTTTTGTTGACCCGGGCGACTTCGTACCATTGGCCTCGGATTTTGACGGCGTCGCCTTTGCTGATGGTGCCCGGTCCGTGGTCGGTGGTTTCTCCGGCGGTGATTTGTTGGGTGCGGACGGTGTGCCAGTAGCTGAGTTGGTCGGTGACCACGGCCAGGTGTTCGGTGAGCTGGTCGCGGTGGGTACCGGACGCTGCCGGGGTGGTTTCGACGTGCCGGGTGCCGTCGTTCATCACGGCGATGGTGCGGGTGTGCCCGTCCAGGGAGCGGGTGATCCGGTTCTTCTCGGCGGTCAGGGTGCCGATCCGGTTCGCGACGGTGACCGGGTGGTACTTCGCGCTGGTGCCGATCGCGGCCACGGCGGCGCGGCGTTGGGTTTCCTCGGCCAGCGTCGCGGCCGCCGCGGTGGCGTCCATCGCGGCGTGCACGCGTTGCGCGTGCCTACGCATCCGGCCTTCGCTGTGGTGCCCGACCAGGATGGGCTGACCGAACGGCACCCGGTCGGCGAGCTGCCGGGCGTGTTCCTGCGCGGCGTACGCGGCCGTGGTGTGCCGCTCGGCCTTGTCGCTCAGCGCCTGCGCCCGGTCCTGCTGCCGCTCGGCGCGGTCCGCTTCGACCTGGGCGGTGCTGCGGTGCCCGGTCTGGATCGTCACGGTGACGGTATGGCCTGCGGCGCGGAGGTTCTCGGCGGTCGCGGTGATCAGCGCGGTCTGCGGGGCGGTGTCCCGGGACCGGGCGATGTACCAGGCGCCGAGATTCCGGGACCAGCGCCAGGACCGGGCTCCGTTGCGCAGGATGTGGTTGGTGCCGTCACCTTTGCTGGTGCCCTCAATCAGGGTCCCGGTTTCGGGGGTGTGGGTGATGGTGATCATCGGCTGGCTCTCCTGGTGGTGAGTGGTCGGGCGGTGAGGGTGTAGGGGACGGGTTCGTCGTTGTCGTTGACCTGGGCGAAGATGTCGCCGGTGGTGCCGTGGTAGGTCTGCACGGTGTGCCCGGGCAGGAGCCGGGTGATGTCGACGGCGGCGGGTTGCCTGGGGTCGACCAGGAGCAGCATGTCGGCGAGCCGTTGCCGGGCTTCGGTGATGCTGCGGGTCAACGCGACGCCGCACTGCGGGTGTGGCCCGGTGGTGCTGAAAGCCGCCTCGTACAGCTCGCCTTTGGTGACGGCGGCGCTGGTCTGGGTGGTGCTCATGCCCGCGCCCCGCTTTCCTCGGCGAGCAGCCTGCGGGCGGTGGCGACGGCCACCTGCACGGGCATGGCTTTGGTGATGAGCTGGGTCACCCGGTTGTGCTCGTCGGTGCTCATCCACCCGAACATCACCTGCCCGGTGGTTCCGTCCTGCTGGATGTAGCGGAACAGGTGGCCGAACTCCAGGACCGGCAGACCGAATCCGTCGTCCCGGACGGTCCCGTCGCCGATCGCGTCCCGCATCTGGGCGAGCTCATCTGCCCACTGCCCGAATTGCCCGTAGTCGTGCGCGGCCGCCGCCCGGGTGCTCTGCTGATCCACCATCACAACCACTCCTCCCTCATGTTCTTCGGCCCGAATGGCCTTGACACGGAAGGCATCGGGGGCCGGGGGAGCGGGAGCTGCCTCGTCCGTCCGGTGTCAGGTCGGGGTCCCCTCTGGGGTGGCATGGCCCGGACGGATGGGGCACGGGAGCGGCGGAGGTCCCCGATCCTGGGAGGGGCAAGGCTTGGGTCGAAGGACCCGCCGCGCAGCGGTGGGTCTGATCAGCGCGGCGCAGCCGCCCCATCAGCCCTGAAACCGCTCACCCCTCGCCTTTCAACCTGTCAGTGCGATTACCGTCAATGAAGCGTTTAGTACTAAAAGGGCAGATGGGTCATCGTGAGGGGTCTAAGTTGCACCGTTGACGGCGACCGACGTGCCGGTCCCGGCGACGGAGGGAAAGCAGACACGTCTCACCGTTGCGCCCTGGGTACCCCGAGGATGCGGTACCGGTTCGGCCCGGTCCGGGTGAACAGCGGGTGTGTGGTGGCGATCAGCCCGGCCGCCGAAGTGTCGGTGTAGCCGGCGGCGGTGAGGATGTCGATCATGTCCTGGCGGGTGAGATCCCGGCTGGCGCCGGTGGCGCTGAGGATGGCGCGGTACCGGTCGGGGACCGGTGAGCCTGGCGGGGCGTGCAAGCGGCCCTGGTCGTCCCGGGCGGCGCCGAGCGTGGTGAGTGCGGCGCTGAGGGCGTCGGTTGTTGGTGGGTGTCGGCCCCGGAACCGTTGGCAGCGGGTGACCGCCCCGAGCAGGGCGGCGGGGTCCAGTGGCCCAACCGCCGCGAGTACCCGCATCGCCGCCTGCGCGGTGCGTGGATCCACCTGCCAGTCGGCCCGCGGTGGCCGCGGCGGCGGGGGTGGTTTGCGTGGTGCGGGTAGTCGAAGGGTGCGGGCGATGCGGACCCGGCCCAGGTGATCCTCGCCAGGGGTGCTGCCGCGGATCGCGGCCGCGACGACCGCTGGTCGCAGGGGCAGGGCGGCGCCGGCGGCCCGGACCTTGCCGGTATGCACTCTGAGCATGCCGACCGTCACGCCGCACCGCTGCGCGGTTTCGTCCGGCGCGGCCGCGGGATGCCCGGCGAGGCCGTGGTAATCCAGTACCCACCGGATCCGGTCCGGTCGCAACGGGCCCAGCACCCGGTACACCAGCTGGGACACCACCTGCTGCGGTGTCCGCCCCGGCAGCGGCACACCGTTACGCACCCGGGAACCGTACCGGGGCCCGGGCCCTGCCTTCCGAGTTCTCCACTCGCACAACGGGGCGTTATCCGGGGTGGCCGAAACAATGGTCACCACAGCCGGCTCTGGGCGTGTCCGGGTGAGGACGAAAAACATCAACCTATTTGGCGTGGGCGCGGCGGGTGTCTTGATAGGCGCTCTGGCCGCGAGTCACAACGGTGGTTGGCAACGAGATCGCCCGACGCGCACTGGAAGTGCGCTACCGCGGCCCGGCCCGGGGGCAAGGGGTCCTGAAAAGGGACGGGTCAGCGGATCACTGCGCGGCCCAGTTCGGGTACCGGGGTGCCGGTTGCCTGCGACCAGGTCTGCACGGCGGCGGCCAGCGCGAGGGCGCTGCCGTAGAGGACGTGGTGGCCGCCCTGCTTGATCAGCAGAGTGTCCAGCGATCGGAACGCCCGGCGTTTACGGGCCAGGACCAGGATGTCGGTGGCGGCTCGTTCACCGGTCCAGTGCCCGGGCGGTAGCCGGGTCCGGTCACCGAGCCCTCCCGGAGCCTGCGGGTGGCGCCCGGACAGCCAGTCGTCGAGTAAACCCAACGCGATACCGATACAGGCCGACACGGTAGGGGCCGAACCGTCCGGTGATTCGGGTTCGACGTGTTCCAGGAGGGCAGCGGCCAGGGTGGTGTCGTCGTTGGTAATGGCCTCGACCGTGAGCCGGAGCGCGGCGGTGGCGAGTTCGCGGGTCCGCCCGACCGGGGTGAACAGGGCCATGTTCCGCCGCTCGACGGCCCGGTTCATCGCGTTCTGCAGGGTATCCAGGTCGGGCACGTCGATGTTGGTGACGTCGATGCCTTCCTCGGCCAGCAGTGGCGCGAGTTCCTGGAGCATTTCGTCGGCTACCCCGGGTTGGTATCGGAACTGAGGCCCGGCCGGTGGTGGTTCCGGGTGGGTTCGTCGAATGTTCGCCACAGCACAGATTCTGTCAGCCCCCACGTGACCAGCAGGCACCTCAGGGCCATGAGCGGATGCCCGACTCCGGGTGAGCGGTTCACTTCGGGCGGCGAAGCGGCCCGTTGGGTATCGCGCTCGGCCAGCGCCTGTCTGGGGTGGAACCCGGGCTTGCGCCGGCGGTACCGTCACCTCATGTCCAGGTTGTCGCGGATCACGTCGGACCCATCGGTCTGCCACGGCCAACCGACGGTGCGTGGGATGCGGTACCCGGTGCAGAACCTGCTGGAGTTGCTGTCGTCGGGCATGACGATCGACGACGTGCTGGGCGATTATGCCGATCTCGAACGTGATGATCTGCTGGCCGCCTTGGAGTTCGGGGCACTCACCGCCGGCGGCGGCCGGGTCATTCCCCTCGGCGCCGCGTGAAGTTCCTGATCGACGCCCAGCTTCCCGCTCGACTCGCCCGGTTCCTCCAGCACGCCGGCCATGACGCCGTCCACACCTCCGTGCTGCCGACGGGCAACCACACGACCGACACCCGGATCACCGAGATCGCCGACGGTCAGTCCCGGGTCGTGGTCACCAAGGACCGCGACTTCCGGGACGGTCATCTCCTGTGGGGCTCACCACGCAGGCTGCTGGTTGTCGCCACGGGCAACATCACCAACACCGAACTACTGGCGCTGTTCCAGAGGAACCTCGACGCCATCTGCGCCGCGCTGAGCGAGGCCGACTTTGTCGAGCTGGGACCCCGAACATTGGTGATCCATTCACGACGTGGCCGCGGCACGGCATAGTTCACGAGCACCCCATCCTCGACCCCGGCCTACGCCCGGGATCCGCAGGACATCGTCACGTGACGAATCCACCCCTTATCGCCTCCGGCCGGTGCCTTCCGGGTGTCCAGCAGGCCGGGGATCGTGCATCTGATGCGTGATGATCGGCATTGGCCCAACTCGCATAACCGGGCGTTATGCGAGGTGGCAGGAAGTCGCAACGGACAGCATCACAACTCCTAAGACCCGTGTAAATGCGGTCGGGGGGGCGGAATGAACGGTGGCCGCGGTCCGATCTCTTCTGTCCGGCCTGGCGAGATAACGAAGTCTCGGAAGGCCATGCCGTTGGAGCAGACCAGTGCATGGCCATTGATCAGCGCCAGTCCTGACTCGTCTTCCCTCGGGTTGAATTCCAGGCTGGTCACCTCGGTCAGTGGTTCCGAGAAGCTCAGCGTGGTGGAGACGGTTTCCTTGCCCCAGCTAGCTCGCGGCATGATGATTACCTGAACGGTGGGCCCTACCCCAGGTGTCTCATGTGATCGCTCGACGATGACCAGAGCCATCTCTTTTACGATCTCCCGGCAGCGGTCTGGGTGGTGTCGGCGGTACCGACGAATCTTCTCGCCAGCACTCATCAGTCTCGCCTTGGGCGGCGGACTACCGACCGCCCAGAGACGAAAGGCGTGACCTCGGACTGCCAGGGTCGGTTGGAACACCCGGAATTTCGACCCAACGGTCCAGCTGCCGAACTTGTCCCGCGTGGCGTTGGAGATCACATCGAGCCGGGGTGTACCAGCAGCGAGTTGCCCATCGGCATCTGGCTGATTGGCGTAGCCGACACTAAGCAGTGCTATCCCTTGCCCATCGATGTCGCGGGAGAGTGACTTGATCAAGTGATTAGCGATGCCTTCGGGGGGCTGCTTGTTCACCAGGGCCACAAGCTCCTCCACCAACCAGGTCGACGTGTCGCCTCCGATCCCGGCAGCCCCAGTGAAGCCGAACAGGTACTGGCCCACGAACGACACGGCTTTGCAAACTTGCTCTTGATACCGCTTAGACCCGTCCGGCATCGTCCATTCGATCATGCGATCAGACACGAGAATCGCAAACTCGTCTGAGGCATACCCAATGATGAGCGTCACGCTGGACCAGTTCGAATTGGTTGCAGGATGGGCGGATTCCTGCTCATCATGTCCACCTCCTCCAAACTCCACTGCCACCAGCTTGCTTAGCAGGACAATACAAACCAAGGCAGACAGCGATCTGCTCACGCGGGCTCTTCATAACCGAAGTTGTCACGTGACGAAACGACCGTTCGAAGCTTTGACCGGCACCATTTGATGGGCCCTCGGCGGCGCATCGACACAAACGGCGCACCGCAGACGAGATCCCCCAACTCGCATAATGCCCCATTATCGGCGGTC
This sequence comes from Mycobacteriales bacterium, assembly GCA_038322925.1. GTDB lineage: Bacteria > Actinomycetota > Actinomycetes > Mycobacteriales > Nakamurellaceae > Nakamurella. Next base: position 17,074 of record JBBQGJ010000094.1, read on the forward strand.
AGATAACGGTACATGTAAGTGACCCGCTGCTGGTCCGGCGATTCTCCGCAAGATCTTTCCCACCCCGTTCTAGCGTGATGGCAGGGCCGTTGAGCGGCGGCGACAGTCCGCGGTGTGCTGCGGGCGGCGGTGGAGGAGGTAGGTCCGTGCGGTTCGAGTCTGCGGTGATCACCGGTGCGGGCAGCGGTATCGGCCGGGCCATGGCTGTGTATCTGGCGGGGACCGGTTGCCGGGTGGTGCTCGCCGACATCGACGCCGCGGCGGTGCAGGGCGCGGCGGGGGAAACCGGTGGGACCGCTGTGCCGTTGGATGTGGCCGACCCGGTCGCGGTGCAGGCATTGGCCGCTGCCGCGGGCGGTGTGGACCTGGTCTGTTTGAACGCCGGCATCGTCGGTCCGCTGGGCGCGCCGTGGGAGGTCGACGCCGACGGTTGGGACCGGGTGTTCGCGGTCAACGTGGGCGGGGTGGTCAACGGGTTGCGGGCGTTCGTGCCGCGGCTGCTCGCCGGTGGGCGTCCCGCGGCGGTGTTGATCACCGCTTCACTGGCCGGGTTGCTGCCCTTTCCGGACAACGGTGCCTACGGCCCATCCAAGCGGGCGGTCATCGCGGTCGCCGAGCAGGCCGCGTTAGCGTTGACCGATACCCCAGTCACGGTGACGATGCTGTGCCCGGCGCTGGTCCGCACCGGGATGTCGCAGACCGGGCAGGACCCCGCCGTCCTCGCCGCGGAGGCGGTCAACGCCGCAGCCCAGGGGCGGTTCGCAGTCGTCCCACCCCAGTGGCACACCGCGGTAGTAACCGGCTCACAGTCATTGGTCACCGGGCACCCGCCGACGCCGCCCACCCCCACCCGATGAGCACGAACCCCGGCCGCCGCGGCCGCGGCCGCGCGTTGGATCCCCGTGGCGTGGGTGGGTGGTGCGGCACTGCGACAACGGCGCCCGATCCGCAGGAGGGTGGCCGGTGACCGAACCCCGCAGGGACCTACCGCCAGACCCCATACCGGTCAACGACTCCACCACCGCACCGGGCCCCGACGACGGGGTCGGCGACGTTCCGAGCGTGCGGTTGCTGCGGTTGGCGGAGCTCACCGCGGCCGAGGTCGGCACCGGACCGGGTTCGTTGGGTGGAACACCGGTGTTGTCCGAGCAGGCCCTGGCCGATGTGCTGGCGGCGGTGGACGCCTCGACCGCGGTGAACACGAAGGCGGCGTACCGGTCGGATTGGGCCAGGTTCACCGGCTGGGCGGGGGAGCGGGGGTTCCCGACGCTGCCGGCGGATCCGTTGGTGGTGGCGCACTACGTCACCGAAGCCGCCGCGGAGATGACCGGGGTCGGGCGGTGGCGGTATGCCCCGGCCACCCTGACCCGGTGGGTCTCCAGCATGAACCAGTTCCACACCGCCGCCGACCTCCAGGCGCCCGGCCGCTCCGAGGTCGTCAGAAGAGCGTTGTCCGGGATCCGCCGCATCCGGGCC
>JBBQGJ010000095.1:0-18516 GCA_038322925.1 Mycobacteriales bacterium
AGCACGCGCTGCGCGCCGGCCGAGGGGATCACGTGACCGACCTGAACCATGCCAGCAACGGCAGCGCGTCATCGACCGGCGGCGGACCGGTGCACGATGTGATCGTCGTCGGGTCGGGACCTGCCGGTTATACCGCGGCGATCTACCTGGCCCGCGCTGAGCTGCATCCGTTGGTCTTCGAGGGCTACCAGTACGGTGGCGCGCTGATGACCACCACCGAGGTGGAGAACTTCCCCGGTTTCCCGCTGGGTATCCAGGGACCCGAGCTGATGGCCCAGATCCGCGAGCAGGCCGAACGCTTCGGCACCGATCTGCGGTCGGTCGACGTGGAGAGTGTCGATCTGACGGGCGACATCAAGACGGTGACGGTCGACGGCGAGGTGCACAGGGCCCGTGCGGTCGTGCTGGCCACCGGCTCGGCGGCCCGCTACCTCGACCTGCCCGACGAGCAGCGACTCATCGGCCGCGGCGTGTCGGCGTGCGCGACCTGTGACGGCTTCTTCTTCCGCAACCACGACGATGTCCTGGTCGGTGGTGGAGACTCCGCGATGGAGGAGGCCACCTTCCTCACCCGCTTCGCCCGGTCGGTGACGATCGTGCACCGGCGCGAGGAGTTCCGGGCCAGCGCCATCATGCTCGAGCGCGCGAAGCATGACCCGAAGATCCGCTGGATCACCAACGCCGCGGTCACCGGGGTGCACGGCGACACCTCCGTCACCGGGGTGACGTTGACCGACACGCGGTCCGGCGAGACCACCGAACTGCCGGCGACGGGGCTCTTCGTGGCCATCGGGCACGATCCGCGCTCGGCGCTGTTCCGCGATCAGGTGGCCACCGACGCCGAGGGCTACGTGCTCACCGGAGCCCAGGTGGGCGCGACGGCCTCCACCGGCACCAGCGTCAAGGGCGTCTTCGCCAGCGGCGATCTGGTCGACCACGTCTACCGGCAGGCGATCACCGCCGCGGGGTCGGGGTGTGCCGCGGCGCTGGATGCCCAGCACTACGTCGCCGCGCATTCCCGGACCGACGTGCCGGCGAGCTCCGTCGACGAGCCGGTCAACGCCTGACCCAGGCATCGCGCACGCAGCATTTTTCACCCGAACGTCCACAGAGTCCGACCGCCAGCCCCAACCCGTATTCCCACCGAGAAAGGTCACCATGTCCACCCTGAAGGTCACCGACGCCAGCTTCGACACTGACGTCCTGCAGTCCGAGAAGCCCGTCATTGTCGACTTCTGGGCGGAATGGTGCGGGCCGTGCCGCATGGTGGCCCCGATTCTCGAGGAGATCGCCACCAAGCACGAGGACAAGGTCACCGTCGCCAAGCTCGACATCGACGCCAACCCGCAGATCGCCCAGCAGTACCAGATCCTGTCGATCCCGACGATGCTGGTCTTCCAGGGCGGTCGCCCGGTCAAGCAGGTCGTCGGCGCCAAGCCGAAGGCCGCGCTGCTCGCCGAGTTCGCCGACGTCCTGGCCTGATTCAGGCCTGATCCTCGCCTTGTCCCGCGCCCCAGGGTGCGTCTCCCCGCAGGCACACCCGGGGCGCAGACCACCCGGATGGTTCGCCGTCGGATGGGTTGCCTCGCCACTGAAGTTCATCGTTCTCGCCCACGCCTCGCCATTGGTTCCCTCTTTCGGGGAACCTCACGGCGAGGCGCGCGTCTACCAGTCGAGAGTTGGTCCGCTTTCGATGCACAATAATGGGCGGCCAGGGCCGGAACGGCCGGCAAGGAAGCTGACAGCGAGCGCGGACCTCACGGTCAGACGTTCGATGGATGAGGACTGGGCCCGCCCCCGGGCGGCCGTCGCCGGTCGGCGACCGGACAAGGGAGAGCGATGCTGCTGCGACGGGGTGATCGAGGTCCGGCTGTCGCCGGAATCCGTGAGGCGCTGGCCAGTCTGCAACTCCTCCCGCCGGTGAACGGCGTCGACCCTGACTCGGCGGAATTCGACACGGCCATCGACGGTGCGATCCGCACCTTTCAGCAGCAGCGCGGCCTGATCGTCGACGGCATGGTCGGCCCCGTCACCATCCGCTCGCTCACCGATGCCCGGTGGAAGCTGGGCGACCGGCCGCTGACCTACACGCTGTCCGCGATGATGACCGGTGACGACGTGATGGCCCTGCAGACTCGCCTCGCGGAGATGGGCTACAACACCGGCCGTCCCGACGGTATCTTCGGACCGCTCACCGATGGCTGTGTCCGCGATTTCCAGCGTCACCGCGGATTGACCGAGGACGGAGTATTCGGCCCGGCGACTCATCGCGAACTCACCCGGATCGGCCGGATGGTGACCGGCGGCCGGCCGCACTACCTGCGCGAGTACCAGATGCTCCGGCAGGCGGGCCCGCGGCTGCACGGCAAGCGGATCGTGCTCGACCCCGGCCACGGCGGTGCCGATCTGGGCTGGCAGACCGACGGCGTGAAGGCCGCCGATCTCACCTACGACATCGCTCGCCGGCTGCAATCCCGGATGATCACCACCGGAATGACCGTGTTCCTCACCCGTGAGCCGGGCGACAATCCCTCACCGGACGAGCGTGCCGCGTTCGCGAACAGCATCAACGCGGATCTGGTGTTGAGCCTGCACATCGACGGATCGGAATCGCCGCACGCCTGCGGCATTGCCACGTTCCACTTCGGCACCGACTCCGGCGCCACGTCGACGGTCGGCGAGACGTTGGCAGCGCTGGTCCAGCGCGAGCTCGTCGCGCGTACGCGGTTCTCCGACTGTCGAGTGCACCATCGGCCCTGGGACATCCTCCGGCTGACCAAGATGCCGGCCATTCAGGTCGAGATCGGCTACCTGTCGAACCCGCACGAGCGCGAGCGGCTGACGAACGCCGACTTCCGTAATGTGATCGCCGACGGGCTGCTGGTGGCCGTCAAGCGGTTGTACCTCGACGGTCATGACGACCCGCACACCGGCACGTTCACCTTTTCGGACCTGCTCGCGCACGAGCGGATGATCCGTGACTCTGCCTGACGTGGGGAGTCTGCGTTCATCCCTCAGCGTTGATCCCTCAGCGTTGATCCCTCAGCGTTGGTCCTTCGAGTGGATCCTTCAGCGTTGATCGCTCAGCGACTCCCGGCGAGCTCCGGGACCGGGGCGGGCGAGGCCGGGACGGTGATCACCGTGAACAGCTTCTCCAGCGCCGCCTCCACTTCGGCCTTCCAGCCCAGGTCCCTGGCCAGCTCGTACCGCAACCGCGGGTACCGGTGGTGGGGCGCCACGTCCTGAAAGCCCACCGCGCGGGCAAATCCCGCCGGCAGCAGGCATCTCGGTAGCGCGGCCTCATCCGGCCCGTCAGCACCGTCAGCACCGTCAGCACCGTCAGCACCGCCAGACGAGCGTGGACCGTCGGTCTGCGCGGCGGCGACATCTTCGCGGCCGAAAAGCTCGATGGCCCGCACCCCGCGGCGAGTGAGCTGCCGGACCGCCCCTTCCATCAGATAGCGCGCCAGGCCCTGGCCGGTGAATTCCTGCCGGATCCGGGCGGTGGTCAGCAGTACCGCATCCGGAGAGACCGGGGACGTCGGGAAGGCCGACGCTCCTGGCACCGCGGTGGGCGGGGCGAACAGCGCGAATCCGACCGGTTCGTCGTCGAAGGTGACGATCTGCCCCGCCGACCCCCAGGTCAGCATCACCCCTGACAGCCAGACCTCCTTCTCGAACTCCGTCTCACCGAGCCGGCGCGCGGCGCGCGCCGCTTCGGCGTCCAGTTCCCAGGTCACGCACCCTCGGCATCGCTCCGGGAGCAGTGCGAGGGTCGTCATCGACAACGGCACCAACGCTCGCGTCACTACGCTCCCTGCTACTCGGGGGACCACCAGTTCGCGCCTTGTCGCGGGCCCGGGTTCTCCCTGCTTGCGGTTCGGGGCGTGCGACGTCGCCCACCAGGATAGGTGCTTCTCGTGCGACTGATCCGCTGCCGGCTCGGCGCCGCACCGAGGCGAGCGAGCCCGGCGGTTAGGATGACCACACCCCGCTCGATGCTGATCGCCGCCACACATCGGGCGGTCCGATACCCGGCGGGAGTGTCCGGCGAGAGTCTTCGAGGTGTCCGATGACGGGGAACAGCCTTGACCAGCACATGCAGCGGTACGCGCAGCGCACCAACGGCATGCGGGCGTCGGCCATCCGGGCACTGTTTGCCGTTGCCAACCGGCCCGAGGTGGTCTCGCTCGCCGGTGGGATGCCGTACCTGAAGTCGCTGCCGCTGGAGTCGCTGGCGTCGGAAGCCGCTGCGCTGGTCTCCGAAGAGGGCCTGGTCGCGCTGCAGTACGGCTCGGGTCAGGGCATTCCGCAACTGCGCGAACAGATCTGTCAGGTGATGGCGTTGGAGGGGATCTCCGCCCATCCCGACGACGTGATGGTCACGGTCGGCTCGCAGATGGCGCTGGATCTGACCACCAGGATCTTCTGCGATCCCGGCGACGTCATCCTCGCCGAGGCGCCGTCGTACGTGGGTGCGTTGGGTACGTTCCGCGCCTACCAGGCTGACGTCGTGCATGTTGCCATGGACGACGACGGGTTGATTCCCGAGGCGCTGGTCGCGGCGATCGACGCCTGCGCGGTGGCCGGTCGCCGGGTCAAGCTGCTGTACACCATCCCCAACTTCCACAACCCGGCCGGCGTCACCCTGTCCGACGAGCGCCGGCCGATCATCGCCGAGATCTGCCGGGAGGCCGGCATCGCGATCCTGGAGGACAATCCCTACGGTCTGCTGGGTTTCGACGACCGGCTGCGGCGGGCTTTGCGGGCCGACGACCCGGACAACGTCATCTACCTCGGCTCGTTCTCGAAGACCTTCGCGCCAGGGCTCCGGGTCGGCTGGGTGCTGGCGCCGCATGCCGTGCGGGAGAAACTGGTGCTGGCCAACGAGGCGGCGACCCTCAACCCGCCGGTCTTCAACCAGATGTTGATCTCCCGGTACCTGGCGAAGTTCGATTGGCTCAGCCAGGTCAAGGCCTACCGGCATACCTACGCCGAGCGTCGGGACGCGATGCTCGGTGCGCTGCAGATGCATATGCCGGAGGGCACCACCTGGACGAACCCCGACGGCGGGTTCTACGTCTGGGTCACCCTGCCGGGGGGGTTCGACGCGGCCGCGATGCTGCCCCGCGCGGTCACCGCCCGCGTCGCCTACGTGCCCGGGACCGCTTTCTACGCCGACGGTCTCGGGTCGCGGCAGATGCGGCTGTCGTACTGCTTCCCGACCTCGGAGCGCATCGTCGAGGGCATCCGGCGACTGGCCACAGTGCTGGACAGCGAGCTCGAGGTGATGCGCACCTTCGGCACCACGATGTCGCGTCCCGCTGTCGGCCCGGCGTCGCCGTCGCCGGATACCGCCTGACCGATATTCCTGTGCCGCACCCTTCTTGCCGACGCGTCGCGATACCCAGTACAACCCTGATCTGCCAAGGAGAATGAGTCGATGAGCCGTCACGTCGTGGTGCTTGCTGGTGGACTGAGCCATGAGCGGGACGTCTCGCTGCGCTCAGGGTCGCGGCTCTACGAATCATTGCGCAACCTCGGCATGGAGGTCACCCTGCGGGATGTCGATTCTGACCTCATCCCGTGGCTGGTGGAGACGAAGCCGGACGCCGCGATCATCGCCCTGCACGGCGGGCGCGGAGAGAACGGGGCCATTCAGGGAATTCTGGAAATGGTGGGAATTCCATATCTGGGGACGCCGACCAAGAACTGCCGGCTGGCCTGGGAGAAGAACATCGCCAAGAACCTGGTCGAGCGCAGCGGTTTCACCACGCCGCCGTGGATGTCGCTGTCCCACAATACGTTCCGCGACCTCGGGGCGGGTGCGTTGATCGATGCGCTGGTCGGTTACCTGGGCTTGCCGCTGATGGTGAAACCGCAGCACGGTGGCTCCGCGCTCGGCGCCAGCGTCGTCCGGGCGGCAGGTGAATTGCCCGCGGCGCTCGTCGGCGCCTTCGCCTACGGCGACATCATCGTTGTCGAGGTGTTCGTGGACGGCGTCGAGTTGGCGATCACCGTCATCGAGGAGGCGGACGGCGCGCGCGCCCTGCCCCCGGTGGAGATCTCCCCGAGCAGCGGGATCTTCGACTACGAATCCCGCTATACCGCCGGCCTGACCACGTACTTCACCCCGGCCCGACTGTCGGACGAGGTTGCGGCCGCCGCCGCGGATCTCGCCATCGGCGCGCACCGGGTGCTCGGGTTGCGCGACGTGTCCCGCACCGACGCCATTGCCGCGCCCGATGGCACCGTGCATTTTCTCGAGGTGAACGTGTCGCCGGGGCTGACCGAGACGTCGATGCTGCCGATGTCGGTGGAGGCGGCCGGCCGGGACCTGGGCGAGCTCTATGCGAATCTGGTGGAACGCGCGATCGCTCGCGCGGGTCGCTGACCTGGTTCGCGTTGTTGACGGTTCGCGCTGACCGACCGATACAGCGGATTTCTCCTATCGGTCGGTTAGCGCGTTCGCCACATTCGAGTTATTTCGCTGGTGAAATTTCGAAAGATGTTGGTACATAACGGTTGTCGCTCCGAAGTTGGAACGGGTTGCGGCTTGCGTCACCGTGACATTTCCGCCACGGGTGACGGGTACCGAGAATCGTCATTTTCCTCATTGTTCTCACTATGAGGAACGTTCGTACCCAGGGCGTCGGGTGCCATCACCGTGACGATCCGTCGGAGGTCTTCCTGAGTGGCGAATTCCACCACGATCCGGCCCTTGGTCCGGCCGAGTTCCAGCCGGACCCGGGTGTCGAACGTGTCGGAAAGGGAAACCGCGAGATCCTCGAGTCCTGGGATGACCCGCTTCTTGGTCACCTGCCGCCGACGCGGTGTTGCCTTGCCGGCCAGCAGGGTGACCGCTTCCTCGGTGCCGCGCACCGAAAGGCCCTCGGCGATGATCCTGGCGGCCAACTGTTCCTGGTCGTCCGGATCGGGCAGGCCGAGCAGGGCGCGGGCGTGACCGGCGGACAGGACTCCGGCCGCGACCCGGCGCTGCACCGGGACCGGGAGTTTCAGTAGCCGGATGGTGTTGGAGATGACGGGTCGGCTGCGGCCGATCCGGGACGCCAGCTCGTCCTGGGTGACGTCGAACTCCTCGAGCAATTGCTGGTAAGCCGCGGCCTCTTCCAGCGGGTTCAGGTTGGCCCGATGGATGTTCTCCAGCAGGGCGTCGCGGAGCAGGTCGGCGTCCTCGGTGCGGCGGATGATGGCCGGGATCGTAGCGAGCCCCGCGCGTTGGGCCGCCCGCCAGCGGCGCTCGCCCATCACCAGTTCGTAGCCGCCGTCGGCCGCGTCCCGGACAACGACGGGCTGCAACATGCCGAATTCGCGGATGGAGTGGGTCAGCTCAAGCAGGGCGTCCTCGTCGAACACCGACCGCGGGTTGCGCGGGTTCCGGCGGATGGCGTCGATGGGAATGTCCCGGTACCGGGGCCCGACGCCATTGGATGATGCGTCCACTTCTTGATTCGGGCCCGAATGGGTCGATTCACCGGAGTCGCCGTCCGTGGGCGCCGGTAGCGCACCGCCGCCGATCAGGGTCAGTGCGGCGGGCTCGCGTTGGGGCTGGCCCCCGTTCATCAGCACGTCGGACACGGTGGTGGTGTCCGGCCCGGTCGGGATCAGCGCCGCCAGGCCTCGACCCAGTCCACCTCGTGGCTTGCTCATGACGACTCCTTCGCGCCGCGGTCGGCGATCTCGCGCGCCGCATCCAGGTAACTCATGGCACCCCGGGAACCGGGGTCGTACGTCAACACGGACTGCCCGAAGCCCGGCGCCTCGGAGACCTTCACGGACCGCGGGATCGATGCGGTGAGCACCTTCGGCCCGAAGTGTTTGCGCACCTCGGACGCGACCTGGTCGGCCAGTTTGGTCCGGCCGTCGTACATCGTCAGCAGGATGGTGGAGACATCCAGGTCCGGGTTGAGGTGGGCCTTGACGAGGTCGATGTTCTTGAGAAGCTGGCCCAGGCCCTCCAGGGCGTAGTACTCGCACTGGATCGGGATCAGCACCTCGTCCACCGCGGCCATCGCGTTCACGGTCAGCAGGCCGAGCGACGGCGGGCAGTCGATGAAGATGTAGTCGTAGTAGGTGTCGATCTTTTCCAGGGCCTGCTTGAGCCTGGTCTCCCGGGCGACCATCGACACCAGCTCGATCTCCGCGCCGGCCAGATCGATGGTGGCCGGTACGCAGCCGAGCCGGGGCGCGTCCGGACAGGTCTGAATCGCCTCCGCCGCGGTGATCTCACCGATCAACACGTCGTAGACCGACGGTGTGCCGGCCTTCCGGTCCACACCGAGCGCGGTCGACGCGTTGCCCTGCGGATCGAGATCGATGACCAGCACGTGCAGCCCGGCCAGCGCCAGTGCCACCCCGATGTTCACCGTGGTGGTGGTCTTGCCCACGCCTCCCTTTTGATTGGCCACGCAGAACACCCGCCGGTGACGGGGGCGCGGCATGGTCAGCTCGCCGGAGCGGACCTCCATGGCCTGCAGAGTTGCGCGCGCCAACGGCGTGTCGTCGTCGTCGAAGGTGTCCGGTGTTTCACGTGAAACTTCTATCCCGATACTCACTGGCTGCCTGCCTTTCGTCAGTCTCCCGGGCGATCCGAGGCGGAAGGCGCGTCGCCGTGAGACCTCTCGCACGCTACGGCGCAGGCACGTCGCGATTGCGGCAGCGCGCCGCGCGCAGCACGACAATTCACCTGTACGGCGGTGCGCGGCGTTCTGTGGGGCGCGCGGGACCGTCATTGCCCGATTCGCCCGGCCATGTTTCACGTGGATCCTGGCCCGGACCGCCTGGCGGTTTCGGCCTCACCCGGCTGTGCCGACCCGTCGACGAGTGACGATCCTTGGTCGCCGAAATTGATTCGCCGAACCTGTCGAGGGCAGGCCCCGGCAGGCGATTGTCGGAGGATCGCCCCTGTGTGATTCAGTTTGTCCACCATTCTCGACGATGCGTATTGATCCGATGGGTTTCACGTGAAACGGCGCGTCCCGCGTCCGCGATAAGCGCACCGACGGAGCTCTCCCCTGGGACCGGACTCCATTCCAGGAGCCGGCTGCCGCGAACGCACCGATTGGCCGGGTGACTCCATCATGCTGACGTTTCACGTGAAACGTGGCGTGGGAGCGTTGGTTCAGGGGATCATCCCCCTTGCCTGCAGCGCCGCGGCGACTGTACAAGGTTCAGGGGAACGGCTGCTCCGGCGCCGTCCGTGTCTGGCGTAATGGCTCTGCCGAATGGCGAGCTATTGGTCTGGTCTTTCGTGTCGCAACGGCAGGCGCTCAGCGTTCACTGCGACGACTTCCCACGTGGAGCGCACCGACAACGTGTCGCCGATCAGCAATAGCAATTCGATTCGGCCTGCAATTGTTTCACGTGAAACGTCGGGTGAAAGGTGGGGTGATGTGGCGGAGACTGTACCGCGCCGGGGTGTCAAGGAAAGTCCCGCCGCATCATTCGCCCGCCGTGCCGACACCGACCACGTTGCCGCCGGCGAAACATCCGCCACGCCGGAACAGTTCACGAGCGACGGAAGATCCCCGCCGCAACCAGAACTTCTCGCCCGTCTGTCGAGGACCGGCTTGCGCCCCCGGGGCTAGCACGATCCCTGCACGGTCACTTCGGCGGGCGCACTTCCTCACGGCTCAGTTGGAGGGCGATCACGTTTCACGTGAAACACGTCGAATGCCTATCCCTCACTACACACGAATTCCACCGGTTCCCGCTGCCGAAACAGGCACGACCTCCCATCAATGATTCGCGCGGAATGACAGTGTGCCGCGAACGCTTGCGAACCACCCGTCCGGTCCTGAACCACGATGAGAACTTGGTCCACTGCGGCACGGACCAGAATCGGCATGTCGGCGTGCGCGCACTTGGCACACGGCGACATGCCGGCCCTGCAGTTGTTTCGGCGTGCACCGACGATTCGCAACGCCGCCGACCGTGCCCGCATTCATCACTCCACCGCCGACTGGTGCCCCAGCAGAACCTGCGACAACGGCGCCACCGACCATCGACCAGGAGGTCGCGGTGGCGCCGAACCTCGACCGACGGGAATGCCCAATGAGAGCGCCGGCCCGTCAGCCCACCATTCCGCCGTTTCCGATTGGTGGGAACTCCACCGTGCTGGTCCGCGGCCCCGGGTGAAGGACCTCATCCGCCGGCTTCGTTCCGCGCCGGGCCGCCGCAGAGGCGGCCGGTAACCTGCCCCCGCTAGCAATGGCTCGGCGATTACAGGGCATCACACACCTTCTCGGCCTTCGACGGCGAGAAATTCGCGATCCCGGTAAGGGTCGCCGCATCGCGGCCTCCCGGAAGACACGGGGCGCCAGCGAGTGCGGCCGCGACCGTACTCGACAACCCAGGTGGATTGCCCCATGGAGCGCCTGCCTGGAACCACATCACGCGAGGTCCCAACCACGCGAGGTCCCAACCACGACCCGCCGGCGTCCATCTCGGACCGCGTGGGTGGGCCCGGAGCCCAGCGCCGAGCCTGCTGGGCAGCCACGGTGTTCAGCCGCTCGTCAGCGCGGGTCTCGGCCGTCCCGCCGTCGGTGTCCGGGTCCGCTACGTGCCATCCGGCGTCACGGTGGCTTGTGGACACCGGCAGCGCTGCCATAGCCAGCCATATCGCGCTGCGTGACCGGAGCGGCGTGGTCGAGCCGGCGCGGCGATCTGCAGGTCGAGCGGGGGAGAGAACCAGGACAAACGGGACGCATATCGTCACGGTGACGAAACAGCAGACTGTCGAGCGCGTTGGGCGCAAATTCGCCTTCAAGGCTGACCTTCGGCACCGCCGCCGCGATCTCGCCCCTCCTGCGATGCCCGCTGCAGAGGTCATGGCTGCTCAGGCCGATACCGATCGCTATCGGGACGGTCATCCCTCACATGTCGGCGCTGTCCTGGGCTCAGCGCGCCGTCGACCGGTTGCATGAGTGCTCCCCACTGTGACCCTACTGAGACCCCTGGGGACCCGACCGCTGACCCATCGGGTCCTTCGGCGGCTTCCGAGGTCTGCGTCGCTGGCCCGCTCTCGCGGTCCTGGATGTGTCGCCGTTCCGCTGTGCCCGGACGACAAGCGTGGCCGGGTCGACGATCCCCGTGCCAACCGTCATCAGCTCTGCGTCGACGAGGCCCGTTGCCGTCAGCGCCTGACGGTCGTGGGCCAACTCCTCCGCTGCGGACTGGCCCTTCAGCGCCACCATCCAGCCGCCCGCGGCGATCAGCGGCGCGGACCAGACAGCGACCCGGTGCAGCGGGGCGAGCGCGCGGGAGGGCACCACCCGCGCGCCGCCGCATTTGGCCACCACGTCCTCGGCGCGGCCGCGCACCACCCGGCAATGGTTGAGCTCGAGCAACTCCACCATTTCCCGGAGGAACTGGGCCCGCCGCTCCAGCGGCTCGACCAAGTCGACCCGGCAGTCCGGTCGGGCGATCGCCAGCGGAATGCCGGGCAGGCCGGCGCCACTGCCGATATCGACGATTCGGGCACCCGGTTCGATGAGGTCAGCGACGACCGCGGAATTCAGCACATGACGGGACCACAACCGTCCCGCCTCCCGAGGGCCGATCAGGCCCCGGACGATCCCGTCGGTAGCGAGGGCGGCGACATACTTTCTGGCCAGAGTGACGCGGGCGCCGAACACCAGCGCGGCCGCTGCGGGCTCGGCCTCGGGGGCCTCGTGCACTGTCTCCGCGGCTGCCACAACCGCCGGAGCCCCGAACTGGTCGCACAGCCCGTCGGCGCTGCCGGCGCCGAGGCCCGGTGACCCATCACCCACGCCGGATGGCTCGTCCCTATCGCCCGCTCCGGGCACATCCCTCGATCCGATCTCGTCGCCGGACTGCGGTTCAGGCGTCACCAGGACTCACCCATGTACGCCGGTCTCGCGCCGTTGGTCACGGCGCCGTTGGTCACGCGGCAACCAGCCAGGCCAGCCAAGAGCCCCCGGCGCCGACGCAGCAGGGACGGCGGGATCCGCATGATTCCCGCCTGCGCGGAGTGGCAAGCCGCCCGTGCCTCGGATGATCAAGACCTGCGGCCTTATGACGTCGTTCAGCATCACGAAAGGGCCAGCAACGGTGATCACCTGCGCCCTCGCACCGGTTCCTGACCAACGGACGATCTCGGCGGGCGCGCCCGCAGCCGAAGCCGCCGCCACCTGGCACCGACCAGCAGCAAGTGGGGGCTCCCCTGCAGACCAGCTCGCCCGTCGAGGGATCCAGTGCAGACCAGCTCGCCGGTCGAGGGATCCCCTGCAGACCGGCTCGCTGCGTCACCGGCATCTGACAGGCGCGTCCGCCAACTCCATCAGCCCACCGGTTGATCAACAGCTGCGGCCTTCCGCGGTCGTCACACAACCTGAAAGGGCCAAGGAAGGTGATCTTCCGAGGGACGGAAGGCTCGGCCGAGACAACCCACACTGAGACCGGGGACGGCAGCGTCACGCGTCGCGGCTGATCACGACCCGCCGCTGCGGTTCCTCACCCTCGCTGGACGAGCTCACCCCGGCGACCAGGCCGACCGCGTCGTGCACCACCTTGCGCTCGAACGGGTTCATCGGCGCCAAGCGCACGGACTCGCCGGTGCCGGCCACCGACTCCGCGGTGGCCCGGCCGAGCTCGCTCAGCTCCGCCCGCCGCCGGGCCCGGTAGCCGGCGATGTCCAGCATCAGCCGCGACCGCTGGCCGGTTTCCGCCATCGCGGCCAGCCTGGTGAGCTCCTGCAACGCGTCCAGCACTTCGCCGTGATCGCCGACCAGGCGGTCGACGTCGCCCTCACCGATGATCGAAACCACCGCCCGCTCGCCCTCGACGTCCAGGTCGATGTCGCCGTCGAAGTCAAGGATGTCCAGCAGCCGCTCGAGGTAGTCACCGGCGGCGTCACCCTCTGCCACCAAGAGTTCGTGACGGCTGGGCGCACCGTCGGCCGGCGAGCTGTCGTCGGCCAGCACGGCCGTGGATCCGGTCGCTGACGCAGTCTCCGACGGATCAGACTCGTGCTCAACGACGGTGGTCCCGTTCTCGCTCATCGGCGTCTTCTTCCCTTCGTCCATGCTCGTACAGCGGGTTCATAGCGACGCCAATCGGCATCGATTCACGGTCCGGGCGAACCAGCAGCGGACATGGGCAGGCGACTGACCCGCCGAACCCGTCTGCCAACTTCCGGTTCGGCCACGAAGGCTCAGCGCCGGCCCGTTTTCTTCTTCTTCTTGCCCGTCTGACCAGGAGGCCGTTGCGGTCTGGCGCCGGGCGGAGGTTTGGCGCTCGTGGCGGCCCCGCCCGAACCGTTGGCCGCTGCAGCAGTTCCGGATGCACCTGATGCGCCGCCGCCGGACTCACCCGGCGGAGCGGCGTCGGCACTGCCGTTCCCGCTCGGAGTGATCTTGGAGGGCTCGATAACGGGCCGTCCGGCCGCGGTTCGCGGCTTCGCCCCGGGCAGCGGTTTGCTGAACTTGGCCGCTTCCTTGGCCTCCTCGACCACCTGGCTGGCGGCGAGTGCTCGCTTGTCCTGCATCCGGTGCGCGATCCACAGCTGACCGAAGGTCCACGAGTTGTTGGCCAGCCAGTAGAAGAGGATGGCCAACGGGAAGAACGGTCCACCGACGACCACGAACAGCGGGAACATGTACAGCATCAGCTTGTTCATGATCGCGGTCTGTGGGTTCGCCGAGGCGTCGATGTTCATCTCGCGCTGCCGGGCGACCGACCGGCGGCTGGTCAGGTGGGTCGCGATGCCCGCCAGGATCATCAGCGGTACGCCCCACCAGATGATCGCCTCGCGGATCCCGTTGAGAAATTCCAGCTGCCCGTCGGGCATGGTCATGAAGCCGATGATCGGAGCGCCGCCCGGCAGCTTCGCGTTCGCGAAGGACTGCACGTCCTCGGTGCCGAAGAAGTAGACCTGCCCGCGAAGTGCCCACACGCCGGGCGGGTTCTCCACCGGCTGGAACATTCGAAGCACATGGAACAGACCGATGAAGACGGGCGCCTGGATCAACGCCGGCAAACAGGAGGCCAGCGGGTTGACCCCGGCCTCCTTGTTCAGCTTCATCATTTCTTCGGACAACCGCTGCTTGTCGTCCTTGTACTTCTCCCGGATCTTCTTCATCTCGGGCTGGATCGCCTGCATCTTGAGCTGCGAGTCCATCTGCTTCATGAACGGCTTGAAGAGGATGGCGCGCAGCGTGAAGATCAGGAAGACGACGGACAGCACCCAGGACCAGACGTTGTCCGGCCCGAGCACGGCCCCGAAGACCTTGTGCCAGACCCACATGATCCCGGAGATCGGGTAGTAGATGTAGTCCAGCGAGAAGAAGTTGAACGTCACGCGGCAGATCTCCCGATCGTCGGATGACCGGCCACGGATGGCGGCGCATCGCTGGAGCAGTCAGGTGCAGGGTGGGTGTGGTCGATGCCGGTGTCCACGACGGACTCCACCCGGCCGGCATCGGCGGGACGCGAAGGACCATGCCCGTCCGCGTTCGGAACGCTAGTGGAACTCCGGGCGGGCACGTCGCGTTCCCGGCGCGGCCATCCGGTCAGCGGCACGTGATCGATGCCGCCTGCACTCCACGGATTGCAGCGGAGCAGCCGCCAGACCGTGAGCGCGGTGCCGACGACTGCGCCCCGAGTCCGCAGCGCGGTGATCGCGTAGCTGCTGCAACACGGGTAGTACCGACAGCTCGGCGGGGTGTACCGGGAGATGAACCGCTGGTAGAAGCGGATCGGGGCGATCAGCACCAGGGCGGGAATCGAGGCCCTCACCGGAGCGGCTACTGCCGAATCGGACCCGCTCATCGGGTGTCCTGAAGGAGCGCCGCGGCCGCGTGAGCGGGCCGCCGGCCCTGCCGGGGACGCTGTGCGGCGGCAAGGCCGGAGCGCAGGTCGGCGGCGAGTTCCGCGCTGGTCGCGGTCGCGGCCGCCGGCAGTGCGCGGATGACCACGTCCGTGCCGGGCGCGAGCCTGGTGAGGTGATCACGCACCAGGGGTCGCAACCGGCGCGTCACCCGGTGACGGACCACGGAGTTACCCACCTTCGCGGAGACGACGAAACCGGCGCGCGGAAGAACCTCTCGCGCGCCGCCAAGAACATGGACAACGAGATGACGGGTCCCCGCCCGGCGCCCGGAGCGGATCACCGCTGCGAACTCGGGCGCACCTCTGAGGCGACTGCCGACGGGTAGCACATCGTCCTGTCGTTGGCTGATGTCGTTGCCGAGCGGCCGGTCAGGCCGACAGCTCGTCGCGGCCCTTACGGCGACGGGCGGCCAGGATGGCTCGACCGGCGCGGGTGCGCATCCGCAGGCGGAAGCCGTGGGTCTTGGCCCGGCGACGGTTGTTGGGCTGAAAGGTGCGCTTGCTCACGGGTATCTCTCCACTGTCGACAACTGCTGGTGTGGTGCTCGCTCGTTCAGAGCGCTGGTCGGCGTCCTGCGGCGCCGGCCAACTACCGGTCGGACTCGTTCGGGCTGTCCGTCGGGCTGTCAATCGGAGTAGCCGTCTGTGAACGGCCCAACCCGATCAGATTCACCAGGGAATCTGCACCACGGATCACGGACAGCACGAAACGGCCGGACCGAGCCGACGCAGTTCAGGGTACGGACCGCCAGGCGGGGCGGTCAAACTCGCGGACTCCGGGCCAGTGCCGCAGACTATTCGGGATCACGCGACACGCCGACGGAGGTGCTTGCAGGAACCGTGGTCTTGTGGGAAGTGCAGGAAAGTTGTTAGCGTCCGGCTCGCACGGCTCGGAACCACCGAGTCCCCCGGAGCGACTATTCCGCGGCGCCGCCGTGTCACGGCGGCGCCGGCCGTTGCCGTTCCCACTAGTCCACACTTGTGGATAAGTTTGTGGACGGCCGACGGGGGCCGATAGCCGCGAGGGGGAATACCGAGTGATCGTCGAGGATTCGGACGACCGATTGACGCCCGTGTGGCGGAACGTCGTGACGGATCTGGCGCCGACACTGAGCCAGCAGCAACGGGCCTGGCTCTCCCTCACGCAGCCGGTCGGGTTGCTGGGCACCACCGCGCTGCTCGCCGCGCCGACCGACTTCGCGAAGGAAGCCATCGAGCGAATCCTGCGCGAGCCGATCACCACCGCGCTCTCCGGACACCTCAATCTGCAGATCAGCCTGGCCGTCACGGTCAGCGAGGAACACTCAATGGGACCGCTCACCTCGTCGACCACCCCGGGCGACCGGCAGCGGCTCCTGGACCGCAGCGATCATTTCGCTCCCGGTTCGTACCTGGGCGACGGCGGTTTGGTCGCGCAGCGCGGCGAGCGGCCGGATGCGACGACGCCGGTCGGCTTCAACGGCGCCCTCGGCCCCGACCTGCGTGACGTCGATGATCTCGACGCGCTGGATGATGAGGGCGACGAGGAGGCGGACGCGCTCGCCACCGTCACCGAGATCTGGCCGACGTACACCGGCCGGAGCGACACCGCCCCCGCTCATCCCTCGCAGACCAGGCTGAACGAGAAGTACACCTTCGAGACCTTCGTCATCGGCGCCTCCAATCGATTCGCGCACGCGGCCGCCGTAGCGGTGGCCGAGGCACCGGCGGTGGCCTACAACCCGCTGTTCGTCTGGGGCGAGTCCGGTCTGGGCAAGACCCACCTGTTGCACGGCATCGGGCACTACGCGCAACGGTTGTTCCCCGGCATGCGGGTCAGGTACGTCTCCAGCGAGGAGTTCACCAACGACTTCATCAACTCGCTGCGTGACGACCGCAAGGTCGCCTTCCAGCGCCGCTACCGAGACGTCGACGTGCTGCTGGTCGACGACATCCAGTTCTTGGAGGGCAAGGAAGGCACCCAGGAGGAGTTCTTCCACACCTTCAACACCCTGTACAACGCCAACAAGCAGATCGTCATCTCCTCGGACCGCCCGCCCAAGCGGCTGGAGACCCTCGAGGACCGGATGCGGACCCGGTTCGAGTGGGGGCTGACCACCGACATCCAGCCCCCAGAGCTGGAAACCCGGATCGCGATCCTGCGCAAGAAGGCCGCGATGGACCGGATGAACGCCCCGGACGACGTCCTGGAGTTCATCGCCAGCCGGATCGAGCGCAACATTCGCGAACTGGAGGGTGCGCTGATCCGGGTGACCGCGTTCGCCTCGCTGAACCGGCAGACCGTCGACCTGTCGCTGGCCCAAATCGTCCTGCGTGACCTGATCCGCGATCCGGTCGCCAACGACATCGACGCCGCGACCATCATGGCCGTCACCGCCGAGTACTTCGGGGTGACGCTGGACGAGCTCTGCGGTCCGGTGAAGACCAAGCAGATCGCCTCCGCCCGGCAGATCGCCATGTATCTGTGCCGGGAGCTGACGGACCTGACGCTGCCCAAGATCGGCCAGACGTTCGGCAACCGTGATCACACCACGGTCATGCACGCCGCGAAGAAGATCAGGGCCGAGATGGCCGAACGCCGGCAGACCTACGACCACGTACAGGAGTTGACAGCCCGGATCCGCGACCGGATGCGGCACTGACCCTCCGCCCGGACGGATGAACTTTCTCCCCCGCCCGGGACTTTCCGCACCGCAGCCGTCCATCACCGGTGGATCCTGCGGTTTTCGGTGTACCTGGATCACGAAACGGTCACGACGCCGGAGTAACGATGCACACCCTGTGGACAACTCTGGGGATAGATGGGGATGGCTCGGGGACAACCAGCGGAACCTCGTGTTCATCCACCGCTCCCCGTGCCGGTCCCGGATCGCTCCCAGGGCTGTCCACCGCCCCGACACGCCGAGTGGCCTGCGCGGGGCGCACCCTGTCCACACCATCAACACCACTTATTACTGCTACTGGCTTTATCTCTCCAAGAGCTCTCCTTTCTGTAACCCTGGGGATGAACTGCTCGGACCCTGGCTTCGGGCCTGCTGACGAACCCGCCGCGACGGACGGGACGCGCGCCTCGTCGCCAGGTCGGCCCGGACCCAGCGACACCGACCTTAGGAACGCGCGGACGGCGACCCCGGCGTGACGCCGGGACCTTTTGGTCGTACGGTGTGAACCCGAGCTAGAACATCAGCAGCTGGGGGTTTTGACGGTCCGCCCGACCGCACATCGGCGTCATCGACTTCGGTCGACGACCCGTCGCCGTGCCGGCCGGCGGCATCCGCTCGCCACTTCAGCCCAGCAGGGTTCAGCGCCACAACGCGGCCACCGCCGCGTCCCAGGAGGTCTGTGCATGAAGTTCCGTGTCGCCCGCGACGATCTCGCCGACGCCGTCGCATGGGTGGCCAAGTCGCTGCCGACCAGGCCGCCGGTGCCGGTGCTGGGCGGGATCCTGCTCGAGGTGCGCGGATCGACGCTCACCGTCGCCGGATTCGACTACGAGGTGTCCACCCGTGCCGAGATCTCCGTCGACACCGTCGACGGCCTGGACGATGACGCCGCGGGCGAGCCGTCCGCCGACCGGGTGCTGGTCTCGGGCCGGCTGCTGGCGGAGATCACCAGGGCGTTGCCGGCCAAGCCGGTGGACTTCTC
>JBBQGJ010000096.1:0-18481 GCA_038322925.1 Mycobacteriales bacterium
TCCGGTTCACGCCGCAGCAACGTGCTGTGGCGCGGGCTAGTCGACGATTTCGACCTTGCTCGGATTGTGACGTCGTCCGAAGGCCCCGAATCGCGGCGATTTCCTGGGACCGTCATGACACGAACTCAAGAACTACTAACCGCCACCAGCATGACACGGAATCGCGCGCAGTGCGAACCTGGGTGCATGGAACAACGAAAATTGGGCCGTCCGAGCACGGGCACCCAACAGGAAGTATCGGTCATCGGGCTCGGAACCTGGCAGCTCGGCGCCGATTGGGGCGAGGTCGACGAGGATCAGGCGCTCGATGTGCTGGACGCTGCGGTCGACGCCGGGGTGACGTTCTTCGACACAGCGGACGTCTACGGCGACGGCCGCAGCGAGCAGATCATCGGCACCTATCTGGCCAAGAACCCGGGTGCCACCGTCACCGTCGGGACCAAGATGGGCCGCCGCGCGCCGCTGGACCCGGCCGAGTATACGGCGGACAATTTCCGTGCCTGGACCGATCGTTCCCGGCGGAACCTGCGCGTCGACACCCTGGATCTGGTGCAGTTGCACTGCCCGCCCGAGGCGGTCTACCACGACGACACCGTTTTCGACGCACTGGACGGACTCGTGGCTGACGGCAGCATCCGGGCCTACGGGGTCAGCGTGGAGACTTGCGGACAGGCGTTGTCGGCGATCGCCCGGCCCGCTTTGACGTCCGTGCAGATCATCCTGAACGCGTTCCGCCGCAAGCCGTTGGAAGCCGTCCTGCCGGCTGCCGAGCGGGCCGGGGTGGCGATCATCGCCCGGGTACCGCTGGCGTCCGGACTGCTGTCCGGCCGATACCGCCACGACACCGCGTTCGCAGCTGACGATCACCGCGCCTATAACCGGCACGGCGAGGCATTCGACGTCGGGGAGACCTTCGCCGGCGTCGACTACGACACGGGAGTCGAAGCCGCGCAAGAGTTCTCGGCGCTGGTCGAGAAGTACACCGACGGCGGCGCGACCCCGGCACAGGTCGCGTTGCGGTGGATCGTGCAGCAGCCAGGGGTGACCACCGTGATCCCGGGTGCACGTTCGGTCGACCAGGCCGGGGCCAACGCCGCTGCCGGGACGATCCCCGACCTCAGTCCCGAGCTTCTGGACGGAATGGCCGATCTGTACGACCGGCGGATCCGGCCACTGGTGCACGACCGCTGGTGATCGGCATCCCGGCCGGCCCGGTTACGCCCACGGCGCAAGACCCAGGAGCGCATGTCGGGAAGTCCTCGGCGGTCCGCCGGAGTTGTGCATGATCGGGCAGTGCCACCCAGACGAGCGATGACGACACCGCGACGAGCGACGATGCCGGGAGTGACGATGCGGCGAGCAACGATGCGGCGAGCAACGATGCGGGGAGCGATCGAGGCGGCGCGTGAGGAAGCGGCAACGACACTGCGAATGAGCGGAGAGCGCCGATGACCGGAGCATCCCCGATGGGCGCCGCCGGCCGGCGCATGATGCACCAGGACGCCTCGATGGCAGGCAAGAAGCTGGCCCCTGGGACGATCCGTCGAGTGGTGTCGTTCGCGCGTCCCTACCGCAAGGAACTGGCCGTCTTCCTGGTTCTCACCGTCATCTCGTCGGTGATCGGCGTCGCCACCCCGCTGTTGGCCGGCGAGGTCGTCAACCAGATCACCTCGAACGGCACCGTCAGGGCCGTCCTGCTGATTGCGGCGGTGATCGCCGGCCTCGCCGTGCTCGACGCGCTGCTCTCGCTGGCCACTCGCTGGTACTCCTCGCGGATCGGCGAGGGACTCATCTTCGATATGCGCACCAGGGTGTTCCAACACGTCCAGCAGATGTCGCTGGCGTTCTTCACTCGCACCCAGACCGGTGCCTTGGTCAGCCGGCTCAACAACGACGTGATCGGAGCGCAGCAGGCCTTCACCTCGACGCTGTCCGGGGTGGTGTCCAACGTCATC
This sequence comes from Mycobacteriales bacterium, assembly GCA_038322925.1. Lineage (GTDB taxonomy): Bacteria > Actinomycetota > Actinomycetes > Mycobacteriales > Nakamurellaceae > Nakamurella. Next base: position 1,956 of record JBBQGJ010000096.1, read on the forward strand.
GGGCTGATCCTGACGGCGGCCGTGATGTTCACCCTGTCCTGGCAGGTCACCACCCTCTCGCTGATCCTGCTGCCGATCTTCGTGCTGCCCGCGCGATGGTTCGGCCGAAAGCTGCAGGCGATGACCAGGGAGAGCTACCAGCTCAACGCCTCCATGAACACGACCACCACCGAGCGTTTCAACGTCTCCGGCGCGCTGTTGGTCATCCTGTTCGGCCGCCCTGAGGTCGAAGCGGCGTCCTTCCGGGATCGGGCCGGCCGGGTCAGGGACATCGGTGTGACGACCGCGATGTACGGGCGGGTGTTCCTGGTCGCGCTCGGGCTGGTCGCGGCGTTGGCCTCCGCGCTCACCTACGGTCTTGGCGGCACGCTGGCGCTGAACGGCGCCATCGAGCCGGGCGCGGTGGTGTCGCTGGCGCTACTGCTGTCCCGGCTCTACGGCCCGCTGACCGCGCTGTCCAACGTCCGGGTCGACGTGATGAGCGCGCTCGTCTCCTTCGAGCGGGTTTTCGAGGTGCTCGACCTGAAGCCGCTGATCACCGAGAAGCCAGACGCCCGATCGCTGTCCGTCAGCACTCCGTCGGTGGAATTCGATGACGTGCACTTTGCCTACCCGGGCGCGGACGAGGTGTCGCTGGCGTCATTGGAGGACGTGGCCGTGCCCGACCACAGCCCGCGGCACCCGGTGCTGCACGGTGTCAGCTTCCGCGCCGAGCCCGGCCAATTGGTCGCGCTGGTCGGGCCGTCCGGGGCCGGGAAGACCACCATCTCGCAACTGGTGCCGCGGGTGTACGACCCGGATTCGGGTGCGGTCCGTATCGGCGGGCTGGACGTCCGGGACGCGACGCTGCAGTCGCTGCGGGACGCGATCGGCGTGGTGGCTCAGGACGCTCACCTGTTCCACGACACCATCCGCGCGAACCTGCTGTACGCCAGGCCCGAGGCAAGCGAGGACGAGTTGGTGCAGGCGCTGCGGGCGGCGCAGATCTGGGATCTGGTCGCGCGGATGCCGCAGGGCATGGACACCGTGGTCGGCGACCGGGGCCACCGACTGTCGGGCGGCGAGAAACAGCGACTGGCCATCGCTCGGGTGCTGCTCAAGGCCCCGGCCATCGTCATCCTCGACGAGGCCACCGCCCACCTGGACAGTGAATCCGAGGTCGCGGTGCAACGGGCGCTGGCCGCCGCGCTGCAGGGACGGACCTCGCTGGTGATCGCGCACCGGCTGTCCACGATCCGCAGCGCCGACCAGATACTGGTGATCGACGGCGGTCGGGTGGTGCAGTCCGGCCGGCACGCCGAGTTGATCGCCGCCGGCGGCCTGTACGCCGAGCTCTACCGGACGCAGTTCGAGCACCAGGTCGATGCGGTGCCGGTGGTGGGCGTCTGACGTTGGGGCACCAGACGCCCACCCAGGCCTGGTTGAGCCAGCGGTTCGGCACAGCTCAGCCGATGACGGTCACCCGATCCGCGGGTGGCGGCGCCAGGTTCTGGTTCGCGGTCAGGTACGCGGTGAACGCGTCGAGGTCGATCGGACCACCGGCCAGGTTGGTGCCCTGGGCGAAGACGGTTTAGCCGTCGCCGCCGGCCACCAGGAAGTTGTTCACCGACACCCGGTACGACAGGGCCGGGTCCATCGCGTCACCGTTGACGGTGATGTTCGAGACTCGGGAACCGACCGGCTGCGAGAGTTCCTGCGAGTAGTGCAGGCTGGCCGAGATCTGCAGGATTTCGGTGCCGGTCGGCCGCCACTGCTGTTCCAGCACGGCCTTCAGTTGTGCGCCGGTCAGCGTGATGGTCTGCATGATGTTCGAGAACGGTCGCACCGCAAAGGCCTCGCCGTAGGTGACCACACCGGAGCCGTCGGCGCCGGACGGCGCGACCACCAGATCCGCCCGAATCCCGCCCGGATTGGTGATGGCGATCTGCGCGGCGTTGGATATCGTGGCCGCGAGCTGCGCGTCCGCAATGACATCGCCGAGCGGCTGCTCACCGGACGGTGGCGCAGCACGGACGAGGTCGGCCGTGATGCTGCCGACGGGCGTGTCGGCGATCGGCGCTGACTTCGTGACCGCGTCATCGACCAGCTTCTTCACCACGGGATCCTGGGTGACGTCGCGGGTGACGATGACGTTGTCGGCAACCGTGGCCGACCGGATGACGTCACGGGTCTTCTTGTCGATCTTGATGTCGATCACGGACAGCAGCCGGCCGAACGTCAGGCCCTGGATCACCGGACGCGGGTTACCCGCCGGATCGTTCACCGAGCAGTTGTACTGCTGGTGGCTGTGCCCGGTGAAGAAGGCGTCCACCTTCGGGGTGGCCGTTGTCGCGATCGTCTGTGCGATACCGGGAGCCACATTGCAGGCGTGCGGCCCTCCTCCCAGCGTCCCGTCGCCCTGGTGCATGGTGACGATGAGCGTCTTGATGCCGAGGCGGTCGAGCAGATTCGCGGTGCGGTCGATGGCCTGTACCTCGTCGCCGAACCTCAGGCCCTGCACGGCAGCCGGGGTGACCACGGACGGCAGATCATGCAAAGTGATGCCGATGATGCCGATCGGGATGCCCCCCTCGAACTTGACGGTGAACGGCAACACCGCCGGGAAGCCGTTGCTGAAGAACACATTGGCACCGAGGAAGGGGACTTCGCCCCGGAGTACGTCGGCCGGAACTGGCAGCCGTCGGTCGGGTTGCAGCCGCCGAGCTGGATGCGCTTGAGTTCGGCGTAGCCCTCGTCGAACTCGTGGTTGCCGACCGCCGAGGCGTCCAGGCCGATGTCGTTCAGGAACTCGATGGTGGGCTCGTCGTGGAACAGTGCGGAGGCAAGCGGGGAGGCGCCGATGTTGTCGCCGGCGCTGAGCAGGATGGAGTTCTTCGCCTGCGACTCGAGGGTCTTGACGTGCGTCGCCAGGTAGGCGGCCCCGCCCGCGTCGACCGGTTCAGCGACGCCGCCGATCACCACCCGCCCGCTCGACCCGGTGGGTGGCTGCGGATTCCCGTGGAAGTCGTTCATGCCAATCAGCCCCGCCGACCGTGCGGCTCGGCGGGGACTGGGAGGGCCAGGCATCCGCGGGGGAGGCGCACAGCGCGACGGCCAGCGCCGCCGCGGTCAGGACGGAGAGCGAGCGGCGGACGAAACCTGTTGGCATGGGCAACTCCTGACCGTCGACTGTGTCATTGCTGAGTCGTTGCTGAGCAGTCAGTCTTGTCAGCGCGAAGTGCTCTGGGCACGACCAAGGGCGTTTCTCACCGAAATGTCCGTAACCAGCCGACGGCCTGGAAAACGGGTACCCGGTGGGGGCAGGGCGGCCGGGGAGAAGCGTGTCCGGAAGGGACGACGGGAGGATGCGATCCCAAGAAAGGGCCCTTGCAGAGCTGGAACCTCCTGGGTACATTAGTCAAGTAATGAACCACTGAACCAAGCGATCGGGGTATGGCGGTGCTCGACGAAGGCACACCGCTGTTCCTGCAGATCGCCGAGCGGTTGTCGTCGGACATCGTGGACGGAACGCTCCCGGAGGGCTCCCGGGTGCCGTCCACCAACGAGTTCGCCGCCTTCTACCGGATCAACCCGGCGACCGCGGCCAAGGGCATCAACGTGCTGGTCGACGACGGCATCCTGGAAAAGCGGCGCGGGATCGGCATGTTCGTCGTCGGCGGGGCCAGGCAGCAGCTGATCCTGGAGCGCCGCAAGCGATTTGCCGAACAGTACATCGATCCCATGCTCGCCGAGGCGCACCGGTTGGCCATCGACGTCGACGCCCTCGTCGACATGGTCCGGCAGCCGGCGAACCCCGAGCATCACCAGATCAGCTATCCACAAGGAGAGGAGGCGTCATGACTCCCCCGGTTCACGTCGACCATCTGACCCGCCGCTACCGCGGCCAACTGGCTCTCGACGACGTCAGCTGCGTCTTGCAGCCCGACACCATCACCGGGCTGCTCGGGCGCAACGGCGCCGGCAAGTCGACGTTGATGAAAATCCTGACCGGACAGGAGTTCCCGACGTCGGGGACGGTTCTGGTGGCCGGCGAGAACACGCTGGAGAACGACGCGGTACTGCGCCGCATGGTGTTCGTGAAGGAAAGCCAGCTCTACCCGGACATCAAGGTGAAGCGGGTGATCGAGGCAGCCTCCTGGTTCTACCCGAATTGGGACGCCGAGTTGGCCGGCCAGTTGATGGACGATTTCGAGCTGCCCGCGAATCGGGCGGTGAAGAAGCTGTCCCGGGGCATGCATTCGGCCGTCGGCATCGTGCTGGGGCTGTCCGCGCGGGCGGAGATCACCCTGTTCGACGAGCCGTACCTGGGTCTTGACGCGGTGGCCCGGCAGATCTTCTACGACCGACTGCTCGCGGATTACGCCGAGCACCCCCGCACCATCCTGCTGTCCACCCATCTGATCGACGAGGTCGCGGACCTGTTGGAGCATGTGCTGGTGATCGATCGGGGGCGGATCGTGGTGGATGCGCCGGCCGACGACCTGCGCGGCCGAGCGGTGACCGTCTCGGGTGCGACCAGCGCGGTCGATGACTTCACCACCTCCCGGAAGGTCTGGCACCGCACCGGAATCGGCTCACTGGCCTCCGCGACTGTCGCCGGACCGCTCGACGACCTGGCCCGGACCCGGGCCCGCGATCTCGGGCTGGAGATGGAGCCGGTGTCCTTGCAGGAACTGGTGATTCGCTCGGCACGGTTCGGAACTGAGATCGGAACTGAGATCGGGACTGAGATCGGGACTGAGATCGGAACTGAGATCGGAACTGAGCAGGACTCGGAAAGGATCAGCGCATGACCTCGATGGTCAAGGTTGCCAGGCTGCACCTGGTCGACCGGTTCGGTGACACCTGGCTGGTCTGGGGCGTACTGGCCCTGGCTTTCGTGATCAACCTGGCGATCTACGCAGTCATCCCGCTGACCCAGCCGGAGGGCAACTTCACCGGCGCACTGGCGAGCATCTACCTCTTCATGATCATCATCGGCGTGCAGGCCGCAACCAGGTTCCTGCCGTTCGCGCTGACGTTGGGGGTCAGCCGCCGGACGTACTACCTCGGCACGGTTCTGCTGATCGTCGCGTTGTGCGCGCTGAACGCCGCGATCCTGACCGCGCTGTGGGCGCTGGAGGGCGCCACCACCGACGGCTGGGGCCTGCAACTGCACTTCTTCCGGGTGCCGTGGATCCTGGCCGGGCCCTGGTACCAGGTGCTGGTCACCAACGGCGTGCTACTGGCGTTGGTGTTCCTGATCGGCCTGTGGACCGGGCTGATCTACCGCCGATTCGGCCTGATCGGCACCCTGGCGTTCTTCGGGCTGTGGACGGTCCTCGGAGTCGGCGCGGTGCTGCTGGTCACCTGGCGACAGTGGTGGCCGGCGGTGGGCAGTTCTCAGTCGGACCTGGATGCCCTTGCCGCCAGCGGGATGCTGGCACTGGCGGCGGCCGCGGTCGCCGGCGGCGGCTACCTCACCATCCGGCGGATCACCGTCTGAGTAAGCACGTCGAGCGTGTCCGGCGCGGTCCGTCAAACCCGCGCCGGGCGCGTTCGGTCGTGAGGCGCCGAGAGAGGTAGTGATGTCTGCGTCACCGTCAGTGTCACCGGCCGCATCGGCCGCCCTGGTCGCCAGACTCCGGGCGGCCGGCTGCGTGTTCGCCGAGGACGAGGCGCGGCTGCTGCTGTCCGCGGCGCCGGATCCGGCGGCCCTGGACGCCATGGTCGACCGGCGCGTGGCGGGCGTGCCGTTGGAGTACGTGCTGGGCTGGGCGGAGTTCTGCGGCCTCCGGATCGCAGTGGATACAGCAGTTTTCGTGCCCCGGCGGCGTACGGAGTTCCTGGTCCGTGAGGCGGCCGAGCTGCTCCGTGCGGCCGACGACGGCCCGGGTACCCCGGGCGCGCCGGCGGTCCGGACGCCGGTTGTGCTCGACATGTGTTGTGGCTCAGGTGCGATCGGGGTCGCGCTGGCCGCCACTGTCGGTGACATCGATCTGTACGCGGCGGATGTCGACCCCGCCGCGGTGCGCTGCGCCCGCCGTAACGTCGAGGCGGTGGGCGGCCGGGTCTTCTCGGGTGATCTCTTCGCACCGCTCCCTGCAACGCTTCGCGGCCGGGTCGACATCCTGGCGGCCAACGCGCCGTACGTGCCCACCGACGCGATCGGCATGATGCCGCCCGAGGCCCGCCTGCACGAACGGCTGGTCGCGCTCGACGGCGGTCCGGACGGGCTGGACGTGGTGCGACGGGTGGCCGCACAGGCCCGGGAGTGGCTGGCGCCAGGCGGACATCTGCTGGTGGAGGCCAACGAGCGCCAGGCACCGCCCGCTGCGGAATCCTTCGCCCGCAACGGGTTGACCCCACGAGTGGTGCATTCCGAGGAATTCGGCGCCACCCTTGTGGTCGGCACTGTCGTCGGCACTGTCGTCGGCTCAGTCATCGGCTCAGTCGTCGGCACCAGAAGGGCCGGACCGGGTGATCGTCCAGCTGGTGCACCGGCCTGAAGGCGCATCACCCGCGAAGCGGATTTCCGCCATGGCCGAGTTGTATCCGCCGGTCGAGCCGTACGAGATGGGAATGCTCGACGCGGGTGACGGCAACAAGCTGGGCTGGCGAACCTGCGGCCCGTCCGGCGAACCGGCGGTGATGGCGCACGGCGCCGAGGGCAGAGCTGCCCGCCGAACGTGCGCCGCGGCGCAAACGCACGATCAGCGGTCTTGCGCACGCGGGTCCATGGCGCTCAGGCGTCGCGCAGCGAGTTCCCTCTCGATGCGCCGCAAAGTCGTGTTGACGAGATCGATCGTCTCGGTGTCGTCCACGATCCCCTCGAGCGTCTGGCTCCATGCCTCGCGCAGGTGCTGCAGGTTCTCGCGTGCCCGCGCGGTGGGATAGAGGCGTACGGACCGGAAGTCATGCGGATCGATGTCGCGACGCACGAGCCCCTTCTTCTCGAGGCCGCGCAGCACTCTGCTGAAGTTGCTGGAGGGTAGCAGCGTCGCGTCCGCGGCCACCCGTGCGGAGGTGCCCGGATTCCGGTCGATGAAACGCATCACCATGCTCTCGACCGGTGTGCACATCTCGGTCGAGAGGTCATGCGAAGGACGGATCTGCCGGCCGACCGCGAAGATCAGGTCCGCGAGGTCGAAGAGGCGGGAGACCTCGTCATCCTTCACGGCCCGATGATATCCTATCGAGTGATAGCTATCACCTGATAGATTGTTTTGAGCGGGTCGTCGAGGTTCTCTCACACGCCGCGAACAACCCAGCATCCCGAGATCTGTAAGGAGACACGTTCGATGGAGATCAACGGAGCCGTTGTGCTCGTGACCGGAGCATCGTCGGGCATCGGAGCGGCGACGGCACGGGCCGCTTCGCGGGCCGGCGCACAAGTGGTGCTGGTCGCGCGTCGAGAGGATCGCATTCGTCAACTCGCCAGCGAACTGGGCGAAGACCAGGCCGATCCGGGTGGTGGTGGGCGCGGTGCCCGTCCGCTGTGACGTCACCGATGCCGGCCAGGTCGACGCCGCCGTGCGCGCCGCCACGGATGCGTTCGGACGGATCGACGTCCTGTGCAACATCGCCGGTCAGGGGCTCCACGCGCCGCTCGAGCAGATCGATCCTGATGACTTCCGCGCCGTCCTGGAACTGAACCTCGTCGCGCCTTTGGTCACCATGCAGGCGGTGCTCCCCATCATGCGAAAGGCAGGGCTCCGGCAGCATTGTCAACGTCAGTTCCGGAATCACCTTCTCGGCGTTGCCTGGTTCAGCCGCGTACGGCGCGTCCAAAGCAGGTCTCAGCAAGCTCTCCGCCGTGGCGCGTGCCGAGCTCGCCGACGCAGGCATTGCGGTCTCGACGATGTACCCGTTCATCACGGATACCGAGTTCATCGAATCACTTCGAGGCGAAACCGAATCCGCGTCGGAGCTCGAATCCAGCCGTGCGCCGAAGCCCCAGTCGCCCGAGCAAGTCGCCGTGGTGATCCTCGACCTGATCAGGACCGGCGCCGAGCAGGCCGACCTCGTTCCCGAACAGTTCGGCGGCAGTTACAGGGGATGAGGGCGGCCAACCCAGATCGCGGACCAGCTGCCCCGCACGGCACAACCAATTGGCAATGAGCACCCAGCCCGAAGAGGAGTTCACGTCATGACGACCGCCTGGTCTGCGCGGGAACTGGAGCGAATCTGCAGCGCAAGAGAACTGCAGATCGCCACCAAGCGTGCCGACGGGACGCTGCGGCGCTGGGTGCCGATATGGGTTGTCTGCGTCGGTGACCAGGTGTGTGTGCGGACCTGGTACCGACGTGAAGACGGTTGGTTCGGTCAAGTGCTGGGCTCGCGACGAGCGGATTCACGTCCCGGGCCTGGAGGTCGATGTCGCCGTTGAGGACGTCGGCGAAGACAAGACAGAGCTACCCGCGGGCGTCGATGCCGCCTACCACGCCAAGTACGCACGCTACGGCGGCTCGTCTGTCGATCGCATGACGACGGACGCCGCAGCAGCCACGACCCTGCGGCTCATCCCTGAGCAAGGAGCACGTGCAGGCGAAACTCCATGATCACGATGGCCGTCGCCTGCAGCGAGTCCTAGGAGGGTCGACCTCGCCGTTCTGTGGCAGTTCGATACCGGCTGACCAGCCACCACAGGCGCTAGCGCGACACCTGTTGCAGCGGATCTAGTTTCGGCTCAGTCCTGACTCCGGAAACGCGATGGCCGCGACCGGCGGCAGGTGCTGCGCGGTCGCGGCCATCGACGGGCTACGGGGTGGTGCGGGGTGGTGCGGGGTAGGAGGTGTCAGGCCGGGCCGGGCACCTTGAACGGTAGCTTGGCGCCGGAGCTCTGCGCGGCAAGGGCGGTGAAGTAGGTCAACGCCAGGGTGGTGATCAGCGCGAACCACACCCCGAACGAGGGGCCCTTAGATATTGATATACCGAGATCGTTGAGGTCGTTGGTTATCCCGCCACCGTAGAAGAAGGTCTGGATCAACACCACGATCATGAGAACAAACGATCCGGCGGCGCCGTAAAAGAGCCATTCCGGTTTGAGCTGGGTTGGCTTGATCAGCCCGAACAGCTCCAGGGCATAGATCACGCCGACCGCTATGGCAAGTACGACCGGGACCCACCACCAAAGGGCCCAACCGTTGTAACTTCCCGATCCGATACCGATCCCCTGGTACGACACCGACCAGAACGGGAAGAAGCTGGCGATCAGCGTGAGCACGGCCGCGCCGATCACCCCCCACCCGGCGACGGACACCTTGGAGACGTCGAACGCGGGTGCGGATGCCCGGCTGGGCGCACCGGGTGGCGGGTAAGCGCCCTGCGGTGGGTAACCCTGCGGGGGCGGGTAACCCTGCGGGGGCGGGTAGCCCTGTTGCGCTCCTGGCGGACCGTAGCCGGGGGGTGGACCGCCGGGGGGAGCGTAGCCGGGCGGTGGCTGGTTGTAGCCCTGTTGCGGATAGCCGGGTGGGGGGCCCTGCGGCGGGTATCCCGGTGGCGGTCCCTGCTGGGGGTAGCCGCCCTGCTGTGGCTGGCCGGGCGGAGGGCCCGGCTGGTAACCGCCCTGGTAGCCCGGCGGCGGGCCGCTCGGCGGCTGGCCCTGCTGAAACCCGGGCTGGGGTTCGGATGGCGGGGGCGGGTAACCGCCTTGACCCTGGCCACTCGAGGGATAGCCGGGCGGCGGGTAGCCCTGCGGCGGCCCGGAAGGGCCGTAGCCCGGCGGCGGGTAGGCACTCGGCGGGGGCGCTGGAATGCTCTGTGGACCGGTCTCGGCGTCACCGGGGCTGGGCGCGCGAGCGTCTGGTGCTGATGGCTCTTCCGGCGAGGATGAGTCTCCGGACGGCGGTTGTGACACTGCGGACCTCCTGGTCGGTTGCGGACAACCGGCGACGCGGAGTCGCCGAGAGCAGCCAATTCGAACGGTATCCCTCGTTTGTCGGCCACTGGTAGCTGACACGCAGATCGTTGCCGACGGCCGGTGATCGGGAGCGTGCGTCATGGCCGCGTACGTCCAATGTCACAACGAAGACAGCGGTCATCGGCCGAGCTGGCGGCTGACGGGCAGTGCGGTTCGCCGACGGTTCGCCGCCGACGGTTCTCCGCCGACGGTTCGCGACGGGCGGCGTTCTCCGGGCGAATCGGCCTCTGCGACCTCAGCCGCCGGCGAACGGTGGCAGCACGTCCAGGATCTGGCCGGTCCGCACCCGCGTCTGGCTGCCGTGCACGGCAACCTCGTCGAGCAGGAAGCTGCATCGTCGGAGCACCGTCGCCAGCGCACCGCCGTGCCGGCCGATCGCTGCTTCCAGGACCGCGTCGACGGTTGCCGTGCTGGGTGCTGCGGTGCTGGGTTCTGCGGTGCTGGGTTCTGCTGCGTCACCGGACAGTCGGCCGGCCGGCACGGCGGGCACGGCGGGCACCGTCAGCGATTCCTCGGCAGCGCCCGCGGCGGCCCTTGCCGCGGCGAAATACCTGACGGTCATGGTGATCTCGGCGATGGGCCCGGGCTCAACCACCGATGGCACTCATCGGCCTGTCGGGCTGCAGGAAGCTCGGATCGTTGATGGCGTGGCCCGGCAGCTTGCCCCAGGTGGCTGTACGCCAGGCGTCCGCGATCTGCTCGTCGGCGGCGCCGCCGCGCAGCAACGCCCGCAAGTTCGTTTCGTTGCGGGAGAACAGGCAGGTCCGCACCTGCCCATCGGCGGTCAGCCGGGTCCGGTCGCAGTCCCCGCAGAACGGCCGGGTGACCGACGCGATGATCCCGACGGTGGCCGGACCGCCGTCGACGTCGAACAATTCGGCGGGCGCGCCCAGCCTGGCGCCGGCGTGTGGGGTGAGCGTGAACTGGTCGGATAGCTTCTGAATGATCTCGTCGGCGGTGACCATTCGATCCCTGGTCCACGAATGCCCGGCGTCAAGGGGCATCTGCTCGATGAACCGCAGCTGGTACCCGTGCTCGAGGCTGAACCGCAACAGGTCGGGAGCCTCGTGGTCGTTCACACCGCGCATCAGCACCGCGTTGATCTTCACCGGTGCCAAACCGGCGTCCACGGCCGCGGACAACGACGTCAGCACGTCGGCGAGCCTGGGTCGGCGGGTCAACCGCATGAAGGTGTCCGGGTCGAGCGAATCCAGCGAGATGTTGATCCGGTCGAGGCCGGCCGCCACGAAGTCGGCGGCGCGCGGCGCGAAACCGATCCCGTTGGTGGTCAACGACATCTCCGGTCGCGGCGAGAGTTCGCCGACTCGCCTGATGAGGTCGACGATGCCCTTGCGCAGCAACGGTTCCCCGCCGGTGAACCGGATCTCCTCGATGCCGAGATGGCGGACCGCCACGTCGATGACGGCGATCAGTTCGTCGTCGCTGAGCAGGTCGTCACCGGGCATCCAGTCCAAGCCTTCGGCGGGCATGCAATAGGTACAGCGCAGGTTGCAGCGGTCGGTGAGTGAGATCCGCAGATCCCGCGCGCGGCGTCCGAAGCTGTCGACCATGATTCCGCCGGCGGTCTGGTCACCCGTGCCCCGCTGGCGGGGCAGTGGGGCTGGTCCGCCGTGCCTGATCGTGGCGGAGGTCCCCACGGCGGGGATGCCAAGGGCAACGGGATTCATTCGACCCAGGGTAGCCGCGCCGGCGTTGGTGGAGTGAGTGGATCTGCCGACGGTGGCCAAGACCGAGCGGTGCAGAACCACACGCATGCATAGTGGTGCGCAGAGTCGCCGACCGGGACCCGAAGGTGAAGGAAGGGGCCGGCCGGCCCGGCCGGAAAGGTGGTCCGCCGTGCGGGAGGTTCTGCCTGAGCTGCTGCGCTGGTGGGAGGCCGGGGAGACGGTCGGCGTCGGCACCGTGATCGGCACCTTCCGGTCGGCACCCCGCCCACCCGGCGCCGCGATGCTGGTCGGGCCCGACGGCAGCGCGGTCGGCTCGGTCTCCGGAGGCTGCGTGGAGGGGGCTGTGTTCCAGCTCGCCGAGGCGGCTCGCGCCGGGGAGCCGCCCGTCTTGCAGCGCTACGGCGTCTCGGACGACGACGCGTTCACCGTCGGGCTCACCTGCGGGGGGATCATAGACGTGTTCGTCGAGGCGATCTCCCGCGAGACGTTCCCGGAGTTCGGCACCATGGCCGCCTCCATCGCCACGGGTGAGCCGGTCGCGCTGGCCACCGTCATTGCCGGACGAGGAGATCAACTCGGCGCCCACCTGCTGATCTGGACCACCGACTCCGCGGGCACGCTGGGCAGCGCCCGGCTGGATGACGCAGTTCGCGACGATGCCGGCGGGCTGCTGGCCAACGGCCGGACCGCCACCCTGACCTACGGTCCGGACGGTCAACGGCGCGGGGAGGGGCTGTCGGTGTTCGTGTCCTGCTTCGCCCCGGCACCAAGGATGCTGGTGTTCGGCGCCATCGATTTCGCGGCCGCGGTGGCCAGAGTGGGTTCGTTCCTCGGTTACCGTGTCACGGTCTGTGATGCGCGGCCGGTTTTCGCCACCGGCACGAGATTCCCGGACGCCGACGAAGTGGTGGTCGACTGGCCGCACCGGTACCTGCAGACCCAGGTGGACGCCGGCGCCGTCGACGGCCGGACGGTGATCTGCGTGCTGACCCACGACCCGAAGTTCGACGTCCCGGTGCTGGCGACGGCGCTGCGGATCCCGGTCGCGTACGTCGGCGCCATGGGCTCGAGGGTCACCCATGCCGATCGCCTCGTCCGGCTGGCCGAAGCCGGCCTGACCGAGGCCGAAGTCAGCCGGTTGTCCTCTCCGATCGGCCTCGATCTCGGGGCGAGAACCCCTGAGGAAACGGCGATCTCGATCGCCGCGGAGATCATCGCGCGACGCTGGGACGGTGGGGGGCGCCCGCTGTCGAGCACCGACGGCGCGATCCACCGGCACCCGATGGCGCAGCCGGAGCCCGCTCACCACCATCGCGTCCGGCAGGGCCGTCCTGGCTGAGTGACCTGCGCTTGACCGCGAGGGGTCAGATCCCTTCCCTGGCAAGGACTCTGCGTTCGTCGGCTGCCTGCCGCAGCGCCAAGTGGTCCCGTTCGTTCTGCCCGGTGTACTCGACGGCGTAGTCGGCGACGGCGTTGTCGAACACGTCGGACCGACCGAGGTAGGCGGCAATCGCGATGCGATCACCGGATCGGGCGTGCGCCCGAGCGAGCGTCTGCCCGCACGTCTGCCCGTAGATCTCCATTCCCGGCGGGGACAGGTCCTCCACCACAACAGAACCCTTGCCGTCCCGGAGCTGTCGGACGTAGAAGTCGCGGTCGATCCCGTCGATCCCGTTGACCCGTTGCCAGCCGAGGAAGATGTCGCTGGTCATCTGGGTCAAACGCTGCCCGTGCACCACCCGCTCGCCCTGGTTGGTGTACGGGGTGGCGGGTGTGACGTAGTCCGCGAGTACCGACCGCTGCGCCTCCTTCGCCTGCAGGAACAGCGGATCCGCGGCGTCCGCGCCGTCCATCAGGATGATCCACGCCCTCGATCCGACGCTGCCGACACCGACGACCTTGAACCCCAGCTGGACGAAGGCGAACTGGTCGAGCAGCTGCCGGCGGTCGCTCTGCAGCGTTCCGCGGTAGTCGGTGACCAGCCTTGACAGCGTGTCGTACCAGTCGCCGATCGGCTCACCCCAGGCCAGCAGCAGTTCCTCGGCGGGCATGATCAGCGGCGGGTCGTTCTTGATCTGCACCTGGCCGTCAACAGTGACGGTCAATTTGCGCAGCGCGTCGATGCTGTCCCGGTACCGCGCCTTTTTCAGACCCGCGTTGATCTGGGCCTCCGCGCCCGAGCCGCTGTGCTTGCGGATCTCCCGGAGCATTCCGGGGATGTCCTGGTGGGAGTACCAGACGGCCAGATTGCCCAGCGGGGCCAGCCGGCGCATCTCCAGCCGGTAGCCGGCCACCGTGGCCAGCACCGATCGCCGGACCTCCGCGTCGGTGAACTCGCTGACCGTGCCGGCCACTGCGACACTGGCCGCGAGCCGCTTGACGTCCCATTCGAAGGGCCCGCGGTAGGTCTCGTCGAAATCGTTGATGTCGAAGGCCTGCTGGCGCTCCGGGGTCGCGTAGAAACCGAAGTTGCTCAGGTGCGCGTCACCGCACAGCTGGACCATCAGTCCCGAATGCGGGGTCGATCCCAGATCGGCGGCCATGATCGACGCCGCTCCGCGGTAGAAGGTGAAGGGTGAGGCGAGCATCCGGCCGTACCGGATCGGCACCAGTTGCGGCAGCCGCGTCGCCGCCTGCCGTTCCAGCAGCTCGATCGGGTCGGGGCGGGCGCCACGGCCGATCTCCGCGTGCGCGGAGCGGGGCAGTGCGGATCGCGCCGCTCTCCCGACGGCCGCCCGATCGCCGCGGGTCGGTCGCGTCGACCTGACCGTCCTGGCGTGGGTGGCGCTGACCGGCGGACCGGGGGTGACATGGGGGTGGGGAGCCGTCATCGGCAGTCCTTCCCGGGAGGCCGGTGGTCGGGCCGCTGGGCGTTCAGGTGGTAACGGCTCCGCCATTCGGTTCCGACGGGTGCGGCGTCTGGTGTGCCCTGAATGCTGCCACAGCATCGGCCACCGAGCCGTAGAGGTGATCCGAGTTCAGCATCCGCAGCACCCCCTGCTGCCGCAGCGTGGCGTCCAGGTCGGGATCGAGCCCGGCCAGCGCGAACACCGCTCCCCGCTGGTGCACGAAGGTGATCAGGCCGTCGATGGACAGGCCCGCCGAGTAGTCGACGTCGGGGATCGACGTGCAGTCAAGCACCAGCCAGCGCACCGGGTCGGGCGCTCCGGTGATCAACGCCTGCACGTCGTCGGAGAAACGGTTGGCGTTGGCGTAGAACAGGTCGGCGTCGTACCGGAAGACGATCAACCCCGGCGCGCTCTGCGTGCCGGGAGTCGCCACCGTGTAGGTCTCGGTGCCCGACGTGTTCACCCCGACCACGAAGCGTTCCGGACGGTACTGCCGGCGGATCATCTCCAGGATCGACGCGACCACGGCCAGGATGATGCCCTGCCCGACCCCGATCGCAAACACGACGACCCCGGTCAACGCGGCGATGACGAACTCGCTCCGGCGGGCGGTCCACACGCGGCGCAACCCGGCGATGTCGATCAGGTCGATGCCGATCAGGAAGACGATGGCGCCGAGCACCGCCCTGGGCATGTCGGTCAACAACCCGGTCAGGAACAGCACCACGATCAGCACCACGAGCGACATGGTGATGTTGGCCAGCTGGGTGTGGCCCTTCTCCTCGTCCAGGATCTGCGTCTTGGTCGGACTGCCGTTGACCACGAAGGTGCCCGTCAGCCCGGCGGCGAAGTTCGCCCCGCTGAGCCCGACGATGTCCCGGTTGACGTCCACCTTCCGCCCGTGCCGCATGGCGAAACTGCGGGAGGTGGCGGCACTCTGCGCGATGATCAGTATGAAGCAGGAGAACGCCACGCCGATCACCGGTGGAATGTCCGACCAGCTCAGCCCGGAGGGCAGGCCGTGGAAAGCCGCCCTGCACGGTGCCGACGAGTGCTACCCCGTCCTGCCCGACGTCGAGAACGGACGCCACGATGATCGATCCGATCACCGCCACGATCGCTCCCGGCACCTTCGGCAGGAACCTCTTGAAGCCGAGGATGATCACCAGCGCACCGACGGCAAAGGCCACCGTGGGCAGGTTCGCGTCACCGACGTGGGTGATCGTCCACCACTGTTGCTGGAACCAGGTGCCCGTGCCCTTGTCGATGCCGAGCATGTCCGGGATCTGGCCGGTGAAGACCTGGATGCCCACACCGGTGAGGAACCCGATCAACACGGAGGACGACAGGAAATCCCCGATGAATCCCAGCCGCAGCAGCCGGGCCAGCAACAGCAGGCCGCAGACCAGGGCGGTCAGCGAGGTGAACGCCAACCACTCCGGCGAATAGGGACTGAGTCCGGCGATGCCAAGACCGGCCAGCCCGGCCGACAGGATGGCCGCGGTCGCCGAATCGGCGCCCACTACCAGCAGCCGCGAGGAACCCAGCAGGGCGAACAGCAACGCCGGGAAGATCACCGTGTACAGCCCGGTGACGACCGGCACCTGGGCGATCGAGGTGTAACCCATGGTCTCCGGGATGGCCACCGCGGCGAGCGTGACGCCGGCGACGATGTCGGTTCGCAGCCACGCGGGCTGGTACCCACGC
The DNA here is from genome assembly GCA_038322925.1 of Mycobacteriales bacterium. Classification (GTDB taxonomy): domain Bacteria; phylum Actinomycetota; class Actinomycetes; order Mycobacteriales; family Nakamurellaceae; genus Nakamurella. The sequence continues at coordinate 18,101 of JBBQGJ010000096.1, forward strand.
AGCGAGTCCGGGGTCAGCCGGGTGATCAGGCTGTTCATCGCGGACCGTCCGGGGGTGCGCGGCGCACGGAGGCGGCGCCGGTCGAGGTCGACCAGGCGAGTAGGTCGTGCCACGCCAACCCGATCGACCGAGCGTGGCAAGGGACGTCGATGGGTGTCATCGGGGCTCCAAGGGCCTGAGGCGAGTCAGGCGCGGATCAAGTTCCCCGGCGCGCATGAAGCTCGCGGTTATGGGACGGGTGGTACTCAAGTCACCTACTTGAGACGCGCTGCCGATCTTGATCCGCGCCGAAAACGGGAACGCGGGTGAAGATGGGGGACGTCAGCAGGCCGGCGGTCGGTCGACCCCCCCCCCCCCCCCCCCCCCCCCCCCCCCCCCCCC
>JBBQGJ010000097.1:0-18431 GCA_038322925.1 Mycobacteriales bacterium
TGACCACCGTGACCACCGTGACCACCGTGACCACCGTGACCACCGTGACCACTGTGACCACTGTGACCGCTGGAGGCGGCAGGTACGCCGCGCTGCGGGTCGTCGATGCCGTGGAGTTCGTCGAAAAGACTGTGCTGCCGAAGCTTTCGCTGACCCGCAGGATAGGGGCGATGGCGCTGCATCCGACATGCTCATCGACCCGAATGGGCCTGAACGACTCGCTGCGCGCGGTGGCGGCGGCGGTCGCCGACACAGTCACGGTGCCCGACAGCTGGGGCTGCTGCGCGTTCGCCGGGGACCGCGGCCTGCTCCATCCCGAGCTGACCGCGTCGGCCACCGCCGCCCAGGCGGCCGAATTGGCAACCGGCCACTCCGATGCGTTCGCCTCCTGCAACCGCACCTGCGAGCTGGGCATGACCAGGGCGACCGGCGAGCAGTACCGGCACGTGGTGGAACTGGTGGACTGGGCGAGCACGGAACAGCACTGAGCAAACGGTCGGACCCCGGGTGACGATCCCCGCCTCATCGCGATCTCACGGCATCGACAACCGTGCCGGTTACGCTGGCGCCGTGGCATCCCCGACCGTGGACAGCGAGCCGGCGCTCCCGTCCGGTCTCCCGCCGGGGACGCTGCGTCGACTCCGCGCGGCCCGCGCGGTCGACGGCGCCGAAGGCCACGTCGGTCGGTTGACGCGGTGGCGGCGGTCGCTGTTCGGCACCGGCGGAGCGCGCATCCTGACCAGCGCCGTCGGCGGCCTGGCGCTGTACGCGGCCTTCGCGCCGTCCACCAGGTGGTGGTCGGCCATCGCCGGTTTCGCGCTGTTCGGGCTCGCGCTGGCCGGTCGATCCTGGAAAGCCGGTATTGGCCTGGGCCTGGTGTTCGGTATGACGTTCTACCTGCCGCTGCTGACGTTCACCAACGTGTATGTGGGCAACCTTCCGTGGATCGCGCTGGCCGTCGCCGAAGCGTTGCTGACGGCGCCGGTGGGCGCGCTGGCAGCTGCTGCGTCGCGGCGGTTGCCGGCCTGGCCCTTCTGGGCGGCGGCCGCCTGGGTCACCGGAGAGGCGCTGCGCGCCCGGTTCCCCTTCGGCGGCTTCCCCTGGGGCGGGGTCGCGTTCTCGCAGGCCGACGGGCCACTGTTGCCGGTGGCGTCACTGCTGGGAGCGACGGCGCTCGGCTTTCTCACCGCGTTGGCCGGGTTTGCGTTGGCGGCACTGATTCGAGCCGTCGCGGTGCAGCGCCGTCCGCTGCGATCGGCGGCCGTGCTCGGCGCCATGGCCATGCTGATCAGTCCGTTCCTGCTCGGCCTGGCCGGCCTGGCCACGGTCCAGCAGGGCACCGACTCGCCCACCCGGACGATCGCCGTCATCCAGGGCAACGTTCCCCGTGCGGGCCTGGAGTTCAACGCCGAGCGGCGTGCGGTGCTGGACATGCACGCCCAGCGCACCCACGAGCTGGCCGCAGCGGTACGCGCCGACACCGCCCCGGCGCCGGCGCTGGTCATCTGGCCGGAGAATTCCACCGACATCGATCCCTATCGCAACCAGGACGCGAACGGGGTGATCAGCGCGGCGGCGCAGGACATCGGGGTGCCGATCCTGGTCGGCGGTGTGGTTCAGACCGGCACCCCCGGCGAGGGCTACAACCAGGCGATCGTCTGGGACCCCGTCACCGGACCTGGTGAGGCCTACAGAAAGCGTCACCCCTTGCCGTTCGGGGAGTACATGCCGTACCGGTCGTTCTTCCGGATCTTCTCCGACAAGGTGGATCTGCAGCGCGGCACCTTCCTGCCCGGTGACGTGCCCGGCAACCTGGATGTCGGCGGCGTCAACGTCGGTGACGTGATCTGCTTCGAGGTGGTCTACGACGATCTCGTCCGGGACGTGGTGCGGGGCGGGGCGCAGGTGCTGGTCGTGCAGACCAACAACGCCACCTTCGGCTATACCAACGAGACTTTTCAACAGCAGGCGATGAGCCGGGTCAGGGCCGTCGAACACGGCCGCGAGGTGCTCATCTCGGCCACCAGTGGGGTCTCTGCGGTGATCGGCCCGGACGGAACGGTCCAGTCCACCGTGCCGCTGTTCACCGCCGGGTACATGACGCCGTCGGTGCCGCTGATCACCGAGACGACGCCCGGTACGGTACTCGGTGGCCCGCTGGAATGGATCCTCGCCGTCGCGACGCCCCTGGCGCTCGCGGTCGTGCTGATCGCAGCCCGGCGCCGGGCTGCTGGCGGCCGACCGACGGCGACCGCGCAGGAGCCGGCCGAGAGCAACACCGACACCGCCGCCGACACCGCGACCAAGAAGGACCCGACACCGTGAGCCCCGAGAGTGCAGCGCTGCCCTCACCAACGTCGCCCTCGCCAGCGTCGCCCTCGCCAGCGTCGCCCTCAGCCGAGTCCGACGGTGAACGGCCCGACACCGACCGGGCGCCGACCGAACGCGTGCTGGTGATCATCCCAACCTTCCAGGAGCGAGAGAACCTTCCGCTCATCCTGGACCGGGTACGCGCCGCGGTCCCGAGCGCGTCGGTGCTGGTGGTGGACGACGGCAGCCCGGACGGCACGGGCAAGATCGCCGATGAACGGGCGGCCGCCGACGATTACATCCATGTGCTGCACCGCCCCGCCAAGGCGGGTCTGGGTGCGGCCTATGTGGACGGCTTCGGCTGGGCTCTGGAACGCGGCTTCGACGTGCTCGTCGAGATGGACGCCGACGGCTCCCACGCCCCCGAGCAGCTGCCCCGGTTGCTCGCCGCGCTGCAGCACGCCGATCTGGTGCTCGGCTCGCGGTACGTCCCCGGCGGCTCGGTGGTGAACTGGCCGAAACGCCGGGAGCTGCTGTCCCGCGGCGGGAACCTGTACTGCCAGGTGATGCTGGGGGTGAACCTGAAGGACATCACCGGCGGCTACCGCGCGTACCGCGCCGACGTGCTCCGGGACCGGCTGTCCGGACACGTCGAGTCGCAGGGGTATTGCTTCCAGGTCGACCTTGCCTGGCACGCAGTCCAGGCCGGGTACCGGGTTGTCGAGGTGCCGATCACCTTCACCGAACGGGAAATCGGCACGTCGAAGATGAGCGGCGGGATCGTCCGGGAGGCACTGCTGAAGGTCACCGGGTGGGCGCTCGCGCACCGGTGGAATCAGCTGTGGTCGCTCGCGGGGCGCCGGGAGCCGGCAAGCAGGAGCTGACCCGTCTGACCGCCGAGCCGGGGCGCTGCTGCCGGACACACGACCAGCGCCGCTCGCGGGACTCCCGCGGGACGGCGCTGGTCTGATGGTGCGTTATCGGTTCTCAGGAAGCGGTGCGACGGCTCTTCAACTCGCTGAGCCGCTCGTTCAGGATCTCCTCGAGCTCCTCGATCGAACGCCGCTCGAGCAGCATGTCCCAATGGGTTCGCGGGGGCTTGACGACCTTGCCCTCGGGGACGGAGCCGTCGATCAGCATCGAGGACACTCCGTGCATCCGGCAGTCCCACGTCGTCGGGACCTCGGCGTCGTCGGCCATCGGTACGGTGAACTCGTGGTCGCGCGGACACCGGTAGGTCGCGGTCCGGCGAGGGGCGAGGTCGTGGTTGCGGTCGGCCTCGTAGCTGGTGGATCCGAGGCGGCTGCCGCGCAGGACACGGTCGGCCATGGTGTTCCTTCCCTGCAGCGTCGACTGCTGCTGTAATCTCTGCGGCGACTCGGCGCGCAGCGTTGCCGGAACTTTCCTCCGGCGGCGAGCCCGATGGGCTTCCTACCGATGAGTAACGCATCTCAGGCGGTGTTCGTTCCCAACACGGCTTCGGCTGGGTCTTGTGGTGCGAAGTTCACTCTGTAGTGTTCTTACCGCTGTCGATGGGCGGTTGGATGCCCCAGACACCTGTGAGACGCCCGGACGTGTCCACCGTCACGCCTGCGGACAGAAGAAACTACGGATCGATGGGTGAAACCCGTCACCAGATCCCTTCGGAACGACGCCCCGGGCGGCGGGCGGGGCATGCAGCCGTCAGTCTGCCGAGCCGTCGGGACCGAGCTGGCCGGATCGGTGATGCGCCCGGCACAGCACCTGGTACCGCACCGCCGGACGCGCCGTTGCGTGCGCCGGGGCGTCCCCGCGGACGTTGCCGTCAGCGGCCGGCAGCGCCGATGCTTCTCCGCCGCCAGGTGAGTCGTCGGCCGAACCGTCCGGCGCGGGCACCGTGTCCGCGACGACGACGGTGGCGCCGTCCCTGACCAGGTGACCGTCGATCACCCGACCGTTGAACCGGCCGATCCGGCCGCACCAGCAGAGCACCTCGACCTGTAGCGGGAGGACCACGTCGGCCAGCTCGAAGAGCCGCGCCGAACCGGCGAACAGGCGACCCCGAAAGTCGGTGGCGATGCCGAACGCGTAGACGTCGACCTGCGCGTCGTCAGCGAGCAGGGCCAGCTGCTCCACCTGGGCGGGGGTGAAGAACTGCGCCTCGTCGACGATCAGGTAGTCGACCCGGCGGCCCTGTGCCCAGGACCGGCGCACCAGCGCGCCGAGATCCATCTCGTCGTCGACCTCGACAGCGGGCCGGCTCAACCCCATCCGGGAGCTGATCCGGGCCGGTCCCGAACGGTCCAGCCTGGTCAGCAACAGGCCGTGCCTGCCCTGCCGGGCGTGGTTGTAGTCCAGTTGCAGGGCGAGCGTCGACTTTCCGCAGTCCATCGGCCCGTGGAAGAACTTGACCGAACCACCCGCGAACCGGCTGCGCCCGATGCCGGCAGCCGGGACCGCGGACAGCGCCGAGGGAGACTGTGGTCCGGTCGGGTGGCTGGCGGCTTCCTGCATGCCGCGCACTGTAGCGGCGGCCCGGTCCGCTCAGCGCCAGGCGCCGCGGCCGACCAGGACGTCCCGCAACAGGTCAGGGCGGTCGGTCATGATCGCGTCGACGCCCAGGTCGAGCAGTCGGTGCATCTCGGGCTCTTCGTTGATGGTCCAGACGTGGACCTCGAGATCCGCCGCGTGCGCCGCCGCGATGAAGCGTGGCGTGACGATGGGGAACCGCTGCCAGCTCACCGGAACCTGGGCGGCTACGGCCGACGTCGCGAATCCGCGGCCGCGGGCGGTGGCGCGGACCAGCCGGAAGATGTCCCGGGGACCCATCGAGGTGTCGACCTGTGGTCCCAACATTTGCCGGAGCGTGGCCAGCCTCCGGTCGGAGAACGAGCCGAGACAGACCCGGTCCGCGACCCCCGCCGTCCGGATCAGATCGGCCAGCGGGCCGAGCACTCCGGCGGACTTGGCGTCGATGTTGAACCGGGCGTCCGGCAGGGCCTCGAGCAGTTCGGACATCAGCGGGATCGGGTCAGTGCCGTGAATCCTGGCCCGGCGTACCTGGTCCCACCTCATTGTCGCCACTCGACCTTTGGCGTCGGTGACCCGATCAAGGAACGGGTCGTGGAACGCGATGAGCGCGCCGTCGGCGGTGGCGTGCGCGTCGGTCTCCAGGTAGCGATAGCCCTCCTCGAAGGCTCGCCGAAACGCGGCCAAGGTGTTCTCCCGGCCGGTGAGATCGCCGGTGTGCCAACCGCGATGGGCGAAGGCCCGTGGTGGTTGTCCGTCCAGATACGCCACCGCCGCAGTCTGACATGCCGACCCTGGTAGCGAGCCGTCGGCAACCAGCGCGGCGCCATTCAAGTGGTGGCGGACTTTCGAGCGGCGGTTGCGGCGGAATGTCGTCACGGTGACGGAGCGCCCGCACGTTACGGTCACCGACATGACCGAACTCGTCACCCGCGCTCCGGTTCGATCGGCGCCCCGCTCGTCGGCCGAAGCGCCGCCGCGTCCGGGGTCGACAGCGCCCGCCCGCTGCCTGTGGTGCGGCCGTGAGCTTGCCGGGGCAAGCGGGATCGGGCGCCGCCGGCGGTATTGCGCGCAAGCCTGCCGGCAACGCGCGTACGAGAACCGGAACGCCCTTGAACGGGGAGCGCTGCCTGCTGACGCGGTGATGCTGACCTCACAGGAGCGGGACGATCTTGCCGACCGGCTGTACCAGGTGCGTTGTGCCGCAGAAGATGTGGCCACTGCACTGGCCGAGCGCGCCCCGCGGGGTGAGCTGGAATCGCTGGTCGATGAACTCCTTGCGGCCGCTCAGTCGGCCGAGCGGATCCGGTGAAACCCTCAATGTCAGCTTAACCTTGAAGGTTTGGTGTGGGATTTCAGGTGGAACGGGGGTCGCGTCGCACCAATTCCGGTGACGCGGAGAGCGAGGTAGCCGCCGAGGGGTTAAGTTGGAAGTGCCGGGCGCCGGAATGTCCCCGGGCCCCGTTTGTAGAACCACCCTCGCGGACTACCGCGGTCGCGAGACCGGCCGGAGCCGCGTTGGGCACGTCGCTCTGAGCGACTCGGCGCCCGGCGCTACGTGTCCGTTCGGCATGTCTGACCAGCGACTACGCCTCGCGTGGTGCGCTCTCCAGGTAGGCGAGCACGGCCAGCACCCGCCGGTTGTCATCCTCGCTCTGTTCCAATGCGAGCTTGCCGAAGATCGAATTCGTGTGCTTGCCCACGGCCTTCTCGGTGATGAACATCCGGGCGGCGATCGCCGCGTTCGACCGGCCCTCCGCCATGTGTGAGAGCACCTCGCGTTCACGGGGCGTCAACGACGCGACCGGCGACGAATCCTGGTGACGGGACAGCAGTTGGCTGATCACCTCGGGATCCATCGCGGTGCCACCGGCGGCGACCCGGCGGATCGCGTCCACGAACTGGTTGACGTCGGAGATCCGGTCCTTCAGCAGGTAGCCGACGCCTCCGGTGCCCTGCGCGAGAAGCTCCCGGGCGTAGAGCTGTTCGACGTACTGGCTCAGCACCAGCACCGGTAACCCCGGCATCTGGGCGCGAGCCGCCAGCGCGGCGCGGAGCCCCTCGTCGGTGAAGGTCGGAGGGAGACGCACATCGACGACGGCGACGTCGGGTTGATGCGTGGTCAGCGCCCGGAGCAGGGAAGGGCCGTTGTCGACGGCCTCCACCACCTCGAACTGGTAGGCGGTGAGCAGCCGGATCATGCCGTCGCGGAGCAGCGCCAAGTCCTCGGCCAGCACGATGCGCACGCGTCCTACCCTCCTCGGGGTTCGTGGGCGACTCCCGGCCGAGCCTATCCAGTGCAGGCGGACTCGTCCTCGGATCGGGCTGACCCTGGGGCTACCTCGCGGCCGCGGTCGTCGCGAGGGCGCAGGGCACCTCCAGCGTCACGATCGTCGGCCCACCGAGCGGGCTGGCCATGGACAGCCGACCGTCGAACGCCGCCAACCTGTTCTCGATGCCGGCCAGTCCACCGCCGGGCGTGAGCTGTGCGCCACCCACGCCGTTGTCCCCGACCAACGCAGTCAGCGACCGGCCGTCGTGCCGGACCCAGACCCAGGAACTCTGCGCCGCGGCGTGTTTCGCCGAGTTGGTGAGCGCCTCGGCGACCGCGAAGTAGACCGCCGACTCCACCGGTGCCGGTGGGCGGCCCGGCAGGTCGATGTCGACCTCCACGGGCCGTGGTTGCGCCAGCGCAAGCGCTTCGACGCCGCCGGACAGCCCGCGGTCGGCGAGTACCGGGGGATGGATCCCCCGCACCAGTGAGCGCAGTTCCTGGAGCGCGGTCGTCGACGACTCCCGGGCCTCGGCGATCAGCGCGACCGCCGCCTCCGGGTCGCGGGTCACCAATTCCTGCGCCAGACCGAGGTTCATGCCCAGCGCGACCAGCTGGGCCTGCGCGCCGTCATGCAGATCCCGTTCGATCCGCCGGAGCTCGGCGGCGGAGTGGTCGACCGTGTCCGCCCGGGACGTCTCCAGCTGACCGATGCGCTCCCGAAGGTGCTCGTCCTGCGGACCGATCAGCAGGCGGGTGGTCGCGGCGTCCGTGCGCAGCAGCAGGGGCGATCCCCAATAGCCGAGCGGGAGGATCAGGAAAGCGACCAATGCGGACAGCTCAAGGGCGAACCCGATGCTCTGCACCTCCAGCAGCCATGCCAGGTCGCGCCAGGTGGCACGGTCGGTGAGCCGGAAACGCAGCTGCGCGAACACGCCACCCGAGACCTCCCGCGGGTAGGGCTCGTTGAGCGTCGTTCCCAACACCTTGCCGGCCAGCCGGCGGTGCAGCTTGGCGAATCCCCGCAACGCGGCCAACGAGCCGAGTAGCAGCGGGATGCCGATCCAGATCACGAGTAGCGCGGTGGAGGCGACGAGGAAGGCGAACAGCACGAAGCCGACGATCCGCAAGCCGATCAACGCCCAGACGATGCCGAACAGCGCCCAGCGGCCGGCCGGTTGTCCGGCGGCCGGCTGGGCCGCATCGGGGACGGAGGCATCGGGCATGTGTTCATTCTGAGGGCGACCGCAAGCCAGGGGAGTGGGCCCAGACCCCCCATCGGGTAGGGGAGAACCACCGAATGGTGGAGTCGTCCGTCGAGCGCGGTTGGCCTCGCTGACAGGTGGGTACAGTCGATTTCATGATCACCGTGCAGCGCACCGTCACCACCACCTTGGACCCGAAGTCCACGTTCGACTACCTGTCGGCGTTCGAGCACACCAGCGAATGGGACCCCGGGATACCGATCGTCGAGAAGCGCAGCGACGGGCCCGTCGCCGTCGGATCGAAATACCACGGGGTCGCGGAGTTCCGCGGCAAGCGGCAGGAAATCGACTACGTGGTGACCGACTTGGGCGAGCGCCACATCCAGTTGCGCGGCGAGAACAACACGGTGCTCGCCATCGACACCATCACCGTCAAGCCCGCCGGGACGGGTAGCGAAGTCACCTACAAGGCCGAGTTCAGCATGAAGGGCCTGCTCGCGCTGGCGCAGCCGTTCCTCGGACCGCTGTTCGAGAAGCTGGGTGACCCGGCCGCAGACGGGATGAAGAAGAAGCTCGAGTCGCTGGCGAATACGTCGGCGACCAGCTGACCGCTCGGCACCGGGCAGCCGACGTCGGAACCCGCGTCAGTCCCGATGGGTGGCCCGCTCGACGATGTCCGCGGGATTCGGCAGCGAGTCGTCGACGTGATGGCTGGCCACCCGCGGGTGCAACGTCCCGGTCCGTCCCGCTCGCAGGGTCAACAGGCTGATCTCGCTGGGTGCGAAGATCCGGAACGGCGGTCCCCAGAAGCCGCTGCCGCGGGTGACGTACAACTGGGTCAGGTCCCCGGGCCGGGAAAGCCCCTGCAGCGCACCCTGCTCGGCGCGGACAAGCAGGTGGAATGGCCAGATTTGGCCGCCGTGGGTGTGCCCGGAGAGCTGCAGGTCCACGCCTGCCTCCGCGGCGCCGCGGACCTGTTTCGGTTGGTGCGCAACGAGTATCACCGGGACGTCGGGGTCAAGTCCGCGCAGCGCCGTCGGTAGGTCGGCGCCGTGACCCGGCACACCCGACCCGGCGGCGGTCAGGTCGTCGATGCCGGCGACCGCCAACCGCGCCCCGCCGCGTGTCACCACGACGTGCCGGTTGTGCAGCACGGTCCAGCCCAGCTCGGCCATGTGCGCCAGCCAGTCCAGCGCCCCGGAGAAGTACTCGTGGTTGCCGGTGATGTAGACCCTGGCCAATGCCCCGTTGGTGCTGCCGAGCGGGGCGACTTGCGCGCGCCGCTGGTCCACCGACCCGTCGGCGAGATCGCCGGCGTGCACGAGGATGTCGGGCTCGAGATCGTTCAAGGCGGCGGCCAGCCGGGCGGACCAGCGGGCGCGCTTGATCGGTCCGTAGTGGGTGTCGGCGATCAGCACGACGCGCGTTCCGTCGAGCCCGGCGCCCAGCCGATCGATGGTGACCTCGGTGCGGCGCACCCGGGGCAGCCGGCGTGCCTGATAGGTGCCCCACGAGCACAGCAGCAGCACCACCGCCAGCACACCGAGCGCGACGACCCGGGCACGCAGTGGGTCGGCGACCCCCGCGAGCAGGAGAACGAGGCCGGCCGCCGAGCCGATCACCGTCCAGGCGAACAGCTGCCAGACGATGCCGAGCCAGGTATCGCCGAGCACCGCCAAACCGTCGACGTGCCGGCGTCCGTGTCCGGCGATCATTGCGGGCGGAAACCCGATGACCGCGACGACGGTGATGACGGAGCCGATGATCGTCACCGGCGCGGGCCAGTCCGGCGCGAGCAGCAGGCGCCACCACGGCAAACCGTGGAGAAGTGCCAGCACCGCGACGAGCAGGCCGACGAAAACAACGCGGCGGCTCATCGGGAGGTAGTGGTCCGGCTTGCGCCGCCGGGCGAATCCGGTGTGTCCGGCGTATCGGGCGGTTGCCGGTGATCGCCATCCGGACCCGGAGCAGGGGCAGGGTCCTTGACCACCAGTGACTTGCCCGATCGTGCCCGAGCCAAGATGTCGATCACCGGGCCGAGCCGAACCTGCAAACGCGTGACGTCGTCGACGTACAGCGATGCCCCCCACAGTGAGCGGGCTTGGGCGGCGACTCGGCGGTCGGCCAGCACCGAAGGGTTCACCCGCAGGGCGGTGAGCACGCCGCGTTCGGCGCGGACCGGATCCGGGGCGCCGGCGCCGGCCGCGTGCGCCGAGCCGTCCAGGACCGACGCCGCGTAGTGGAACCACCTCGACGCGGCGACGGTTCGATCGGTGAGGGCGGCACCCGCGGCCGCCAGCGTCGGCTCCGGTCGGGGAAGCGGTTCCGTCAAGGCGAACGGCACGAGATCGGTGACCGGAGTCTCCGGCGGGACGAGAGCTCCGTCCGCCGGTGCGGACGCCGGGGCTCCCGTCATCGACGGCATGAGCCCGGGATCCGACATCGCCGCGATCGCCTCCGCGGCCAGCCGGATCCGCGCGGACCCGTTGGACGCAGTCGTCAGCTCATCAACCGGCACGGGTTTGGAGCCACGTTCGGCCAGGTACTCGCGGAACGCGTCGTCCAATCTGCTGGCCGCGGACCTCGCCTCCTGGAGCTCCAGCCGCAGATCGAGCTCGGCTGTGTCGGACGTTTCGGACTGCCCACCGGTGTCCGAGCGCTCAGCGGGGGAGGCGACGACGCGCTCCGCGGCGACCAGCGCGCCGGCCGCGGCTCGCAGGCTTTCGGCGACGGCGGCCCGGATCTGGGCCGCGGCACCGCGCGGCCAGAACAGAACCCCGGACACCAGACCCGCCGCACAGCCCATGGCGATGTCCTCCACCCGCACCAGGCCGACGGTCCAGCCGACCGGTTCGATGATGTTGAACATGATCACCACCATCACGGTGAACGCCGCCTGGCCCGCCGCGAACGACACCGCCACCGGGAGGAACGCGGCCACCAGAATGACGAACGGCAGCACGGCCCACAGATGGGTGGCGTCGGTGCCGAGCAGCAGCACCAGCCCGGCGCCGATCAGGAACCCGAAAAAGGTCCCGATCAGCGCGCGAAGCGCGGTCGACCCGGTGCTCAGCGCGGACGAGCGCAGCACCGACATGGCCGCGAGCACCACCCAGAAACCGTGGGCGACCTGCGTGACCTCGGCCAGTAGCACGGCGAAGGACAGGCCGAGCGCGCCGCGCACGCTGTTCTGGAACCAGACCGAACGCCGGTTGACGTGGCCGGACGCGATCCGCAACGCCGCGGCGACCGGGCTGATCGCGGTGCCGGGAATGTGCCGCCCCAGCAGCCGGTCGGCGAGCGGCCGAGCATCCGACGCCGCCGACACCGCAACTGTTTGGCCGGACAGCCGGGTGGTGTAGTAGAGCTCGTGCACCACTGATGGTCGCAGGCGCCCCGCCTCGGCGGTGTCTTCGTCCAGGACCTGCCGGGCGACCGGCACCACGACCGGACGGCCGTCCGGCGGCGCGGGGTCCTGGTCACGATCGGTGCGTGGAATCTCCACCAGCATGAGCGCGTCGACCACTTGTGCGCGGGCACGTTCCAGGGCCCGTAACGCGGTGGCCAACCGCTGGCGATGCTCGAAGGCCGGTCGCTCGCCGTGTGTGTCCAGAGCTCTGGCGGACGCGTCCAGCACCTCCGCGCAGGCTTGCACCAGATCGCGAGCGGACGCCGGCCACTCGTCGGAGCTTCCGGTGGGAAGCCTGGCGATCACCGCTTTGAGCCATTCCAGCCGGTCGATCAGCTGGACCAGCAGCCGGCTGCCGGTGGTCAGCCCCACCGGCCGGACGATGCTGCCACGAAACTGCTGTCGTAGCGCCATGATCGCCTGCCCCGAGGCGGCATCGGCGTCGGCAGTGGAGTCGATGCCGGAGTCGGCACTGGCGTCGGCTGATCCGTTCCCGGTGCCCGACGCCCGGCTGGCGATCTGCCGGCCCAGTGCGCGGCAGGCATCGGCGGCCCTGGCACGCAGCGCGTCGTGATCACGAGGGGGCCAGAGCAGCACCCCCACCGGGATCGCCAGGGCCGCCGCGATGCCCCACCCGGCCAGCCGAGCGGGGATCTCGGCGGTCGTGCCGGGCACGGTCACGGACAGGATGAACGTCAGCAACGCCGCACTGGTGCCGGCCGCCGACGCGGCGCTGAGCACGCCGGAAAAGAGCACCAGGAACCCGACGATCAGCATTCCCAGGACCGCGGTCCAGGCGACGGCGGACGCCAGGGTGCCCAGCGTGATCAGCACCGCCCCGACAATGGTCAGGATCAGGTACGCGCCGAACCGGGCGACCCGGTTGCCCGGGAAGTCGGCGAACAGCAGGAACGCGGCACCACCGAAGGAGGCGAACAGGCTCAGGTTCGCGTTGCCGATCACCAGCGTGCCGATGGCCAGCCCGACCGTCACCACGATGGCCACCTTGACGGCCTTGTGCAGCGCGTTGAGCTCCGGGTCGTGCCGGCGAAGCCAGCTCAGGATCGGTGCCATGGGTTCCCTGACGATTCACTCCGGCCGACACCGAGCGGTACCGCCCGTGAGCGGGAATCTATCAGCGGAATCTGTCTGCCGAATTCATCGGCGACCGCGTCGGCAGGTCCTGATCATCGGGCCAGCAGCAGCCCCGCGTCACCGAACTCGTGCCAGAGGTAGCGCTGGGCGACCGCAGCGTCGTAGGCGCGCTGGGTCAGCTCCACGCCGGCGACCGCTTCGACCAGCAGCAGGTGCGAGGCCTCCGGGTTATGCCACCCGGTGATCAGCCCGTCCACCACGGTCACACCGTGCTCCGGGGTGATCACCATTTCGGTCCATCCCGATCGGGGGGTCACGGTTCCACCCGGTCCGGCCGCTGATTCCAGCGCACGGGTTACGGTGGTCCCGACAGCGACCACCCGTCCGCCTGCCGCTCGGGCGGAGTTCACCCATCGCGCGGTGGCTTCCGGCACCTCGAACCACTCCGGCTGCGGCGCCTCGCGGGCGTCCTGCGACGACACTCCCGTGTGCAGGGTGATCGGCGCCATTGCGATACCGTTCGTGACAAGCCGGGTGACCAGCTCCGCAGTGAAGGGGCGCGCCGCGCTGGGCATCTCCGCACTGCCGGGCCGGGTGGCGAAGATCGTCTGGTAGTCCGCCAGGCCGTAGCGGCCGTTCAAGTACCCGTACGCGATCGGCCGCCCGTGCCGCGCGAGATAGCCGATCAGCTCCGCGGTTCCGATCACCTGGACGCGCCAGAGCCGATTGCCGCGCCCGGTCGGTGACGAACCCGACTTGGGATACGGCGCGAGCAGCCTGACCCGGAGGCCGTCGGGCAGGCTGACCACCTCACCGACCAGTCCGTCCAGGAATCGGGCAGCACGCATCGGGAGCCGTGCGCAGCTCGACGACCCAATGCCCGTCATCGAGGTGGGTCGCGGCATGCACGACGACGGGACCGCGGCCAGGGGCCCGGCCGTCGACCTCACCGGCCACCGTGGCCGAGGTGTTGACGACCAGCAGGTCGCCGGGCCGCAGATACTGGGCAGGTCGCGGAACAACCGGTGCGCGATGCTGCGCTGGTCGGCCACCAGCAGCCGAACCTCGTCGCGGTGCAGCCCGCGATGCTCGGGCGGCTCCGCCGCGGTGTTGTCCTCGGGGGCGGCGAAGACCGTGCTCGGCGCGGCCAGCCGGGCGCTCACCAGGCCACCGCCGCTCGGGTCGACGGGTCCGGGACCACGACGTCGTCGGCTGCTCGGTATCGGCCGCTGGGCGGTCGATGAGTGATCAGGTCGATCAGCGCGGGCACCACGTCGGCCGGGGACCGGCGATCGGAGACGTCCTCGCCGGGGAACGCCGCCTGCTGCATGGCGGTGTTCATGTCGCCGGGATCCACGGCGTAGAAGCGGATGTCGCGGGTGAACTGCTGTCCCGCGTCCCGTTCCGTGTGCAGTCCAGCCTGCAATTCGGCGGCCAACGTCGCGGTGAGGTGATCGAGCGCGGCCTTGCTGGCGCCGTACGGACCCCAGGTGGGGTAATGCTCGACCGCCGCGTCGGAGGAGATGTTCAGTACCACCCCGCCGGCGCTCTGCACGGACGGTAGCAGCGCGCGGATCAGCGCGAAGGGCGCCATCGCGTTGACCTGCAGAACCAGCGCCAGTTCGGCGGCGGCGGTCTGCGCGAGCGGGCGCAGGGGAGTGGGGCCGAGGGTGCTGGCGTTGTTCACCAGCAGATCCAGCCCGCCCCAGCGCCGAACGGCGGCGAGCAAGGTCCGCCGGTGATCGCCGTCGGCGACGTCGCCGGCGACGGCCGTCACGTCGGTGGTGGGCGTCAACTCGGCGGCCGTGGACGCGAGTTCCTCATGCCGTCGGCCGTCGATGATGAGGCGCCAGCGTCGAGCGGCGAGCTCGCGGGCCAGCGCACGGCCGAGACCGGCCGACGCCCGGTGATCAGTGCGGTGGGCATGAATTCCTCCATAGCTTTCGGGGGACGAGGACCCGACGCGAAGCGTTCGGATGACGTCCTGCACGCTCCATGGTTAAAGTTGAAGTAAGGTTGAAGTCAAGGTAGCGTCGCCGACATGCCGAGCAGTCCGCACCTGACCGTCGCGGAAGTGGCCCAGCGCAGCGGTTTTGCGCCGTCCGCGCTGCGGTACTACGAGCGGGAGGGCCTGATCGGCGCTACTCGAACCACCGGCAACCAGCGTCGGTACGAACGGATCGTGCTGCGCCGCCTGGCGTTCATCCGGGCGGCGCGCAATATCGGCTTGTCGCTGGACGAGGTCCGTGACGAACTGGCCCGACTGCCCGCCGATCGCGCTCCCACCACCGCCGATTGGCGTCGGATCTCCCGTGACTGGCGGGTGCGGTTGAACGAGAAGATCGCCGCCATCGAGGCCCTGCGGGACAGGCTGGACTCCTGCATCGGCTGTGGCTGCCTGTCCCTGAAGGCGTGCGCGCTGTACAACCCGGATGACCTGCTCGGTCGGCAGGCGACGCCACCCGGAGCGGCCCTGCTCCCGCCGTTGCTCCGGCAACCGATCGGCACTGTCGGCACTGTCGGCACCGTCGGCACTGTCGGCCCGATCAGCGCTGCCGGCGCCGTCAGCACAGGGACGAGGACACCGGCATGAGTCTGTCGGTCACACCCGTCACCGCCGAACGTTGGGCCCAGCTGGAGGAATTCTTCGGTCCGTCGGGTGCCTACGCGCACTGCTGGTGCACCTGGTTCCGGCAGCGGCAGAAGGACTTCGACGCCGGAGCCCGCGACGGCGGGTCCGGAAACCACGCCCTGCTGCGGCGGCTCACCAGTGGTGGGGAGGTACCGGGCTTGATTGCCCATTCCGAATCGGGCGAGCCGGTGGGGTGGGTGAGTGTCGGCCAGCGCGAGCACTTCCCGCGCATCCTGAGGTCCACCACCCTGCGGCCTGAGCCCTCGTGGGACTCCCAAAACGTCTGGGCGGTGGTGTGTTTCTGGGTCCCGCGCCGGCACCGTGGGCGCGGGGTGGCGCGCGCACTGCTCGACGGCGCAGCACTGTACGCGGCCGCCAACGGCGCGGTCACGGTGGAGGGCTACCCGGTGGACACGGGGTTGCGCAGCCCCGGCGCGAGCGGATTGTTCACCGGCACTCTCGGCCTGTTCACGGCGGCCGGTTTCACCATTGCGCGTACCCGCTCACCCGAGAGGCCCGTGGTGCAGCGCATTGTCGGGCCCGTGCAGGTGGGATGAGGGTGAGGAGAACGATACGGGGCCAGTGCAGTGACCACCACGATCACGGCCTACCCGTGGTGATCACCGTTTCAGTCCTTTTCGCGTCGTGCCGCGACACCGTAGAGCCGCAGGTCGTGATCAACCGCTCGGGTTGTGGCGGGCCGCAGCAGCTGAGGTTCGATCCTCCGGGATCCCGGCGGGCGGCCCGCAACGTGGCCGACGTCACGTCAGAGCCCGGAACTGATCAGCACCACCACTGGTTGAACAGAGCGACGCTCTCCGGGACATGCCCCGGGCCCCACCCCTTGAAGTCGCCGAGAGCGACCACGTGCCGAGAGGCGCACTGGCCGGGGATCGTCCGCAATGGCCGGCAGGCGCTTGCCAGTGCCTGGCGGCTTTCGCGTCTGCAAACGGGGCAGCCGGCGTTGGCAGCAGGCGCTGATCAGCAAGATCATCGGGACGGAACCGTCCCGGGTGGTCGGGGGCCGCTCTGAGTCCCCACCCGGTGATCTTGGCCCGGTGCTGGTCCCGAACCAGTGATCTTGAGCTCGTCCGCGTCGGAGAGGAATGGCTCAGCCAGCGCCGGCTCCGCCGACTCCGTCGTGAGGGGTCCTCCGCCGACTCCTTCGGGAGGGGTCAGCCCAGGGTCGCGCCGAAGACCATGCCCAGCAGGTACGTGGCCGCTGCGGCGCCGAGCCCGATCGCCAGCTGCCGCAACGCGCGCCGCAGTGGCGGGCCGCCGGACAGCACGCCGACGATGGCGCCGGTCAGCATCAGCGCGAGTCCGACCAACACGACGGCGAGGATCAACGACGTCCGCTCGGAGAAGCCGAACAGGAACGGCAACACCGGAATGGTGGCGCCCGAGGCGAAGAAGCAGAAGCTGGACACCGCGGCACCCAGGCCGGTGCCCACCACGTCGTGCCCGTCGTCGACCACGGCGTCCGGCTCCAGCTCCGTCGGATAGGCCTGCAGCACGTCGTTCGCATGCGATCGGGCCTCGTCCACCGTCATCCCGCGAGCGCGGTACACCAACGCCAACTCGTTGGCATCGACGTCCAAATGGGGGAGCGCCGACTGTGCGGCGGTTCCCGGAGTCGATGCCGCGAGCAGTTCCCGCTGCGAGCGCACGGAGACGTATTCCCCGGCACCCATCGACAGCGCGCCGGCCAACAGTCCGGCCAGGCCGGTCAGCAGTATCGTACTCGCGGCCACCCCGGCGCCGCTGACGCCCAGCACCAGCGAAAGGTTGCTGACCAGGCCGTCATTCGCGCCGAACACCGCGGCCCGGAAGGTGCCGGACACCCGGGCTCTGCCGCGCGCGGCCAGCCCTCGCAGCACCTCTTCGTGTACATGCTCGTCGGCGGCCATGCTTCTGGTCGCGTCTGCGTCCTCCTCGTACGGCGAACGGCTCTCGGCGCGCTGGGCCAGCGCCAGCACGAACACCGATCCGAACCGACCGGCCAGCCACGCCAGCACGCCGATCCGCGCGCTCGCGCGGCGGCTGCGACCGACGTCCTCGCCGAGCAGCATCTCCCAGTGTGCGGCGTGTCTGCCCTCGGCCTCGGCGAGTTCGAGCAGTATCGCCCGTTCCTCGCCGGATCTGCGATCGGCGAGCCGTCGATAGAGCGTGGACTCTGCGCGTTCGTCGGCCAGTCGGCGTCGCCAGGTCCGCAACGTTCCAGCGGAACGAGCCGAGGGCGTCGAGATGGCGGGGCCGCGACCGGAAGTATCGGCCCCCGGCGCGGTCATCGACGGAGCTCCGGGCGGGCCTGGGGCATCCGGCGCATGTGGGCAGGCGACGGCAGCGATGTGTGCACCGGTCCATTGTCCCGGTTGGCGGAGGTGGCCGCGGACGGCCAGGTGGGCGACGACCGATCCGCCGCCGTTGCCGAACGTTCCGTCAAGGGCTTCCTCGATGACGGAGGTTCTCGTATGTTGTGAGGACCCTGTGAACAGGGTCACTGAGGGGACGGCGCCCATGCTGCGCACGCTGATCCGGTTGCTGGCCGTCACCGCCTGTGCGGTGGTCATTCCCATGGTGGTCATTACCGTCGCGGTACCCGTCGGCCTGGCATCGGCGTCTGTCGTCGGCCAGGACAGTGCGCGCGGCACGCCGCCGACACCCGGAGCGCCAGGCATCGGGGATCCGCACTTCCCTACCGACGGAAATGGTGGCTACCGGAATGGGAGCTAGTGCACCGTCGTTCAGGGCGGTGGTGAAGGCTCCCGGTCTTAGGTTGGCCGGTTCTGCTGTTCGATGTACTGCTTGACGATGCTCAACGGTGCTCCGCCGACAGACCCAGCGAAATAGGACCCTGACCAGAGTTTCGACCGCCGCCAATACCGTGCACCCAACTCGGGGAACTCCTGCCGCATCCGGCGGGACGACACCCCTTTCAGGGAGTTCACCAGGTGGGAGATCGCGACCTTCGGCGGGAAGTTCACCAACAGGTGCACG
>JBBQGJ010000098.1:0-18331 GCA_038322925.1 Mycobacteriales bacterium
GCTACCCCCCGTCCGCATCACGCATCCCTGGCCCAGCGTGCGCTTCGACGCCCGCACCCGAGGTAGGAGCCCAGTGCGGTAGTCCCGCACGCTGGGATCTGAGCGGGGGGCCGCCTGCAAGGGCGGTCCCTACCGCGACCCGAACTGCCTGACCTGGTTCTGGAGGACATTCCCGAGGCGCTGCGCTAATTTTGTCCTCTTAAGTGCCTTGTCTATCAAGGCCATCAACTGCTGCGTCATTGACCGGCGGTTAGGAATCGCCAGGAGTTGCAGTTTGTCTCGGTACTGTTTCGTGATCCTTACATGGGTCAGATTGTTCAAAGGGAGGTGCCTGTTTACATACTCATGTTAACAAACTGGCTACCAATACCAAATACCAATTGCAATGGTTTTATTGGTTATCGACTTCGGCCCAACCGCTTCTCGTCGAGACGGCCCCAAGCTATGCCCGGTGCGCCTGGCCTGTCCGAGGAGCCGAACGCAGACTGATTCGTCCGGTATGTGAGGATGGTCAGCGGAGGCGATCCATCGCCGCTACCAACGACCAGGGGAGTTCCATGACTAGTTACTCGATGGCATGCGCCGATGTGATGCCCGGTTGCGATGCAACCTTCAGCGAGGACTCCAAGGCCACGCTGATGGAGCAGATCGTCGGTCACGCCGCCGCTGTACACGGCATCACCGAGATCACGCCCGAGGTCGCGACTGCGGTCGGAGCGTCGATCAAGGAGTCGTGAGCGGGGCGGCCTGACCGGATCGTTCCGGATTCGAGAGCGAACCTTTAGACCCAGGGCCCCATGCCGCCGATTCGCTCGACCCGGATATGTGAGATGAAGCCGGCCGGCGGGTTAGGCATCAGCGGGAAGTCGGTGCCAGGCCCGATGTACGTCTGCGCAAGTCGGTGCAGCAGTTCCGGGGCGCCGCCCTCGGTGACGTAAGCGGTGCCGTGCACGACCAGATGGTGCCGCATCCCTTAGGTACTTCCGCTCCCTTCGAAGGACACCGCGACTCGCGGATCACGCCGGATGTTGCCCAACTTCTGCTGGCTGCCTGCGAGGTGGCCTGCGATGAGCTCGTCACCGTCGAGTCCAACCCACACGGTGGCGACCTGCGGCGACCCGTCAGGATTGATGGTGACCAGATGGGCCAGGGCACCCGATTCGATCAGCTCTCGGGCCGCTTCGTTCAGGGTCGCCATGGATGCGAATCGGGCCACATCAGGCAGCTTCTGCCAACGGTAACCGGTCTCATTGGAGGCCATCGACTTCCAGCGGGTCGCTGTTGAAGAACACTTCCTTCGAATTTCTGAGGTGTCGGACAGGTGTACGATTTGTGCCATGGAAAAGGAAGTTCGGTGCAAGGGATGCGGCGAGCTCCTGACGGTTGGCGACCGCGCCCGACCGGTGTGAGTGTGGTTCCACCGGAACACGGTAGAGGCACGCTCAACGTGAGATGGGGAGCCACCCCGGTATCAAGAAGTAGGGTTTTCCCCCGCACATCGACAGGCTAGCCACCTGCTGTATCAAGCCCGGACGGACGAAGCTCAGTACCAACAGCAAGACCGATCACGCCGATCGGATAACTGAACGGCCGAGCCGCAGACGCCCTGCAGAAGTTCCCCGGCCACCGAAGCTCCCAACGCCTTGGGACGAAGACCAGCCCCGCTCCGATATCAGGAGCGGGGCTTCTTCGTGGTTGGGGCTACCTGCCCTCCGCGATGGCGTCCTGCACCTCTTGGAAGTCCATGGCGCTTCCGCCTACGTCCGGGTGGGTTTTGCGCTGCATCGCTTTGCCCGGCAGCTTCGATGACCTCCGTGGTGCGTCAGGAGAGACGCCGAGTACCTCGTACCACGGCCGCTTCGGCCGGACCGGCGTGCCGCCCGATGCAGAGGCTGGGATCGCGGTGAATCCGGCGTAGGTCGCGTCGACCATCTCAAAACTACACGCGCTCTTGGAGACAATCTCCGAGGGCGCGGACACCGAGCCGAGGTCGACACCGTGACCGATGAGGCGATCAACACCCTTGCCCCGCGGGTGGGGGGTGCGTGCGGCGCGTGTTGCGGTCGGCGCAGCTCAAGCCGGGTACAACCGGCGGCACCGGACCACCCCGGCCGCGGTACGACCGATGCCGATGCCGCACCGGGACCGGCACCAGCCGCGGGCGCTGACCGATACCGAGCGGCGGGCGATCCTGGATGTGTTGCATTCGAACAGCTTTGCCGATCGGGCCCCGGCCGAGGTCTGGGCGATCCTGCTCGACGAGGGCGCCTACCTGGGGTCGGAGTCCACGTTCTACCGGCTGCTACGCGCTGCTGGCGAGACCGGGGAACGCCGCCGGCAGGCAACGCACCCGGCCGCGGTGAAACCCGAACTGGTCGCGACTCCCCCGAATCAGGTGTGGTCGTGAAATATCACGAAGTTGCACGGCCCGGCGAAAGCCGGGCGTACTACTGCCTCTACGTGATCTTGGATATCTACTCCCGGAACGTCGTCGGTTGGATGCTCGCCACCCGCGAAACAGCTGTCCTGGCTGAGGTTCTCATCGAGCAGACCTGTCTCAAACAGCGGATCATCCGTGGCCAGCTGAGCCTGCACGCCGACCGCGGTTCGTCGATGACATCGAAGCCGGTCCCGCGGTTTGAACATCTCGAGCATGCGATCGGCGACGAGAGGCCGTTGGCCCCGCCTTCTCCGCACTCCGTGGCGAAGCCGGTGCCTGGGAAGCGCGTTCCTGCTTGCCGATCTCGGAGCGCCGGGTGACCGGCGCCTTCCCGGCGTAACATGCCAGTGCGTTCGGGGAATCGAACTGCTCGATGTGCTCACCGATTTCCCCGGCCACCCTGGCGGCGAGACGGTCACCCAGGCCCGGGAAGCTCAGGTAGATCTCGCCGCCGGGGAACGCCTGCCCCGGCTGGTTGTCCTTCTCGTTCGTGGCCCGGCGGGTTCGGGGCGAGCCGAGCAGCAGGTGGCCCATCCGTTGCTCCCAGACCCGGCGTTGCGCGCCGACTGCCAGCAGTGGGGTGGCGGTCAACCGGATGGTGTCGGCCTTGGCCCGCACGAGATAGTCACGGGCAGTGAATGTTTCGTCGGCCAGGGCGACGGCGATCTGATCGGCGAAGCGCACGTACGCGTGTACGAGCTCAGCTGTTCTGCGCCGCATGGTGATCGACCGGATAGCAGCTCCGGGACGTGAACGCGCGTCACCGCCGCCGTCGTTCGGGCTAGCGCCGAACTGGTTGCGCCTCACCCGGCTGGTCCGCACAGCGCGGCAGCCGACTGCCCTGGCATGACGACAGGTCACGCCAGGGCAGTTCGTCCGCGGTGGATCAGCCGGTGTACGGCGCGACCATCCACACGGTGGTGTCGACCGGCAGCATCCCGTCGCCGGGAATGTCGCCGCTGGCCATCAGCACCTCACCGGGCGGCAGTGGGACGGGCGCCTGGCCCATGTTGGTGATCACGCTGACCTCGCCGTTGACGAAACCGACGTCCCCGCCGAGGCCGCTGATCCACTCCAGCGAACCGGCGCCGAGCTTGAACGCCCGCCGCAGCGCCAGCGCCGACTTGTACATCTCCAGCGTCGAGCCATCGGTGTTGGACTGCCGGTCCCGGGCCAGTTCGGTGTACGACGATGGCTGCGGGAGCCAGGTCCCGCCGGTCGGGCCGAAGCCCAGCCCTGGCTTGTCGGCCTCCCACGGCAGCGGCACCCGGCAACCGTCACGGCCCGCCTCGGTGTGACCCGACCGCCACCAGGTGGGGTCCTGGCGCAGGTCGTCGTCGAGCGCGGTGTGGTCGGGCAGGCCCAGTTCCTCACCCTGGTACAGGTAGGCCGAGCCAGGCAGCCCGAGCATCAGCAGCGTCGCGGCGCGGGCGCGGCGCAGGCCGAGAACATGGTCGGGCTGGTCGTCGAGCGCCCGGATGCCGTTCGGCCGGGACCGGGCCTGCGCCAGGCCGAGTCGCGAGACATGGCGCACCACATCGTGGTTGGACAGCACCCAAGTCGTCGGTGCGCCCACGATCTCGTTCGCAGCGGTCGAGGTGGCAATGGTCTTGCGCAGCTCCGCGGCGTTCCACTCCGCCTCCAGGTAGTCGAAGTTGAAGGCCTGGTGCATCTCGTCGCGCCGTACGTAACGGGCCAGCCGGGAGAGCGGTTGCACCCACGCCTCGGCGACCAGGATGCGGTCAGGCGAGTAGGTGTCCAGCAGCGCGCGCCAGGATCGGTACACCTCGTGCACCCGGTCCTGGTCCCACATCGGGCCGGTCTGGAAGAAGCTCTCCGGGTCGGCGTCGGGGCCGGCCAGCGCCCTGCTGTCCAGGTTGGGCAGCCCCGGGGCCTTGATCAGCGAGTGCGCCACGTCGACCCGGAAGCCGTCGGCGCCGCGGTCGAGCCAGAACGCCAGCACCGACAGGAATTCGTCGCGGACCTCGGGGTTTTCCCAGTTCCAGTCGGGCTGCTTGGTGTCGAACAGGTGCAGGTACCACTGGCCGGGGGTGCCGTCGGGGTTGGTGGTGCGGGTCCAGGCCGGGCCGCGGAAGCAGGACAGCCAGTTGTTCGGCGGCAGCTCGCCGTTCTCGCCCAGACCGTCCCGGAAGACGTAGCGCTCGCGCTCAGCGGAACCGGGCACGGCGGCCAGCGCCTGCTGGAACCACACGTGCTCGTCGGAGGAGTGGTTGGGGACCAGGTCGATGATGACCTTCATGCCCAGCGCATGCGCCTTCTCCAGCATCGTGTCGAAATCGCTCAGGGTGCCGAAGACCGGGTCGACGTCGCGGTAGTCGGCGACGTCGTAGCCGGCGTCGGCCTGCGGGGACTTGTAGAACGGCGACAGCCAGACCGCGTCGACGCCGAGCTCGGCCAGCGAGCCCAGCCGCGAAGTGATGCCGGGCAGGTCGCCCACGCCGTCCCCGTCGGAGTCGGCGAAGGACCGCGGGTACACCTGGTAGACCACGGCCGTCCGGCGCCAGTCGTCGGCGGCGTGCGATTCGTTGTCCGAACGTGCGTCGGTGACGCTGCCGGCGGCGCGCGTGACGGCGGGGTCGCCGGCGGGTTCCACGGCGAAGTCGATGATCAGATCGGTGGCAGCGGCGCGGGTGAGGGTCTCTCCGACGGACATCGAAGACGCCTTTCTGTGGGTCATGGTCAGGTCGTGGCCTCGGGTCAGGTCGTGGCGGGTCAGGTCAGGCAGGTGATGGTTGCCGGGTGTGGCACACAGCTCAGCAACAGCGCCGGACGAGACTGGTTCTTGACGTTCTCGGCTGCGCCCGGTTGGCCCTGATTCGGCCGCGTGGCGCGGATCACCCGAATCGATTCGATCGAACCCGGATCGCACCACCGTACCGTGAACCCGTGGTCCAGAGTCCGGGACGGTCCAAACAGGCTACCGCTGCCGTCCCCGGCCGCAGTTGTGCCAGAGAACTCGAACCCCAGCACGACCCGGCACGTGACGGTCTGCCGCCAGCAGTTCCGGGTCGACGTCAGAGCCGGGGACGGCACCGGAACGCCGCTGCTGATGTGCGGCGGCATCGGTACCAGTTTCGAGGTGCTGCAGTCGCTGGTTGAGGCCCTTGATCCCGGCATCGACATCATCCGGTTCGACGCCCCCGGCGTCGGCGGGTCTCCGGTCGGCGGGCTGCCCTACGGGTTCCCGCAGCTGTCGTGGATGCTGGCACGGATGCTCGACGAGCTGGGCTACCACGAGGTTGACGTGCTCGGCT
The DNA here is from genome assembly GCA_038322925.1 of Mycobacteriales bacterium. Taxonomy (GTDB): domain Bacteria; phylum Actinomycetota; class Actinomycetes; order Mycobacteriales; family Nakamurellaceae; genus Nakamurella. The sequence continues at coordinate 5,716 of JBBQGJ010000098.1, forward strand.
TCTCCTGGGGCGGCGCGCTGGCGCAACAATTCGCCGTCCAGCACGCCGGACGGTGCCGCCGGCTGGTGCTGATCAGCTCCAGCACGGGGGTGTTGTCCGTGCCGGGCGCTCCGTGGCTGTTCGCGAAGATGGCAACACCCAATGGTTTCCGCGACAACGCCATGGCGATGATGGCGGGCTCGATGAACGGCGGCCAGTCCCGGGCCCGCACCGACGACGTCGGGCGCCTGTTTCGGGACACCCTCGTCGTCTCGGGCCGCGGTTACCTGTACCAGCTCGCTGCCGCCGCCAGCTGGACCAGCCTGCCGTTCCTGACGCTCATCCGGCAACCCGTGCTGGTGATGGGCGGTGAGCATGACCCGATCATCCCGGTCACGAACGCGAGGATCCTGGCCGCGCTCCTCCCGAACTCCACCCTGTATGTCTACCCCGGCGGCCATGTCGAACCACTCACCGCGGCCACCGACTTCGGGCCGCGGATCACCCAATACCTGACCAGCCCACGGCCATATAGCTGCTGCCGGGTAGAACCTCTTCCCGGCCGGCCAGAAAAAGGACCGAGTCGGCAAAGGTCGCCAAGGCGATGCGCGCGGGCATCCTCTGCTGACCCGGCGCCGGTTCGAAACGACCCATCACGACCGAGCCGTGGACATCCTCCGCGGTGGAACGCGGCGACCGGCCCCGGTCGTCACGGCGTTGCCGGCGCGTAGTGACCCAGGGCCAGGAATCCGGCGCCGAAGGAGTTCTCGTGGACCCGCAGGTCGGGGACGAACTCGGCCAACAGTCGCCACGGCTTGTCGAAGCCGGTGAAGTCGGCAACGAACGGTGCGTGCAGGGCGTGGACCCACCCTCGCATGTGCCGCAGCCACGGTCCGGGCGATTTCCCGCCGCCCGCGGCCACGGCCGCGCCTGGACGCAGATGCTCGAAGACGCGGCCCAGAGCGGCTCGGGATTGCAGCACGTCGTGTACCGCGCAGAACAGCGCAGCGTCTGCGGGGCCTTCGATCGGTGCCCGCTCGGCCGGGGCGGCGACGAGCCGGACGTTGTCCCAGCCGTGCGTGGTGACCCGGTCGGCGGCGACCTGCAGCATATCCTCGGAGGCGTCGATGCCCACGATTCTTCCGGTGGGCCCGACCTTGTCGTGCAGCAACGGCAGGCACAGCCCGGTACCGCAGCCAACGTCCAGGACGGTGTCCCCGGGTCGAACCGGCAGCCTTGCGACCAGTCGTTCACGCCAATGCTGGAAGGCCTCGGTCCGCCGGTCATAGCGGCCGGCCTGGCTGCGGTAGGCCTCGGAAGCCGCGGGTTCGACGTGTCCGCGGTTCACAGCTGATGAGGACCGCCGTGGCCCTCGGTCCGGCGTTGTCGGTTCGGCATCTGGTCCGGGTGTGATCGCCATGTGGTTGTCCTTCTCCGGGTCGACGTGCGCGAGAAGCGGTGGGCGGAGCGCGGTACTGCGGGGCAGGACAGGAGGTTCGGTGAGAGCCAGAAGTGAGCACGCAGGTTGGGTACATGGAAGAGGGACAAGGTGTCGCCATCTTGAACAACGACTGTCTTGGGGCAGTACTGGCCCGCCGCGGACCCAGCCTGATTGGCGGCGAGCACCCCCTCGGACGACCGAGGTGGGCGTCGTCGTTGTTATCGGGCCGATCGAGCAGGACCTCGCTGACCTTCGCGCGCCGAACCCAGGTCGAACCATCCCCCGGCGACCGTCGAAGCGAACTCTTTGCTCATCGCCCGCGGTTTCTCTGATCGGGAACACTGCGTACCCCCCGCTGACAGTGGGCGAGCCTACCGTCAAGAACTGGTGCTGTTGAACCACGACCACGTCGTTGCGCTTCCACCCGCGCGATGATGCGCATCCCACCCGGCAATTTCGGGCCGGGACCGGTAAGCCACCCGTCGGTGGCTGTGATCAGCGCAGCCGGAATCAGCCGGTCGCCGGGCAGAGACCTTCGGCGTTGACCGGGACCTGGCAGAAGTTGCCTTTCCAGACGGCCGTCGAGCCGGAATCACCGACGCGGTACACCTGGAACAGGCTCGCTCCGGCCACCACGACCGCGACGATCGCCACCACCACACCCACCCACGGCGGGGCGCCGCCGGACCGGCGCGCCATGATCGTCGGCACCCCCCAGGCCAACAGTGCCGCGAGGAAAAGCGCGGCCGAGAACCACGTCATTGTCGAGCCCAGATCGACATGGGCATTGATCAGCGGCGTGGGATGCAGCCGCGCCTGCAGCCATTCCCCAGCCTCGACGGCGACCGGCGTCATGATCAGCACGCCGAGCGCGACCAGCGGGGTGAAGATGCCCAGTCGCCGGCGTGCGGCCGGCCACAGCGCCGAGAGCACCGTCAGCAGAGCCGCCAGCGGCACGCCGACCACGATGAAATGCACGAGCAGCACATGCAGCGGCAGACCATTGACTTCGTACTCCATCGCAAGATCATCACCCTTCGGGTGGAGTTTCGTTGTCAGGACCCGCGCAGGGGATGTCAAGAACACGAGGCACAACCCTGTTGGGTTCACCGTTCATCCGTTCCAGCGAGGTTCGTGGGCGGGCACGCCCGGACGGGTACCCTTTCCCGAGGCGGCGGGTCGCTCGTCGGCCCACCCGCCAGCATCGATCCAATGGCAGGTCAACGGCTGGGAAAGACGGCGATGCCGGCACGCGAGCACCTCGCGAGCACCTCACCGCCGGAGTTCTCCCGACTCAGCGAAAGGGATGTCGGCTCAGGTGAAGCGCATCTACTACTTCGGCGCCGGGCTCGCACTCGGCGTCGCCGCGACCCGACGCACCCGCCGTGCCAAGGAAGCCGCCCGTGAGGCGCTGAAGGCCAAGGTCACGCCCTCGGCCATCGCCGCCGACGTGGCCGACGCGATTGCCGAACTGGGGAACGCGGTAGGGTACTTCGCCGCCGACGTCCGGCAGGGAGTGCTCAACCGCCGGGCCAGCTACCGGCCGATGATCGACAACGCCACCGGCGCCGTCGTGCTGGTCGGTCCGGAGGGCGCCGGTCCGGTGAGCTCCAGCCACGCCGGGCCGGACGAGGTACGCCGCGCCGGGGTGAGCGATCAGCCCGCCGACCTGCCGCACCGCCGCGCCCCCGGTGCCCCGCCGCCGCGCCGCCCGGCCCGCCGGTCCGCCTGACGATCCGATACGGGCACCACGAACGCGTTGCCGTCACCGGCCGGACGGGGCTCGTTCGCGCCCCGCGCTTGCGCGGGCCTAGCAGGAGCAGCGCCGCCACAGCTCAGCACGGCCGTCACCACCCACCACCAGTGAGGACCCATGGAAACCCACGAGATCCGGCGTCGCTTTCTCGGATACTTCGAGAAGACCGGTCATACCGTTGTGCCGTCTGCCTCGCTGATCAGCGAGGACCCGACGCTGCTGTTCACGGTCGCCGGCATGGTGCCGTTCAAGCCGTATTTCCTCGGCCAGGAGAAACCGCCGTTCCCGCGTGCGACCAGCGTGCAGAAATGTGTGCGGACCCTGGATATCGAGAATGTCGGGGTCTCCCAACGGCACAACACCTTCTTTCAGATGGCCGGAAATTTCTCCTTCGGCGACTACTTCAAAGAGGGTGCGATCAAGCACGCCTGGAATCTGCTGACCGGGTCACTGGACGAGGGTGGTTACGGGCTGGACCCCGATCGGTTGTGGGTCTCCGTGTACGAGACCGATGACGAGGCCGAACGGCTGTGGCAGAGCGTGGCCGGCGTTGCGCCGGAACGCATCCAGCGGCGCGGCATGGCCGACAACTTCTGGTCCATGGGGGTTCCCGGTCCCTGCGGACCGTGCTCGGAGATCTACTACGACCGCGGCGCGGAATTCGGCATCGGGGGTGGTCCGGTCGCCGACGAGGACCGGTACCTGGAGATCTGGAATCTGGTTTTCATGCAGGACATGCGCGGGGAATCGACGGGGGGCGGCGACGGGAAGAAGGCCGATTTCCCGATTCTCGGTCCGTTGCCGCAGCAGAACATCGACACCGGGCTCGGCGTCGAACGGTTGGCATTCCTGCTGCAGGGCGTGGACAACGTCTACGAGACGGACCTGCTGCGCCCGATCATCGGCCGGATGGAAAAGCTCTCCGGGCAGGAATACGGCGCCGACCACCAGTCGGACGTGCGGATGCGGATCATCGCCGACCACGCCCGTTCGTCAATGATGCTGACCTCGGACGGGGTCAGCCCCGGCAATGAGGGCCGTGGCTACGTGCTGCGCCGGTTGCTGCGCCGCACGGTGCGGTCGGCCCGGCTGCTGGGCGTCACCGACCCGGTGCTGCCCGGGTTGACCGAGGTGGTGCGGGACCTGATGAGCCCCTCGTACCCCGAACTGGCCACCGACTTCGCGCGGATCCAGCGGGTCGCCGTCGCCGAGGAACAGGCGTTCCTGCGGACCATCGCCAGCGGCTCCAAGCTGTTCGACCAGGCCGCGGCCGAGACCAAGGAATCCGGCAGCAGCACAGTGCCGGGCTCGACCGCCTTCGTGCTGCACGACACCCAGGGCTTCCCGATCGACCTGACGCTGGAGATGGCCACGGAGGCGGGGCTGACGGTGGACACCGACGAGTTCCGTCGGCTGATGGAGGAGCAGCGGCAACGCGCGCGGGCCGATGCCAAGGCGCGCAAGGGGAAACTGGCCGACCTGAGCGTGTACCGGTCGCTCGACGCCGGCCGCACCGAATTCACCGGGTACTCGGAACTGCAGACCGAGGGCCATGTCCGCGGGCTGATCCTGGACGGGGTGCGGGTGCCGGTCGCCCATTCCGGCCAGGAGGTCGAGGTGGTGTTGGACCGCACGCCGCTGTACGCCGAGTCCGGCGGCCAGGACTCCGACGCCGGAACGATCGTCGGCGCAGACGGCACATCAGCGGAGGTGCTCGACGTACAGAAGGTCGACAAGAAGATCATCGTGCACCGGGTGCGGGTCACCGACGGCGAGCTCGTCGAGGGCGCCAAGGTGCTGGCCACGGTCGACCCGGAGTGGCGCCTCGGCGCCCGCCAGGCGCACTCCGGGACGCACGTGGTGCACGCAGCGCTGCGGCAGGTGCTCGGGCCGGAGGCGCTACAGTCCGGGTCGTTCAACAAGCCCGGCTACCTGAGACTGGACTTCGCCTGGAACCAGGCGCTGTCGCCGGAGACCCGCAGCGAGCTGGAAGAGGTGTCCAACCGGGCGGTCCGCAAGGACCTGCCGGTCCGGGTGCAGTACGGCTCGCAGGCCGAGGCCCAGGCGATGGGCGCGATCGCGCTGTTCGGCGAGACGTACGACCAGACGGTCCGGATCGTGGAGATCGGCGGCCCGTGGTCCGTCGAGTTGTGCGGCGGCACCCACGTCGAGCACTCCTCGCAGATCGGCCCGATCGCGCTGCTCGGCGAATCCTCGGTGGGCTCGGGTTTGCGCCGGGTGGAGGCCGCGGTCGGCATCGAGGCCTTCCACCGGCTGGCCGCCGAGCGGGCACTGGTCAACCAGCTGGCGTCATCGCTGCGGGTGCAGCCCAATGAGCTCCCGGCCCGGATCGAGGCCTTGGTGGAGCGGCTGCGGGTGGCGGAGAAGGAACTGGCCGGTCTGCGGTCGGCGGCGCTGACGGGCTCCGCGGCGACGCTGGCCGCCGAGGCCGTCACGGTCGGCGGCGTGGCCGTGGTCGCGGCGTCCGCGCCGGAGGGCACCGCCGCCGGTGACGTCCGCAACCTGGCCACCGACGTTCGCGGCCGGTTGGGCGCGCGCCCCGGTGTCGCCGCCATCTTCGCCCCGGGCGAAGGATCGGTCGCGTTCTCGGTCGCGCTGACGCCGACCGCGGTGGCCGCCGGTTGGTCGGCGGGTGATCTGGTGAAGAGTTTCCTGCCCGAGATCGAGGGCCGCGGCGGCGGCAAGAAGGACATGGCGCAGGGCGCCGGGACGCGTCCGGAGGGTATTCCGGCGGCCGTCACGGCGCTGCAGGCAGCGGTGGCCAGAGGAAACCGGTGACATCGGCCAGGCCCCTGTCGACGACCAGAACTGCCTCTGGACCTCAACCCCCAGCGACCTTGCGGGACGTACGGAGCAGTCGGAACGGTCAGGGTTGAGCGCCGACAGGCCGCCGAAAGGCGTGCGTCTGGGGGTCGACGTCGGTACCGTTCGGGTGGGAGTCGCGGTGAGCGATCCCAACGGCGTTCTGGCCACTCCGGTGACCACTCTGGCGCGGAACGCGACGGGTGCGACCGATCTGGATCAACTGGTCGCGCTGGTCGAGGAACATGAGGTGGTGGAAGTGGTCGTCGGCCTGCCCAGGACCATGCGGGGCACGGACGGCGCGGCGGTCGCGGCTGCTCGCACGTACGGCACGGCGCTGGCCGGCCGCATCGCACCGATTCCGGTGATCTACGTCGACGAACGGCTGACCACGGTGTCCGCCGAGAAGATTCTCATCGAACGCGGCGTGCGCGGGCGGCGACGCCGGCAGGTCATCGACCAGCTGGCCGCGGCCCGCATCCTGCAGAACCGGCTGGACGCCTTGGCCGGTGGCCTGTGACCGACGACCACCTGATCTTCGGACGGCACGAACCCGGCGAGACCGGCGATGTCGATGTCGACGAGCTCAGGGCCGCGCTGGCCTCCACCCCGGACACGCCGGACGCGGCCACTGTCCCAGCTCCGCCGCCCCGACGCCGCGACCCGGAGATCGATCGTTCGGCGAGCCGGCGGCGGCATCGCGTCTGGCTGATCATCGCGGTGCTGGTGCTGGTCGTCATCATCGCGGGACTGGCTGCCGGATTCGTCGTCTGGCGGTCGACGGCCGGCCAGGTCGCGGACTACCAGGGCACCGGCGACACCGAGGTGATCGTCCGGGTGCAGGGCGGTGACGGGCCGGCCGACATCGCCAGCACGCTCGCGGATGCCGGCGTGGTGGCCAGCGCCGAGGCGTTCGAGGCGCAGGCGGCCAAGGACGCCGACGTCCAGGCGCTGCGACCGGGCTACTACCGGGTGCGGCAGAACGCCTCCGCCCAGGCCGCCGCGGATGCGCTGGTGGCCGCCGAGAACCACGTCGGTCACGTGCGGCTGATCCCCGGCCGCCAGCTCGCGGACGTCACCGCGACATCCACTGACCCCAACCAGCCACCGACCGTCGTCCCGGGCTACATCAGCGAGATCACTGCTGCCGCTTGTGTTCCGCTCAACGGGCAGTCGAATTGCTTCACCACCGACGACCTGTGGGAAGTCGCGGAGACCGCCGATCCGGCGAAGCTGGGAGTGGTGGAGTGGGCTGCCGACAGCGTGCGACTCGCGCCGGACCCCCATAAGCGGTTGGAGGGCATGATGCTGCCCGGCGACTTCGACATCCCGCCGCGAGCGACCCCGGAGCAGGCGTTGCAGGCCGTGGTCAGTGCGTCGGCGGCGCTGTGGAACGGGACTGAGACCGTCAGGGATGCGGCCGCGAACGGCGTCACGCCCTACCAGGCGGCGATCATCGCGTCGCTGGTGGAACGGGAGGCGATCACCGCCGACATGCCCAAGGTGTCCCGGGTGACCTTCAACAGGCTGGCCAAGCCGATGAATCTGGAATTCGACTCGACGGTCAACTACGCGCTGGATCGCGCCTCGATCGCCACCACGGCGGCAGATCGGGCGAACCCGAGCCTGTACAACACGTACGCGAACCCGGGGCTTCCGCCGACGCCGATCTCGTCACCCGGTCCCGATGCCGTCACGGCCGCGCTGAACCCGGCACCTGGTTCGTGGCTGTTCTTCGTCAAGGTCGATCAGGACGGGACATCCTGCTTCAGCGACACCGTCGAGCAGCACAACGTCTGTGTCGATCACGCACGGGCCAACGGTGTCTTCGGCTGAGCCGGTGCCGGGCCGGCGGCGAGCGGCCGTGCTCGGCTCGCCGGTCTCCCATTCGTTGTCCCCGGCGCTGCACCGGGCGGGATACGCGGCCAGCGGGCTCACCCAGTGGACGTACGAGGCGATCGAGTGTGACGGCGACGGGCTGCCGGCGCTGGTTGCCACGCGCGGACCGGACTGGGCCGGCTTTTCCGTCACCATGCCGGGCAAGGCGGCCGCCGCGGCGGTGGCGGACGAGGCAAGCGCACGAGTGCGCACGCTCGGCGTCGCCAACACGCTTGTCCGCCGGAACGGAGGCTGGTTTGCCGAGAACACCGACGTCGACGGGATCATCGGTGGCCTTCGTGCCGTCGGCGCTCGCCCGCCGCGGACCGCGTTGATTCTGGGCGGTGGAGGCACTGCGGCGTCCGTCGTCGCGGCCCTGGCCGAGCTGGGCACCAGCACGCTGGTGATCGCCGGGCGGCGCCCCGAAAGCACGGCGTCCGCGGTGGAACTGGGCCGGGCACTTGGCATTCGGACCACCGGGATCATCTGGGACGCCGAGCGGATCGGCGCCGTCGCCGAGACCGCCGATCTCGTGGTCTCGACCGTCCCGGCCGGTGGCGCAGATGCACTGGCCGACCGGCTCAGCGCGGTTCCCGTGCTGTTCGACGTGGTCTACCACCCGTGGCCGACGCCGTTGGCCGCGGCCGGCGGACCGGACCGGTTGACGGTCACCGGCCTGGATATGTTGCTGCACCAGGCGTTACGGCAGTTCGAGTTGATGACCGGGCTGCCGGCGCCCGCCGAGGCGATGCGTCGGGGGTTGCGCGAGGCGTCGGGAACGGATCTGCCGCTGCCGGTCGGCTGAAACCCGGCGACTGCTGGCCAGCCGTTGTGGACAACTGCGCCCTCCCGTCGCTGCCGTGAGACTGTCGTGACGTGCCCGACTTCTTCTGGCTACCCGCGATGTGTGGCGTTGCGGTCGGCGCTGTCGTCGGGTGGGTCATCCGGCGGTTGCTTGCGGTGCTCCGCCGTGGAGTCGTGCTGCGCCCGGGAATCGCCGAGGCGACTACTGCGGTCATGACCGGTGTCGGGGTCGGGTTGGCGTGGGGCAGCCCGCTGATCGCCCTGGTGGTCTGGGCCGGCTGGTTGGGTGTCGCGCTCGGGGCGGTGGACGTCATCCATCATCGTCTGCCCGATGCGCTGACCCTGCCGGCGATCCCGATCACCATGCTCGTCGTCGGATTCACCGAATGGTTGCGCCCGGAGTCCGGGAGTACGGTCACGGCGCTTGTCGTGGCGGCCGTACTGTCGGGGTTGTTCTTGCTGCTCGCCGTGGTGGCGCCGCGCGGGATGGGTCACGGTGACGTGAAGCTCGTTCCGTCGCTCGCGCTGATGACGGGGTACGTCTCGGTCGCGGTCGCGGTGCTTGGCGTTCTCGTGGCCTTCGTGCTGGGTGCCGTGTTGGCGGTGGCGGGCTTGGCCTCGCGGCGGATGACCATGAAGACGGCCATTCCGTTCGGGCCGTTCCTGCTGGCCGGGTGTTGGCTGGTGCTGGCGTTTCCGGAGCTGGTGACGAGGCTGGTGCGCTGAGCGAGCGGCGCACACCCGTTGGCGACGGGCGCCGGGTCTGATCTGCACTGATCCGCTCTGATCTGCTCTGATCTGCTCTGGTCTGCTCTGATCTGCTCTGATCTGCTCTGATCTGCTCTGATCTGCTTTGATCCGGGTCCGTTGGATGGGCGTCGATCACTGCCCGGCATCCCGCGGCGTCGAGGTCGAAGACGACAGGTGCGCCGCTCACCGGAATGACGGACACGGTCAGGGTGTCCGCAAAGAGCTCGACGAGATTGAACGCCCCGTCCTCGAACGTTCGCTCGTGCCCGGCGGCACCGAGCGGGTCGGTACGGATCGCCGTCGACCCGGCCACGGCGACCGGCACGGCACCCAGCATCCCGGACTGCGGCAGGTGGTGATGCCCGGCCAGGATCAGCCTGACGTCGGTCCCGGCAACGGCGGCGGCGAGTTGCCGGCGGGACTCCGATTCCAGAGCGAAGTAGCTCAGCAGCGGCGACGGCGGCGGTAGCGGCGCGTGGTGCAGGACGACCACCGTGCCCTTCTCGGCAGGCGTGTGGAGTTCGCCGCGGAGCGCGTCGAGGTGCCCCGGGAGCAGCCGGCCGTGACCATGGCCCGGGATGGTCGAATCCAGCACGATGATCCGCAACCCGCGGACGGCGTGGACCTGCAGGATGGGATCGTCGGTGTCGCCCAGCCGCAGCAGATGTCGGTGAAACTGACGCCGGACGTCGTGGTTGCCGGTCGCGAAGATGAGCGGGACACCGTGACGTCCGTCGCGGGCGACTCGGCCCAACGCCGCTTCGAGCCGGAGGTAGGCGGCCGGGTCGCCGGAGTCCGTCAAGTCGCCGGACACCACCACCGCGTCGATCCGCCTGCCGTCGGCCACGGCTGCGCGGAGCACCGCGACGGCGCGGTCGAGCGCGGCGTCGGCGTCGATCACGCCGTTGTAGCGGATCCCGGCGGAGGTCAGGTGGGTGTCCGACAGGTGCGCCAGGATGTGGGTGGGGTAGTCGACGGACTGCCCGTCCGGGGTGAGCCAGTCGTCGCGGCGGCGATCCCGGCCGACGATCCCGTCAGCGTCGTCGGCCGTTTCGACGGTCGGATGGTCGCTCTGGGTGGTGCGGCCCTTGGTCATCCGTGGGCTGTCACCGATGCGGCTGACCAGCGATGAATGTCCGCCACCAGCTCGGCGAGTTGGGCGCCCCGCCAGGTCGGCGTTCCGCGTCCGCGGCCGAATCTGTCGACCAGCGCCGTCGTGCAGCCGGCGGCGTGCGGCACCGCGAGATCCGGATCCCAGCGGCTACCGACGACCAGCAGGCGATCGGGCCTGGACGTGGCTCCGGTCGCGGCCAGGACTCGGCCGACGACTTGCTCCATGCCCTCTGTGCCACCGGCGTCGACGAGGAATTCTTCGACGGCGGAGGAGATTTCGATGGCGTCCAGGACTTCACGGGCGCCCGTGAAGTCGTGGGCGACGACCGCGATGTAGGAATCTGGCGGAATTCCGGCAATCAATCCGGCCAACCCAGGGGCCGCGTCGACGGCCCACGCCGAATTCGCGAGATCGACCCGCGACGCGCGGCGCGCGGCAACGATCTGGCGCGGAGTCAGACCCGCTGCCCTGCAAAGGATCTCGACAGCTTCATCGCCGTCTTCGGCTTTGCTGAGTGCCTGGCTCACATTCGGGTCGGACGGCAGGAGATCGGGCCGCCCCTCGAGAAAGCCACGCATTCCGCCGATCAGCGCACTTGTGGTGTCGGCGGCCGGTGGCGCCAGTTGCTCGGTCGCATGCCGAGCAAACGACTGCACGGCCAGATCGCTGACGTGCACGACTCCGTCAACACGGAGCAGCACCGACACCGTCGGTGCCATCGGGCGGGCGCTCGACGGGGAATAACTCGACGGGGAATAATCGGAGGTGGATCCATCCAGCAGTGGTGGTAGCACGTCGGCGAGCCTATCCGCGCAACCTGGTACCAAGGGCGGCTGGAGTCGCGAAGCGCGTCGGTCATGTCACGCTGCCGGGCATGGCACGCGCGGTGGGCCGATAGGCCGCCATTCACTCACCAAAGGTCACAGGTCAGCTGCGGAACGTCATCAACGGGTATTGCCGAACGTAACCTCACTATCACTGAACGTCATTGCAGCGGCGCGGTCCTTGGGATCGCCCGTTGCTCTCGTTCGCGGTGCCGGAGCGGCATATCGATACCCGCGCCGCCGTTGCCGGAGTGTTCGGTGAGTACTTGGACGCGGAATTTCGAGGGACTCCCGCGGGCCCATGGGGGTCTGCTGACTCTGCTGGAAATCCGCCAATCCGAGAATCCTGGTCCCAGGATGAACAGTCCGATGACGAGCCGGGAGGTAAACATTCAGCCTGTGAGCGGAGTGTGTTGATCATGGCCGGCGGAATCGCGGCCTGTGACTGGTGGTGCTGATGTGACTGGTGTGATCCGGCGTGTCAGCGTTGTCCGTGCCTCGCGGGATGCTGTGATCACCGGGTGTCTGTCCCGGCGGAGATGTCCCGCGACGAGCTGATCGTGCTGGTGGGTGAGCAGGCCGAGCGGATCGCGGCGCAGGATCGGCAGATCACCGCGCTGGCCACCCGGATCGCGGATACGGACGTGGCTTACGAGGCGTTGGCGGCGAAGCTGGCCCGGGTCGAGCATCTGCTGTCGCGGAACTCGGGGAATTCCTCCAGTCCGCCGTCGTTGGACGACCAGCCGGGTAAGCCCGCACCGCGAGCGAGATCTGATCGTCGTGGTGGCGCGGTGAAACGTAAGCCCGGCAAGCAGTCCGGTGCGCCGGGGTTCCACCTGGCCTGGACCGACAGCCCCAATGAAAGCACCGACACGTTCCCCGAAGGGCAGTGTGCGTGTGGCCAGGACCTGGCCGGCGGGACGGACCTGGGCGTGGTCGACCGCTTCCAGCAGCACGAGATCCCTTTGGTCGCGGTACGAGTCACCCAGTACGACCAACACTCGGTGCGCTGCGGATGCGGCCGGGTGAGCACCGCAGCCCGACCGGAAGGCGCCCGCAGCGGACCGGTGGGATACGGACCCAACCTGCAGGCCTTCGTCGTCTACCTGATGGTCGTGCACTTCATCCCCGCGCACCGCGTGGTGGCGCTGCTGCAATCACTGACCGGGGCGGCCCCCTCGGTCGGGTTCGTGCACGGCCTGCTCGCCCGCGCCGCCGGGCTGCTCACCGCGGTGCACCAGCGGATC
>JBBQGJ010000099.1:0-18280 GCA_038322925.1 Mycobacteriales bacterium
TTCAAGATCAACTACCGGATTCCAAGATCAACTGGGAGCTGCGCGGTGGATTTAGGCTCAGCACCACGTCGTAGTCAAGCGTCGGAGACATCAGAAACGGAGCCCCAGGTGGGATTCCCGTCCCCGCCAACCACTGCGGCCACCCATCAGGCAGGTCGGCCACAAACGCACGCGGCGACCTGGGCGCAGGCATTTCGGCAACAGTCACCCGGACCCGCCACGGAGCATCAGCCACGGCTGGCATTGTTCGGTCAATGACCGGTTGTGCACAAGGCCTGGTCGCGAAGGGCGCCGCAACGATCTGCCGGCCCAGAGTTCGCGGCTGGTAGGTTGAACCGACAAACGGCCTCCGCTAAGCGGGCCCACAGTGGTTGGCTAGCAACGCGTATCTCATTGAACCGTTTATCCCCATTAATTCGCCCGGCCGCCATTTCGCTGCCCGGTTCCATTTAATCCCAGCCGGTCCCCCATTCTGTCCACCACCAACTGCTGGCCGATCTGTCCAAGACACCCACCTCGAGCAGCTCCTGGTCGGCGAAGCCGGCCCGATCCCGCGGACCGCCGGCGACCCAACCCCGCGACCTCCGGCCCGTCCAACCTCTGGTCGATCGAGCAAAGCTCCTTGGGCCGGGCCCGCCTCGCCTTGCATCAGATCACCCCGCATTACCCTATATGGGCGTATCGTCAGTCATGCTGATGCCGCTGGGGGATGCTGTTCAGCAGGCGCAGCGAAGAGTCGGGTACCAAACGGGGGAACTGGGATGACCTGCTCGCCGCTACACCCGCCGATCCAAACGGCTGCCCGTTCAACGGGCGCCGAGTTCGGCCACATTGCCCAACGCCCCGGCGGACGTCGCGCAACGCATCGTCCGTGTCAGTGACTTCCTGGAGGAGACGTCATGGCCACACCGACAGCACGACCACCGCATGGCCCGTCCTATGCACCACCACGCCGGGCCCGTGTAGGTCCCCGAACGCTGTCGTTGACGGCTTACGTTGACTCTGTCTACGACGATGGGTGGGAGCCCGAATGCACGCTGGTGCAACGGATCTCGTCGCCGGACATCGCGAGCAGTCATGGACGGCGCTCGGGGCGGATTGGCTGCCGGGGATTCCGGTCGAGGCGTTTCTGGCCCACCTGACTGATCAGCGCCGGTCGTGAAGGCCTACGCCCACGATCTGACCCGGTTCAATTCATCCACGCGACACCGCGACGCGGACAAACCACGGCGCTCACCGAACTACGGGCCTCCGACCGCACCACGTTACAACCGCGGGATCAGAACCATCACCGATCAGGCAGGGAGATAAAGGGTCATGCGACGAGACAAGGTCATCACAGCCGATGAGGCGATGCAGGTCATCCTGTCCGGCGACACCATCGCCACCGGCGGATTCGTCGGAATCGGATTTCCCGAACACCTGGCCGTCGCCCTGGAGCGGCGATTCCTGGACACCGGCGAACCCGGCCGACTCACCCTGATCTTCGCCGCCGGCCAGGGCGACGGAAAGGCGAAGGGCCTCAACCACTTCGGGCATCCAGGCATGGTGGAACGCGCGATCGGTGGGCACTGGGGCCTCGCTCCCACACTGGGTGCACTCGCACTGAATGGTGACATCGACGCCTACTGCCTCCCGCAGGGCGTCATCAGTCACTGGTTCCGAGACATCGCCGCCGGTCGCCCCGGCACCCTGACCGACATCGGCATCGGCACGTTCATCGACCCCCGACTGGAAGGCGGCCGGCTGAACAGTCGCAGCGTCGAGAACATCGTCGAACTTGTCGAGATCAATGGCGCAGAGCACCTTTTCGTGCCCAGTCGGCGCATCGACGTCGCACTGCTCCGCGGAACCACCGCGGACCCCGAGGGCAACATCACCATGGAACGCGAGGCCGTCACCCTCGAGGCCTTGTCCATTGCCCAGGCGGTCAAGAACTCCGGTGGCCTGGTCATCGTCCAGGTGGAACGCACCACGATGCGGCGAGTCGTCAGCCCTCGCGAGGTGAAGATCCCGGGGATCCTGGTCGACGCCGTGGTGCTGAGCCCGCCGGAGGACCACCAGCAGACGTTCGCCGAGGCCTTCAACCCGGCCTACACCGGCGACACGACCATCGCCGACGAGTCGATCCCCTCAATAGCACTCACCCCACGCAAGGTCATCGCCCGGAGGGCGGCGATGTTCCTCAGCCCCAACTCGGTGGTCAACCTCGGTATCGGAATACCAGAAGGCATCGCCTCGGTCGCCAACGACGAGGGCATCCTGCACCTAATCACCCTCACCGTGGAATCCGGCGGCATCGGTGGAATCCCAGCCGGTGGACTGAGTTTCGGCGCAACCTCGAACGCCGAGGCCATCATCGACCAGCCCTACCAATTCGACTTCTACGACGGCGGCGGACTGGACCAGGCGTTCCTTGGCATGGCCGAAGCCGACGCCGACGGCAACGTCAACGTCAGCCGATTCGGCACCAAGATCGCCGGGCCCGGCGGGTTCATCAACATCAGCCAATCCACGAAAGAGGTCTACTTTCTCGGCCTGTTCGGGGCGGGCGCGAAGCTGGCCATCACCGACGGCCGACTGCGGATCCTCGAAGAAGGCAAGGTCGCGAAATTCCAACAACAGGTCGATCAGGTCACCTTCAGCGGCGAATACGCCCGCCGGCGCGGACAAACCGTCTACTACATCACCGAACGCTGCGTCTTCAAACTCGCTCCACGGGGCCTGGAACTTGTCGAGGTAGCACCGGGACTGGACATCGAGCGGGACATCATCGAACAAATGGCCTTCCGGCCCATCGTGTCCGACGAGTTGACGATCATGGACCCGGAGATCTTCGCCGAAGACGTGATGGGCCTACGGAACCGGCCCCCGCAACCGCTGGGCGACCGGTTCACCTACGACGCCGAGCAGAATGTGCTGTTCTGCAATTTCGAGGGCATCACCCTGAACAACCCCGACGATGTGGCACCCCTGGCGCAGACCCTGAACCGACGCTTCGAAGCCATCGGCACGAAGGTTCACGTCGTCGTCAACTACGACAACTTCGAGGTGTCCAGACACGCGGAACCGGCGTTCTTCGACATGATCGCCACTAACCAGCGGTTCGTGCTGTCCCGGACCCGCTACTCCACCAACGCCTTCTTCCGACGCCGCCTCGGCCAGCGCTTCACCTCCGCGAACCTGGAACACCGGCTCTACGGCAACTTCGCCGACGCCCGAGACGCACTGCGGCCGGCATCCACCGAGGAACTCGCGGACTCCAGGTCCGACCTGGCCTCAAACGTCACCTGACTGACTCTGTGGTCGATCATCATCGGCTGCGTGATCGCCGTCCCGGCGTTCCTGGGCTGGTCGTGGATCTTCAACCCAGTTCGTTTCCACACCCGCCCTCGCCCGCAACACGCCACACCGATGTTCGTGCTGGCCCAAGGCCCCGAGACCAATCTCACCATCACCGACCTTCGTCACTACTAACTCGCCCACCGCAGTCACAACATCCAAAGCGCTTACAGGGCAGAGTGAATCACCCGCGGTTGAGGACCTACGGCGAACCGCACCATCCGAAGTAGGCCGCCGCCGCGATCTCACCCACCTCGAGCCCGTTCTGTTCCCAAAGTGCAAGATTGTCTCCCTTGCCGGCTGAAGTGTTCTTCAGCCAGCAGGCGGGCTTCTCTGGACACGGGCATTACGGGACCACGGGGCATCAGGTCGCTGAACTCATCCGTAGGGACGTGGACCACTTGGCCTTCCTCCCCTCTCGTGTCATGGTGCCACCTGCGATTGCCTGGTCCAGTTCGGCCAGTGCCTGTGCCGCTGCGGTGGCGGTGGCCAGGAAGTCCTCCGCCCCGACAGTGCAGGCGGAAGCGAGGACTCCGCTGGCGCAGCACCCACTGACAGACACCATCCAATGGGCCCAAGCGGGGCCTGCGGCCAGGCGGCTTCGTCGGAGTGACAACGACCATGTCGCGGGCGATAGCGGCGCCGTCCGTGCCGCCGATCACGGACCAAAGGCTCTGACCCGGTCGCACCTAGAGAGGGGCTCTTCGCTAGATCGGGTGGGCTACGTAGGGTGACGGGTTGGGGAGCTCTTAAGGTCGTTGGACCGCAAGGCGTTTCCAGCGGGTCTGCCGAGGGCCGACATGAGGGTGCCGAGGTGCTCGTTCTGCCCAGAATCGCACCGAACGTCGCTCGGCGAGTCAATGCGGGCCGGAGATCGAGCGATGCCTTGGGGTACCGCTCGCGGCGGTGGTCCGGGCCGCGCTTCGTTGCCGGAGCTGCAGCGTGGCGGTCGCGACCGACGGCTGGAACAGCCCGGCCGGCGCACAGGCCGTAACGGTGATGCAACGAGCCTGCCGGCGCGAGGCGGCGCGGTGGACCTGGACAGCGGGGTGGATGACCGACGAGGGCCTTGCGGACACCTGGGAGCAGATGGATCGGGTGATGCGGTCGGGTCGTTCGAGGACGCGCCCGGTCTGCTGGGCGGTGGTCCCGTCCTGCCTGCGCGGGCGAGGCTGCCGCGGTGCAGACGGGGGACTCCCAGGTTGGTCACCACACCGTCCCGGGTCCGGCCACGCACGGTGCCGGAGGGTCGTCCGGACTGTCGGTTGGTCGCTGATGTCGGACGTTCATCGGGGTGTGCCGGCAGAGGCCTTCGTCGCGGTCAGCGGGAAGGTGACGCCGGTCAGTTCCTCTGACGCCGTCCACAGGCGACGGGCGAGTGCGCCGTCGCGGGCGGCCCTCGACCGGCTGACGAGCTTCGGCGCGCCGCGTCCCTGCAAGAAGCCGGCCGGGCCGGCGTGGCTGCCTCCAGGGACGTCCGTCACCGCGGCGTAGAGCGTGGGCAGCGCGCCGTCGTCGTCGCTCTGCGAGAGCCGCCTGGTGACGGCCGTGCGCAGCCCTTGCAGCGGGGACCGCTCGTTCTCGAGGTGCCCGAGGAGGTTGGTGGCCGCCGTGCCGGGGTGTGCGGCGGTCGCGAGCACTGGCGAGCCGGCCTCGGTGAGGCGGTGCTGCAGTTCTGCCGTGAACAGCAGGTTCGCCAGTTTCGACTGCGCGTAGGCGGGAAACGCCTTGTAGGGCTTGCGGTCCCAGTTGAGGTCGTCGAAGTCGATCGTGCCGGTGCGGTGCCCGTTCGAGGAGACGGTGACCACCCGCTCCCGGATCCGCGGCAGCAGCAGGTTCGTGAGCGCGAAATGGCCGAGGTGGTTGGTGCCGAATTGGAGTTCGAAACCATCGGCGGTGCGTCCGAGCGGCGGGATCATCAGACCCGCGTTGTTGATCAGCACGTCGATGGGCCCGGTGAAGTCGTCGGCGAACGAGCGAACCGAGGCGAGGTCGGCGAGGTCCAGCCGTCGCACGCTGACGTCGCCGGTCATGGTCGCGGCGGCCGCGCGGCCCTTGGCGGGGTCGCGGACGGCGAGCACGACGTGGGCTCCCTTGGCGGCGAGCGCGCGGGCCGCGGCGCGGCCGATGCCGCTGTTCGCTCCGGTGATGGCGACGGTGCGACGCGTCATGTCGGGGATCTGTTCGATCGTGAATGTTGTCATGAGCGACAATGTATGCGCCGACAACAATGTCGTCAATGACAACATTCGGGCTATAGTGAGCAGGTGCCCCCCTACCACCACGGAAACCTCCGCGCGGCACTGCTCGCCGCCGCCGAACGCACCCTGCGCGAACACGGCGCGGAGCGACTCTCGCTGCGCGAACTGGCTCGCGAGGCCGGCGTGAGCAACGCCGCGCCCCGGCGGCACTTCCCGGATCGGCAGGCGCTGCTGGACGCGCTCGCCGAGGCCGGATTCGCCCGGCTGGACGCGGAACTCCGCGCCGCGCTCGCCGCCACCGGGGAGGAGTTCGGGCCGCGGCTGCACGCGATGGCGGCGGCCTACCTGCGGTTCGCCACCCAGGACGCCGCACTGCTGGAACTGATGTTCACCGGCAAGCACCGCGAGGGCGCCGACCAGCTCGTCGCGGCCGCCGCTGCGCCGTTCGGGCTGATGAACGACCTGATCATGCAGGGGCAGGCACAGGGCGTGCTCGAATCCGGCGACCCACAGGGCGCGGGGATCGTGCTGTTCGCAACCCTGCAGGGCATCGCCACGCTGATCAACGGCGACCTGGTGGCCCCGGAACTGCTGGACGGAATCGAGCAGACCGCTGTCGACCAGTTCATGCGCGGATCGCGGCGCCGGTAGCGCAAGGCGCAGTCCCCTTTTATCACGATCGGCTCGTACGAGGTGACTGGGTAGCCCCGCTGACCTCGAAGCCGCTTCGGGCCGCGATCAACAGGTGTTGCTGACTCCATGCGGGCGGGCTGCACGCCAATCCACCTCAACGGCCCAGCAAGGACCGAACGGTCCAAGACCCGGCTGGCGCCATGGGACGTCGGCGAACTGTTCCTTCACTTCAGCCGATAGCAGGGCTGAAGCCTCGCCCAGGACCGCGAAGTTCCACGGCAGAGCGTCTCGGCGGATCCGATCGGCTGCCAGATCCTGGATAGCGACTCCTTCGACCAATGCCACAGCCTGGTCGGCCGCCTCGATCAGCTGCTCCAGAAGCAGGACATCACGCCGCATACAGTGGCCGAGCCTCCGCCAGGACAGTTGCGCGCAGACGGTCGTGCAGCGCCGCTGCCGACAACAGGTCGACCCGGCGCCCGAACAGCTCGGAGAGCTCGTCCGTCAGGTCCTCGATCTCCCAACCGAGCCGCCGACCCGGCAGAAGCTCATCCAAGATGTCCACGTCACTCGACGGTTGCGCGGTTCCACGGGCCACCGAACCGAAGATCATCAGTCGGGCAATGCCGGATCGGGAGCAGACAGCGGCCAGGCGCCCCTCATCAACATTCCCTTCCGGCACCAGCACGATTCAAGGCTATCGCCGAGCCATGGCCCGGATGGCGGCGCGCGCACATTCAGTTCACGGGCCACGCGGGGGTGTACGCCGGCGTGAGGCGGCAGGGGGTTGACAATGGCGCTGCGCTGCTCGCGGTAGCAGGGTCCACGAACGCTGCACAGTCCCGCGACCGCTCGATAGCCCTGGGTCAGGATCGCACCGCCCAATTCCGCCGATGAGTACCGTCGGGCATCGTGGAGCGCAGGGCCGCCGGGATCGTCGCACTCGCGGTGGCCATTCTCACCGTCGTGATCGTGAGTACGGTGTTGGCCCCACCCCGGGCGGTGTCGCAACAAGGTCAATCGTGCCGGTGCCCCCCACGGTCGGCTCGCGCGGCGATCTGTTCATCCGGACCACCGCACAGGAACGGCCATTTCCCTGTTGTGGGGCGCAATTCTTCAGTACATGCGATCAACCGGCAACCGTCACCTGTTGGGCTGCGGGTCGATCAGCTTGGGCGCGGATGGGCACGCCACGGCCGCCGAGTTCTGGAGTATCGCGCGCCGCCGGCGATGTACGTCTGGTGTTCCCCCCCGGTCCATAAACCCCGGACGCTACATTCGGCACGCATTTCTCGAAAGGTGCGACCGGGTGACGAATTGGCCCGCTTTCGCGCACGAGAACAACATTTCCGTAATTACAGAACTGGCACACTACATTCTCTGAGAATCGTGCATTCACTTGTGCCCCGATAATGCACAACAGTCCCACCCACGGTGGCGGGTGTCGATGTCCGAGACGACCGCGCTGGTCGTCTCGGCGTGGAGCAGGCGCTGTTCACCCGGCGACGCACTGATATCCGTTTCAGTTCAACACTGATCGACCGGCGTTCGTCGATCGACTACAACCCGCCCATCATCGCACCCTCGCCGAGCAGCGATTCGACCTGGAACCCTGCGACGGAGCTTCCGGTGCTGATCTCGGTCGGCATCTCGGTCGCTCTGGGCTTGGCAATCGACGCGTCGGATCACAAGGTCCGCCTTGCGCCGACGAGGTTCCACTCGCCGCTCGCCAACCCATACCGCCGACCGACCTCAATGGGAGAGCCGCCAAAGCCGGAGGCGCGAGCTGGCGCGGATCGTCGTTTGACTCAGGAGGCAGGTAGGTTCTTCAACTGGATCGACAGAGGAGAACAGGTCTCGTTGGCAGCGTTTCCGGCTAGTGAAAGGACGTAAGCATGTCGCACAGGGGAAAGTCGCACGTCGTCATCCTGTTCACGGTGGGGCCTGATGACGTGGCCGAAGGAGATCGCATCTTCGCGAGCCATGGCGAGTGGATGAAGGGACATCCCCGCGAGGGCGATGTGGCGCTGCTGGACTACACGATCTCCAAGGGCCCGGAACTTTCGAACCCGATGGACCCGAACTCGGAGCCGACCGGCAAGACGGTCTTCGTGATCGATGAGTACTACGAGTCACCGGCGGGCATCGCCTGGCATTGGCAGGACGGGATGGACAACTGGCCCGATATGTCCGCCGCGATGGCATGGAGCGCCAAGGGCACGGTGGCGACACTGCACTACGGCACGGCTGTCCAAGCACTCTGGTAAGGCGCCGTCCGGATCGGCTCGACCGCTCGCCGAGCGCTGAAGAGGCGCCGGCAGCTGCGAGGTGATCGGCTTGCGACGCTGCGCGAAGTAGGCAAGCGAGATCTGCATCTGCAGCGCCTACGGACGCGAACCGTCCGCGCGCCGCGCTGGATCGGTAGCGTCACCTTGAGCGTGCACGCCTGCTCGTCGACGTGCGCGAGTGGCAGCGACGCGACCCAACTGCGCCGCCCGCGACGGAAGGTCGCCGCCGGCGAAACCGGCACGTTCCCAGGCCCGTGCCGCGTCGGGGTCGATCCGGTGGTGCGCCCCAGGCCGCGGCGTCCGCCGCGTCGAAGCCGCGGGCCAGCCACCGACCGCCAGTCTCCGCGTCGAAGCCGTTGGCGGCCCAACGGTCGTCGCCTGTCGTCTGCGTCATGCCCGCTATGTGTGCGGCCCGGCTCGCCGCACACGTGCCCGATGTGCCGACCCGACCCCTGGCGATTGCCGCGACCGTTTGGTCCGGCGTGGCGGCGGTGCTGCTGGTCGCCGGGCTGTGGCTGCTGCTCGCGGGAAGCCTCAACGCCCACCGCCGCGACGGCAAACCATTGAGCGGTGTCGCCCTGGCGGCCGCATCACGCTGGTCGCCGCCGGGTGGCCGCTGGTCCTACTCGGCGGCACAGCCGGCAGTGTCCGCACCCGGCTGCGGTGCTCCACCCGCCGGCTCGTCGCGGCCGGCCGGGACGCCGCCGTCACCACCGACCACGAGACGCACCACCACCACCTGGAAAGGACCGTTCAGTTCAGGCGATGAACAGGCCCCCGCGGGGCCACGTCGACCACGGGGTGCCGCAAACCGCGCCGTTCCGGGTCGGGCAACGGATCCGCAACACCCACGCCGGCCGAGGCGTCGTCATCGCCGTCCAGGCACGCGATGTCGCCGACCCCCGCGGCCGCGCCCCCGGCGGCCGTTGGTGGGAGATCGTCGTCGCATTCGACCAGCCCTACATGCCGCTCGCGCGCGCCGGTCGGGCCCGGGCGGTCCGCACCTGGACCTGGAACGTCCTCGCAGACCGCTACGGCCAGTCCCGCGCAGCAGCCACCTCACCGCGGCGCAGTCCCGACGACTGGCCCTGCGCCGCGGCCGCGGCCGACGGGCGGCGCTGAGGCTTTTTCCGGCCTCGGACCGATTGCCTATCGCAGGTGCTACTTGGTTGCGCGAGGGCTTCCGTGGTCCTGACTTCACTATTGCGAGACGAGTAGGCCGACGAGAGGGCTGCCATCATGCCGGTTTGGCCGTGTTGCTTCTGGGCGCCGGGTCCGTTCGGCGTCATCACCCTCCAAGCGACAGCCCGAAGTGCCAGGGCGGGCTCGCCCTTGCGGGAGGATCAATTGTGGGTCTGACGCCCGCAGTGGGGAGTAGACGGCTCCGCTGCCGACCAGCTTGAAAGCACGCCGGGCAGAGGGAGTCCAGGCCGCATCGGTGACACCTGCCGGCGTGTTCGCAGTGAAGAAGCCTATGGAAACTTCTGCCGAACTTCTTGAGGAGACTTGTGCGGGAGGCACTTCCAGAGGGTTCCTTCGACGGAACGGAACCTGAACAGAAATTGACAATTCTGCTTTCGGCCGGGACGGCGTTGTTCGATTGACGGCGGCAAGACGTTGGAGGAGTATCGGGCCTCCCGAGTCACAGGAGCAAACAATGACCCGCACACCTCAGGAAGTGTTCTCCGCCCACCTCGCGGCCTTGGCGAAGCGGGATGTGTCGCTCATCCTTCAGGACTTCGCTGACGATGCGATCGTGATCAGCTCGCAAGGGGCCTTGGAGGGCTTGGCCGGCGTCGAAGCGTTCTACACCGCGGCTCTTGGGGGTCTCCCTGACATTGACATCACGGTTACATCGAGCGTATTCGGTGGGGACGCCCTACTGGCGCGGTGGACAGGAAAAGCCTCGGCCGGGGCGATCAATGACGGCGTGGACACGTTCGTATTCTCTGAGGGGAAGATCACGCTCCAGGCGACGTGGTTCACAATCGAACCAAGGGCGTAGCAAGCAACGTTCGCGGTCGCGATGGCGGTGCTCGCGGCGTTGACGCTGGTCCCCGCGGTCGTCGTAGTCCTGGGGCCAAGGGTCACCTCCTGGCCGTCGAGGAAGTGGATGGTCGAGCCCGAGGCGACTCGGTTCCGCGGCATCGGGCGGTCGGTTGCCGCGCGCCCGGTCCGCTATGCGGTCGTCTCGGCGGGGTCGCTCGCCGTCCTGTCGTTGTTCGCACTCGGGTTCAACCCGACCTTCAACTTCTCCGATAGCAGCACCGAGAAGACGGAGTCGGGCCAGGCGCTGATCACCTTCCAGAAGGGCCAGCCCAGTGGTGCCGCCGACCCCACGACGGTGCTGCTGCGCTCGACAGACGGCCAGAGGCTCGACGACGCCGAGCTCACCACGTACGCCGCCGAGCTCGGCGCAGCGAGTGGGGTCGCGTCGGCGGCGCTGGCCGCCCGCACCGACGACGTCGCGGCGTTCACCGTCGTCCTGTCCGACGACCCCGCGTCCGACGCGGCGCTGGCCAACGTCGAGGGTCCCGTGCGTGACACCGCGCACTCGGCCGCGCCGGACGGGACCGAGTCCCTCGTCGGCGGCACCACGTCGATCTTCGTCGACCTCGACGACGCGATGGCGCGTGACTACTCGGTCGTGTTTCCGGTCGCGGCAGTGCTGATCATGATCATCCTGGCGTTGCTGCTGCGCAGCCTCGTCGCGCCGTGGTACCTCATGCTGTCGGTGGGCCTCGGCTTCACCGCCAGCCTGGGCGCGACTGTGCTGGTCTTCCAAGGGCTGCTGGGAGAGCAGGGGCTGATCTTCATCCTGCCGATCTACATCTACCTCTTCGTGGTGGCGCTGGGCACGGACTACAACATCTTGATGGTGGCGCGCCTGCGGGAAGAGGCACGGGAAGGGCTCGAGCCGCGGCCCGCGGCCGCCAAGGCGATCGAGCATGCCGGTCCGACGGTGGCGGCCGCCGGCCTGATCCTCGCCGGCACCTTCGCCTCACTGATGTTCGCCGAGGGCACGTTCTTCAAGTCGATGGGCTTCTCGTTCTCCGTCGGCATCGCCATGGCCGCGTTCGTGATGGCGCTCTTCCTGACCCCGGCGCTCACCGCACTCATCGGGCACGCAGCGTGGTGGCCCGGCCACGGGGACCGGGCCACCGACACAGTCGATGAGCCCGCCGAGGAGCGCGTCCTGGAGAGCTGACCCGACCGGGACCGCACTGGGCAGCTCTCAGCGGTCGGCGAGGAGAGCCCGGCCGCCCCAGGTGCCGTCTGCTGCTTCGTTGACGAGGAAGTCTGCGAGCGCCGACCGGGAGAGTCGCAGCCCCCTGGCTCACCGATCTGCCGCGCGCGGGCGGGAGTGTCAATCGGCTTGTCGTGGAGCAGGGGCAGCCGGACCAGGGTCCAGTCGAGCGAGGAGCCACGGACGATCTCGGCCACGACGACTCCGCTGCTCGTGAGCAGGTACTGGACAATCTCGGCACAGTCGGCCTTCGCGTTGGTGGTGCGATGCCCGGTTCACGCAGATCGGGGCCGACTGTGACGAAACCAGCAGGATCGGTGACTTTGGGGATCACTGAAGTGGTCCTCGCAATGTCATTCCACCGGAATGTTGTGGTTGATGTGGAACAGATTGGTGGGGCCCCATTGGCGTTTCAGGGTTGTCAACCGCGCAAACGCGGTCGGTTCGTAGGCGCCCGCCACCCGGGTGGAGTCGTCGCCGTCGAGGAAGTTGACGTAGGTTCCGGTGATTGCGGGTTCCAGCTCGGCCCATGCCACCCGAACCCAGGCGATCATTGCCGCGTCGTCGGCGGCATCGTGGCAGCTGCCGACGAGGTTGACGACGTAGGCCGAGTCGCGGTGACCGACCGCGCCCGCCGACCCGGTTGCCATGGCGCCGCCGAGTTGTTGGATGTGGATCTGCGAGAACGGTGGTGGCATCGTGCGGGCCGCGGCGACGGCGAACCGTTGCAGGTCGGGCCCAAGGCGCCGGATTTAGCCGGATTTCCAGTAGCTGCGCCGGCCATACAGGGCCGAGGCGTCCAGCATCCGTTGCAGGCTCGGGTACGGCATGGGCTGTACCAGGTCGGCGTCGGGGGGGCAGCCGCTCGCAGGCGGTCGAGGGCGACCCGCCCCTGGGTGTGGTCGCCGAGGTGACAGAGCACCACGGCGAACGCCGGCCGGCCCCTCAGTTCCGGCGGCACAACCGGCTCGGGTGGAGCCGTGAGGAAGGTGGCCAGCGTCGCCATCTCGTCGGGAATCCCGGCCGCCCAGGTCGCGTATTGGGCCAGGATCTCCGCTGCGCGTTCGCTGCGGTACAGCAGGATCCCACCGAGCACCGTGTCGACGGGATGCGCGTGGAACGTCAGCTCAGTGACGACGCCGAAGTTACCGCCGCCGCCGCGTAGCGCCCAGAACAGGTCGGGATTCGTGTCGTCGTCGGCAACGACGATGCGACCGTCGGCGGTGACGACTTCGGCCCGCCGCAGGTTGTCGGAGCTGAATCCGTATCGGCGCGCCAGCCAGCCGATGCCGCCGCCGAGGGTCAATCCGCCGACCCCGGTGCTGAAGATCAGGCCCCCGGTGGTGGCCAACCCGTGCTCGGCGGCGGCGGCGTCGAACTCACCCCAGGTGCACCCACCCCCCCCGGTAACGGTGCGGGCCACCGGATCGACGGCAACACCGCGCAGCTCGCGAAGGTCGATGACGACACCGCGGTCGCACACGCCGCTACCGGCGACGTTGTGGCCGCCACCCCGAATCGCCAGCGGCAGCCCACGGTCCCGCGCGAACGTCACCGCAATCGCGACGTCGTCGCTTGATTCCGGTCGCACGATCATGGACGGGTAGCGGTCGATCATCCCGTTCCACACCCTCCGGCCAGCCGGGTACCCGGCATCCTGCGGACGGATGACCGCGCCGGTGAAACCGTCCAGATCCGTCCGTGAAACATCGACGTCGGTCATCGGGCTCTCCATGCAAACCGGTGGCTGATGGCCTCCATCGTGTGCGTTCCCGCAGGCGTTGTCTGCGACTTCGATCACTCAGCGAAGCCCCGTCTTCGAACCCTCGCGCGGTACCACGCGGGAACCTCAGTACATCCGCGGCCAGGTCAGGTCATGCAGGCGTTCCGCGTCGAGCAGCACGATCTCGTCGCGTCCGGTGAGCACGAGACCCTGGTCCTTCAGGTCACGCAGGATCCGACCGACCACCTCACGCACCGTCCCGACGTGGTCGGCCAGTTGCTGCTGCGACAACCGCGCGACCAGCCGCCGCCCCGGTGGTTCCACGGCGGCCAGGTCGAGCAGATGGCGGACCACATTCTCCCGAAGCGGGGACAACGTCGTGCTCGCCAAGGCGTGGATATATGACGCGGAACGCTCGGCCAGCTCGACGAGCAGGACGTTGGCAAGGGCGACATCGGATTTCGCGCGTGCGACCACCGATTCGGTGCGCAGGATCAGCACCCGGCTGTCCGTAATGGCCTGCTGACTGATGTTGACCAGCGGGCGGCTGTACAGAGCGGTCGCACCGTTGACGTCACCGGGCCGCGTGTAGCGCACCGTGAGCTGTCGTCCGTCGGCCGAAACGAGAAACGTTCGGACCAGCCCATCAATCACCACACAGGCGAACACCGGCCCGCCGAGCTGCAAGAACGTTCCACCCGCCGGCACGTCCAAGAACACCGCGCCAGCAACCACCGCCTCCAACGTCTCATCGGGCAGTATGGCGAGCCTGCTCCGTTTGAGTGCCGCGCGGTACCTCTCGCCCAACATTGTCACCCACCTGAAGACGGCTACCGGCGGTCGCCGAGCCGATGACATTACGCCGCCGCCGGATCCCGCAACGTCGAAACGACAAACCAAGCACATCGGTCGAGCGGGTTCATCAAGGCCCTGGTGGCCGGGGCAGACGTGAGCTGTCAGAAGGACTTTCCTTCCGTCGACCGACGCCCATCCGGGCCCGCGCAGGTACATCGGCGATCGGTCCGCCTCGGACAACAGGAGCCAACCGCTCGGCCTGACCCTGTGCAGAGTCGTCCCCCATGGGGTGGTGAGGATTCCATTGCCCAGCACCACGAACCTCCGCGTCCGACAGACTCGGCCCCGCAGTCCCGGCTATTAGGCCGAACGTTGGATTCCAGACACCCGTGCCCGACCAACCCGCAGGTTCAGTTCAGTGACGTCGTCAAACGGCGAACAACGCCTCGATCTTGCCTCCATTTCACCCAGTGTTGTACCCCCCATGTACCCCCCAGACGTATGAATAGCGGTTATCCGGTTTGCGCCGCACCGCGCAGGAGCGCAACGCGACGATCGTCACCGGTGTGGCCCTGGGTCGGGGTCTCGGTCCGGTCGGTGCGGCCATCGGTATCGCTGTTGCCCTGGCCGAATCCACGCTGTTCAACTACGCCAACGACGGCACCTCGACACTGGTCGGATCAGCGGAAGGCCGTCAGCTAAACGACAGCGAGCGGGCCGTCGCCCGTCAGTCACTGGCGTTCCCGCACGACAAGGTGGGCAACAACCTGGACTCGATCGGGCTGTTCCAGCAGCGACCGATGACCGGGTGGGGCGCCCCCGCCCAGCTCATCGACCCGGCCACGGCCGCCGGGTTGTTCCTCGACCGGCTGCAGCGGGTTCCCGGGTGGCAATCGTTACCGCCATGGCAGGCCGGGCAGATCGTGTAGGGCTCACCGTCGTCGGACGGCGGGATCTACCGCGACATGTACGAGCAGGCCGTCGGGATCGTCGCCCACCTCATCGCACCGACATCCGCTGCAGCTCAACTCGATTTGCCCGCCCGGTCGGGTTCGTGCGTGGGCGGCGCGTCGGGCGACCCGGCGTTGGCGGCCAACACGTCCGGTGGTGGGTCAGCGCAATGGGGTGAGTATCAGAACGGGCGGATCCCGGCGAACGCGTTGTGCCCGGTGCCATCACGGCCGGTGTTGCTGTTGGAGTGCACCGCCGCCGCGGCGTTCGACGCCATGAACACGACGTTCCGGGCGGTGTTCGGGCAGGACATCGGGATCACCGACGGCTACCGGTCCTTCGATGAGCAGGTCGCCTGCCGCGCCGAAAAGGGATCGCTGTGCGTGGACCCCGGTACCAGTAACCACGGGTGGGCCAAGGCCGTCGACATCGGCGCGTGCTGCGGCGTGAACACCGGTACGGGGGCCGGCGTTCGACTGGCTGACCGCGAATGCACCCGGGTTCGGGTGGGTCCACCCGGCGTGGGCGCAGCCGAGCGGGTCGAAACCCGAACCGTGGCGCTGGGAATTCGGGAGCATCTCATGACATGGACACCGGGCGCCGGCACCGAGGCGATCAGTAGCTGGCTGAACCAGGGCGTGCTTTTCGCCCTGGTGCTGGCGGTGGCCACGGTCATCGGGTGCGCAGTGGTGTGGGCGGCCGGGTCGCTCGCCGCGACCGGAGCGGCCGCCGCCCGCGGCCGCACCGGCATCCTCGTCGCACTGGCGGCGGCATTGCTGCTCGGCGCCGGATACGGCTACCTGCAATGGGTGTCAACCGCGCAGGCACCGGCGTTCGCCGGCGACCCCGCCCAATACCGCATCGCCGACACGCCGGACATCCCCGGCGCCTGGCAATTCCTGGACCTGTCCGAGCGGTGGACGGGCAACATCAACACCGTCCGCGGCAAGGACGGCCTGCCGCCGTTCCGCACGGACAGCGCACTGACCGACCAGGCCAGGTCCTGCGCCGGCAGCAGAGCCGGCCAAGGCGGTGACTGCCCGGTCAACTCTCTGGGTTGCGCCGAGAACCGCGGCATGGTCTACGGAGCCTGGGATTACGGGGCCGGTGACCTGGACAAACTGGCCGGTGACCTGTCTGAGGACTTCGTCCGGGACCCGAACCCGTGGGGCGGAGAGAGCATCCCGGTCGCCCTGGACCCGTCGGCGGACATGCGCTCGGCGTGGGTGGCGCTTGAAGACACCGCGAACAAACGTGCCGTCGTCGTCGGCATGTTCTCCAACGGGGCCGGGTTGGCGGTGTGGAACAAATGCGTGCAATTCGGCTGAGCGATCTCCCCACCGGCGGGCAGGGTGACGGCGGGATCAATTCCTGGTTGTCGGATGCGTCGAGCGACATCCTGCAACGGATCGCGGCCGGGGCGGTCGCGGCGAACCAATGGATGATGCTCAAGGCCATCGACCTGATCAACACCGGGCTGCGGGTCAACCTCGGCGCGACCTGGTTGCAGGACATCCTCACCACCATGCGGTATCTCGTGCTGCCGGTGGTGGGTGTGCTGTTCCTGCTGCAGGTCGTCACGGCGATGCTCGCCCACTCGCCCAGAGGGTTGTGGCGAGCGGTCTGGGGCAGCGCACTGGGCCTGGTCCTCGGGTCGGCGTGCGCCGTGCTCACCGCCGGATTGCTGCTGATCGTGGACCAGGTCTCCGCCTACCTGCTCGGTGACGCCCAAACCGCGGCGCAGGACGGGATCAAGGAGGCCTTCGGAATGGACGGCGCGATCGAGGCCTCCGGGTGGCTCGTCGTCACCCTGATCGCCGCGTTGGGGATCATCGCGTGGGGCGTGGTGATCGGGGTGTTGTTCCTGCGGAAGGCGATCATCATCGGCACCGTGGTCTTCGGGCCGTTCGCGATGGCCGGCCTGGCCAGCGGGAAAACCAAGACCTGGGCCATCAAATGGTTCGAAGTCGTGGTGGCGTTGGCCCTGTCGAAGTTCGTGATCAGCGTGATCCTGACCCTGGCCTACAGCGCGGTCGGCGCGTCGGTCACCGGGGACATCACCGACGCCTTCCTCGGCTCCGTTTGGGTCCTGCTCGCGGCGTTCTCGCCCCTGGCCGTGCTGCGGTTCGCCCACTTCGCCGGCGACCAGATCAGCGCCGCCAACACCTCCGGCGTCGCCGGGGCCTGGGGCAACGCCCGGCAGGTCGGTCAACTGCGCCGAGCAGGGGCCGGAGCCGTCGGCGGGGCCGTGGGCTGAGCCGTGGGCGGAGCCGCCGGGTGGGTCGCCGGCCGACCCGGCACCGGCACCCGGAACACACCGCCGCAGACACCTTCCACGGCAGTCGGAAGCCCGGGACGACTCACACCCCCGACGGCGCCGCAGACCGGAACCCCAACGACGGCAACGGGTATGGGTTCGGGCAGCCCGAGTGGGGCGGCTGGGCCAACACCTCCCGGCGGACCGGCCGGTGCGTCCCCCGCCGGCAACCACCCGGGCACCGCCGGTGGTTCCGCCAGCAACGCCGGCCAGTGCCTTCTCGTCGCGGAACCCCGAGGCACCCGATCCGCAGGTGCAGCCGGCGATGGACGCCTACCTCGCTCGCGCCGCGCAGCACCGGTCAGCGGTGGTCAGCTCGGCGGCCGCGGCGACCGAGTTGGGGGTGCCGTTCACCCAGGCCGACCGAATGTTCGTGCAGTACGAGGCCCGCGGGGTGCTCGGCCCGCAAGAACCCGGCGGCGGCCGCCGGGTCCTCACATCACCGACCACCACGGGAGCCACGCCATGACCACGACGTCCGACCGGTCGACTCCCCGGACGGGCAGGCTGCCCCGCCGGTCCCGCCGCGGCCTGATCGTGAACCTGTCGGCGGCGCAGGCCATCACCCTGCTAGTCGCGGTGCTGCTGGTCGCCGTGTCGATTCCCATGTTCGGTGTGGGCGCCGCGTTCTGGGTCGCGCTGCTGGCCGCCGGGCCGCTGGTGGCTGCGGCGTTGGTGCGACGGGACGGGTTCCCGGTCGTGGAGTGGGCGCCCATCGTGTGGCATTTCTGGCGGCGCCGGTGGACGCGGCAGTCCGGGTTCCGGGTGACCGCCGCGCCCCGC
>JBBQGJ010000100.1:0-18273 GCA_038322925.1 Mycobacteriales bacterium
CACCCTCACCGGCGCCCAGAACTTCGCCAAACTCCGCAGCTACATCCAAACCACCGCCAAACACGGCCACCCCATGCTCATCGCACTCACCCAGCTGACCAGCAGAAACCCCTGGCTACCCGGCTACCCCTGACCAGTTACGCCTGCGGAACAGATCGCCAGCCACATCGGTGCCTTGGGCGACCACCACTTCGGTCCCGTCGGGATCGATATCGGAGAATTGCCATTGCCGGATCGGGGCGAACGGTATCACCGGGGTGGCGCCCGCCGGCGCCGACTGGACACCGGCGAGGGTGGCCAGGCTGGCGATGACGGCCAGCACGGTGACGCAGACCCTCCGAACGCGCGATGACGACATGGCAAGCCCCGATCTGGACCCGCGCGCCAGCGCGGCATCGACACGACGTTCCCGGGGTCGGGAGCTGTGAGGCGTCGACTACCTGGTACTACGGATCGTCGACCGCAACGGTTCTCGGCGCGCCGAGCGAGCCACTGACCGAATCCGTGACCTCAGCCGCGGATCGTGTCCAGACCCGGGAAAGTCCATGATCCATCGAGAATCTCGGCCTCCGGTTGGTACCGCCGCACCACGGAGTTCCAGCCGTCCATGATCGGGATCTGGTTGGGGGTGCGGGTTCTGCACGGCCCGCCGAACTGAACGCCAAAGCACGACCAACCCCGCCCCGACGTCACCGTTGCGCCGAGCGTCAGCCCCGTCCCATCGCGGCCACCAACCTCGCGGTCGGGCCGCCGACCCCATGCTGCCTGACGAGTTCCGACAGCGCTGCCGGGTCGACGGGCTCGGCCGGTAGGGTGCCGGGCCCGTCTGGGGCCACCGTCACGGGAGCGTCTGTCGAGACCCGCACCACGGTGGGCGCGACCAACAGATAGTCACGGGCAGCCGCCAGCTTGGCTCGCATCCCGGCCGTCAAGCCGGTGGACCGCCCGTCCAGCGCCTCGAGCAAACCCTCCACCGTGCCGAACCGGGAGATCAGGGTGGCCGCGGTCTTGTCGCCCACCCCGGGTACACCGGGTAGCCCGTCGGACGGGTCCCCTCGTAAGGCGGCAAAGTCGGCGTAGC
This sequence comes from Mycobacteriales bacterium, assembly GCA_038322925.1. GTDB lineage: Bacteria > Actinomycetota > Actinomycetes > Mycobacteriales > Nakamurellaceae > Nakamurella. The sequence continues at coordinate 1,082 of JBBQGJ010000100.1, forward strand.
TGCCCGGCGGAATGCCGTAGCGTTGCGCGACCGTGGCTGCCGAGTACACGGCGGCCTTGCTCATCCCGGCGCCGATGTAGCGGACCGTGACTGCCGGGTCGGTGTCCCGGGCGACCTGGAACAGGTCGCGGTCGCCGGTGACCACCTCGACCGGATCAGTCCGCTCGGTCGCGGCAAGCGTGCCGATCACGTCATCCGCCTCGAACCCGGGTGCCCCCGCAGTGGCGATGCCCAACGCGGCCAGTACGTCGAGCAGTATCGGGACCTGCGGGGACAGTTCGTCGGGCACCACCTCGATGTCGGTGGAGGCGCCGGGCGTCCCGCTGTGCGGGGTGTCCGCCAACTCGACAGGAGCTGTGCTGAGCGCACTCTGCGGGTCGAGGACCCGATGCATCTTGTACGACGGGATCAGCTCGACTCGCCAGGCCGGCCGCCAGTCCAGGTCGAGGCAGGCCATCACCCGGGTGGGCCGGGCGTCGGAAATCACCTTGGCCAGGATGTCCAGCGACCCGCGCACGGCGTTCACCGGCCTGCCGTCGGGGGAGGTCGTTGACATCGGCACGGCGAAGAAGGCGCGGAAGTAGATGCCGGCGAGGTCGAGCAACTGGAGCATGGGCGAAGACGCTACCCGCCGGATCATCCGCCCTGTGGGAGCGCCTCGGGCAAAACGGACAGCCCGCCGGGCCGCGCGTTAGGCTGCCGTCCATGTCCATCGACCACTCGCGACCGCGGGGGACCGTGGCCGACCTCGTCCCAGCCTTGGCGGACCGGCTGGCCCGGTTGGCCGGTCAGGCCGACGTCACCGGGGCCGACGTCATCCTGATCAGCCCGGGCCCCGATCTCGAGTACTTCCTTGGCCATTCGGTGGGCTCGCACGAGCGGTTGACCTGCCTGGTGGTCCCCGCATCCGGCCAATCCGCGCTGCTCGTGCCGACACTGGAACGGCCCGGCTGGAGCGGCACCCCGGTGGAATCCTTGGACGTCGCGATCAGCACGTGGACCGACGGCGAGGATCCGTACCTGGCCCTCGCCGCGGTGCTGCCGCCGCAGGCCAGGGTGCTCGCGGTCGACTACCACATGCCGGCGGTGCACGCGTTGAATGCGCAGATCGCGGTTCCCGGAAGCGAATTGACGCTGGCGGGCGAGGCAATAGCCGAATTACGGATGCGAAAGAGTGAATCGGAGATCGCCGCACTGGCGGACGCGGGCGCGGCCATCGACCGGGTGCAGCGCCGGATTTCCGAATGGCTGCGCGCCGGCCGCACCGAGAACGATGTCGCCGCGGACATTGCTGCTGCGATCGTCGCCGAAGGCCACTCGCGTCCGGATTTCGTCATCGTCGGGTCCGGGCCCAATGGCGCCAGCCCGCACCACGAGGCATCCGACAGGGTGATCGAGGCCGGTGACGTGGTGGTCATCGATATCGGTGGGCCGATGCCATCCGGCTATTTCTCCGATTGCACCCGCACCTATGTCATCGCGCCCGCGGACGGTGACGACATCGCGAAAGACGCCCGGGACGTGTACGAGATAGTCCGCCGGGCGCAGGCGGCCGGAGTGGCAGCGGTCCGTCCTGGGGTGACCGCGGAATCGGTGGACGCCGCGGCCCGGGCGGTGATTGACCGGGCGGGATTCGGGAAGTATTTCATTACCAGAACCGGTCACGGCATCGGGATGGAAGTGCACGAGCACCCCTACATGGTCGCCGGCAACAGGCGGGTCCTCGAGCCGGGAATGGCGTTCTCGGTGGAGCCTGGCATCTATCTGCCGGGACGTTTCGGGGTGCGGATCGAGGACATCGTGGTGGTCGGGGACAACGGTCCGGTGTTGATGAACACGGCACCGACCGAATTGACAGTTGTCGGCGCGAGCTGAAAGGACCCCGTCATGTTGGAGGAGATCGACGCGCGCATCGCTGGCGTGCTGGCCGCCGATGGCCGCTGCAGCTACACCGATTTGGCCGAGCGGGTCGGGCTGTCCGTTTCCGCGGTTCATCAGCGCGTGCGCCGACTGGAAAAGCGCGGCGTGATCCAGGGCTATACCGCACAGATCGACAGCGAGCAGATCGGGTTGCCGCTGACGGCCTTTGTGTCGTTGACCCCGATCGATCCGAGTGCACCGGACGATTACCCGCAGCGTTTGGCGGCCCTGCCGGAAATCGAGGCCTGCCATTCGGTGGCGGGCGTGGAGTCCTACATCGTCAAGGTGCGGGTCGCTTCCCCGTCCGCGTTGGAGGGGCTGTTGGCGCAGATTCGCGGGACGGCCGGGCTGTCGACCCGGACGACGGTGGTGCTGTCCACACCGTTCGAGCATCGCGCGGTCGCGCCGGCGGTGCTGGAGCCCGACCTCGACGGCGGGGTGGTCGCGGCGGAGGGTTGATGCGTGTGCCCGGTGCACCGGCCGCTCGTGATGTGATCGGTGGGTGACCTTCCACTACCCGCCCGCCGACCGGGACGCCACCGTCGACATCATGCACGGCGTCGTCGTCGCCGATCCGTACCGCTACCTGGAGGACCCCGATTCGGAGCGCACCCGGGCGTTCGTCCGAAACCAGAACGGCCTGTCCACGCCGTATCTCGACGCACTGCCGGCCGCCACACCGTTTCTCGCGCTGATGACGGCGCTGGTGACGGCGCCGCGGCGCGGGGTGCCGTGGGAGCGCGGCGGCCGGTACTTCGTCATCGCGAACCCAGGGGAACTGGACCAGGATCTGCTGCTCACCGGGAGTTCGCTCGAGTCGTTGCTGGACGGACCGACGGTGCTGATCGATCCCAACGAGTTGTCCTCCGACGGCACGGTGGCAATGACCGCCGCCAGGGTCAGCCCGGCGGGCACCTATGTCGCTTACGCCCTGGCCGAGGCCGGGTCCGACTGGCGGACGATCAAGGTGCGGCGCACCCACGACGGTCGGGACCTGACCGACGAGTTGCACTGGACGAAATGGGTTGACCCCACCTGGCTGCCCGACGAATCAGGCTTCCTGTATTGGCGCTACCCGGAACCGTCAGGCGCCCGGTTCACCGATGCCATGGGTGCCGGGGACTTGGTGCTGCACCGAGTGGGCGACGACCCGGAGTCCGATGAGGTGGTGTGGTGCCGCCCCGATGGGCCTGAATGGATCGCCTCACCGTGGGTCGCCCCCGACGGCGGGTGGTTGGTGTTGACCACCAGTCCCGGCACCGACTCTCGGACCACCCTGGAAGCCCGCCGGCTGGTGCTCGACGACCGAGGTCGGTGCGGCATCGGTGAGCACAGCGCCGCGGTCGTCTCCGAGCTGACTGACGCACAGTCCGTGGTCGGTTCTGCCGGGGACACGCTGTACCTGCGCACCGAACGCGCCGCGCCGCGCGGCAGGTTGGTCGCCGTCGACCTGACCGCACCGAGTCGGCCGTGGGCCGACGTCATCACCGAACACCTCACCGACGTGCTCGTCGACGTCGGCCCGGCCTCGGGGGCGTTCGTGGTGCTCTGGTCGTCGGACGCCGCCCATCGCATCGAGATCGTCGACAGGGTCGGCCGCTTCCTGGGCCGTCCGGAGCTGCCGGCGCCGATGTCGGTCACCGCCATCAACTCCCGCCAGGCCAGCGCCGAGATCTTCGTCGGCGTCACGTCTTTCACCCGTCCAAGTCGGTCCTACCGGCTCGATGTCGCCGGCGGAGCGGTCGAGCTGTCCGCGTTGCCACCGGCGGGCGCGGAGGTGGAGCTGCCCGAGGTCGGCTTCGAGCGAGTCCGGGCGACCTCGGCGGACGGCACAGCGGTGCCGATGTCGGTAGGGCGCCGGGTGGATCTCTCAGACGGTCCGCGGCCGACGCTGCTGTACGGCTATGGCGGGTTCGACATCCCGGTCCTGCCGCCGTTCTCGGCGCTGTTCTCCGCCTGGGTGGCCGCCGGGGGAGTGCTGGCGGTGGCGAACCTGCGCGGCGGCGGGGAGTTCGGGGCGGACTGGCACCGCGGCGGGATGCTGCACGACAAGCAGAACGTCTTCGACGACCTGTTCGGCTGCGCCCGCGAGCTGTTCTCCTCGGGCGTGACCACGCCGGCGCAGCTGGCCGTGCACGGCCGATCCAACGGCGGGTTGTTGGTGGGTGCGGCCATCACTCAGCACCCCGAGCTGTTCGCCGCGGCGCTGCCCACGGTCGGTGTGCTCGACATGCTGCGGTTCCACCGGTTCACCATCGGCTGGGCGTGGACCAGCGACTACGGCTCACCGGATGATGCCGACGACTTCGCGGTGCTGCACGGATATTCGCCGCTGCACCGCCTGGTGCCCGGCGCGACTTACCCGCCGACCCTGATCTGCACCGGCGACCACGACGACCGGGTGGTGCCGGCCCACTCGCTGAAGTTCGGCGCCGAGCTGCAGCGCTGCCAGGGTGGCCCCGGACCCGTGCTGCTCCGGGTCGACACCCGCGCCGGTCACGGGATGGGCAAGCCCGCCCGGGCCCTGGCGGCCGAGTACGCCGACCAGTTGGCCTTCGCCGCCGAACACACCGGCCTCCCCCCACCCTGCTCCACGACCTCGTCGCCCCTGTACGGCGCGGGTCATCATCCACAGCGCGGATGAAATCGTTGACTCCCGTCACTCCAGTCCCACCACCGCCACGATAATGCGCGCTGACGATGATGATCCGCGCCGTTCAGGGGACGGCGATGCGGCGGGGGCGGGCATGAAAACGGTGTCCGCGAGCGTTGCCAGGAGGGTGCGGCGGGGAACTGTCGGAGGTAACGCTCGGCCTGGGCAACGACCAGACGTCCGGACCACCAGCCGAGAGGAGCATCGGGCATGACGACGGCGGCTTCGTCGCAGCGAGCGGGCGCTGTCGGCTTCCGGTCCGAACGCGGGCCGATCCTGATCTCGTTGATGCTGGCGACCTCGCTGGTCGCGCTGGATTCCACCATCGTCGCGACCGCGGTCCCCTCGATCGTCGCCGACCTCGGCGGGTTCTCCCAGTTCCCCTGGCTGTTCTCGGTATACCTGCTGGCGCAGGCGGTGTCGGTTCCGGTCTATGGGAAGCTGTCCGACCTCTTCGGGCGGAAGCCGATCATGCTGTTCGGCATCGGGCTGTTCCTGCTCGGCTCGATCCTGTGTGGCTTCGCCTGGAGCATGCCGGCGCTGATCGCCTTCCGCGCCGTGCAGGGGCTGGGTGCTGGCGCCGTCCAGCCGATGAGCATCACCATCGCCGGCGACATCTACACCCTCGCCGAGCGGGCGAAGGCGCAGGGTTATCTGGCCAGCGTCTGGGCGATGTCCGCAGTCGTCGGCCCGACCCTCGGCGGCCTGTTCGCCCAGTACCTGACCTGGCGGTGGATCTTCTTCGTCAACATCCCGCTGTGCGCCCTCGCCGCCTGGATGCTGATCCGCCGATTCCACGAGGCGGTGCGTCCGCGGGTGCGGCGCCGCATCGACTACCTGGGCAGCGTCACCCTCACCGCCGGCTGCACCTTGATCATTTTGGGGCTGCTGGAGGGTGGTCAGGCCTGGGCCTGGAATTCAGTCACCAGCGTCCAGGTTCTAGCCTCCGGGGCCGTGTTGATCGCGATCTTCATCGCCGTGCAGCGCCGGGCCACGGACCCGGTGCTCCCACTGTGGATCTTCAACCGTCGCGTGCTGGTGGCCAGCGCGGTGGTCGCCCTGCTGGTCGGCGCGGTACTGCTCGGATTGACCACCTACGTACCGACCTTCGTCCAGGTGGTCCTTGGCACCGGACCGCTGGTCGCCGGGTTCGCGCTGGCGACCCTGACCATCGGCTGGCCGATCTCGGCCGCCCTGTCGGGCCGGTTCTACCTGCGGTTGGGGTTCAGGACGACGGCACTGATCGGCTCCGTGCTGGTGATCATCGGCGCCGCCCTGTGCACCTTGCTCGGCCAGGGATCCACGGTGTGGGAGGTCGCGGTCTGCTGCTTCGTGGTCGGACTGGGCATGGGGCTGGTGGCCAGCCCGACGCTGATCGCCGCCCAGAGCAGCGTCGGCTGGGCCGAACGGGGCGTGGTGACGGCGAACAACCTGTTCTCCCGGTCCATCGGCAGCGCGGTGGGCGTCGCCGTGTTCGGCGCGATCGCCAACGCGACCCTGGGATCCGCCACGGCCGCCGCGAGCGCCGGGTCCACTACCGGGTCCGGGGGTCCGGCCGCGCTGGCGCAGGCGACCCACGACGTCTTCCTGGCCGCCCTGCTGCTCGCCCTGGTGATGTTCGCCGCCGCCTGGCTGCTGCCCGGCGGCCGGCCGACCCCCCTGCAATCCGGCGATCCGTCAGCCGATCCGGCGGAGCGTGATGGTCAGCGCGATCCGGATCCGGTGCCCGATCACGGCCCCGGGGGCCTTGCGTAGCCCGGCATCGCGGCGATCGCGGACTCCTTGGCTGGTGCGGTGGCTGGTGTCCGGATCACGGTCCCGCCGATCCGCGGCTACAGCACAGCGTCGGCCAGCCGCTCCACCTGCGACAGGTCAGCCACCGTGGGGTCCAGGATGAGCTCGTCCACGCCGGCATCCTCGTAGGCATTCAGCGAGCCCTTGATCGCGTCGGCCCCGCGCAGCGCACCACCGGCGATCATCTCGACGTACTCGCCCAGGAAGCCGTAGTAGTGCCGGAGGTACGCGTAGGAGGCGGCCTCCACGTCGTCACCGATCGAGAAGTACGCCAAGGCAAGGATTCGCGGCACACCTTCGCGGCCGCCCTGGGTCCACGCCTCCCGCACCCGTGCGGCCAGTGGCGCGATCTGATCGGGCGGGGCGCCGCCGACCGTCCAACCCACGCCGTACTGCACGGTGCGGCGCACTCCGGCGTCCCCGCCACCACCGATCAGCAGCGGAACGGTCCCGCCGGGGACGTCGGGGGCCACCGGCTCCGGGCTCCCGGCGACCGGCTCACCGCGCCACGCGGCCAGCATGATGTCCAGCATCTGGTCGGTCCGCTTGCCTCGGCCGCTGAAAGAGGTTCCGGTGGCGGTGTAGTCGTCCTCACGTCCGCCGACGCCGATGCCGAGCGTCAGTCGGCCGGCGGAGATGGACGCCACCGACCCGGCCTCCTTGGCGATCAGCACCGGGTCGCGGGTGGGCAGCAAGAGAATGTTGGTGAGCAACTCGATCCGCTCGGTCACCGCCGCCGCGGCGGCCAGGGAGATCAGCGAATCGTGATTCGGGAACGCCACCCGGTCGATGGTCGCGAGCGTGGTGAACCCGCGCTGCTCCGCCGCGGCAGCCCACGTCGGGATCAGTGTTCCGGGGAAGTGGGGGACGGGGTTGGGCAGACCGATGCCGATTTTCATGAACGCGAATCTAGTTGTTGGGAGCCCAACGGGCCAGGCCAAAACCGCTCCATCGCAGGGACTTTCGGCCGTTTTGCGTCGGTTGCGTCAGATGGCCAATTGCAGGCTCAGGACCAGCGCCAGCGGGGCGAGGCCCCGGATGAGGAACCAGGATAGTTGTACCGGAGCCGGCCCGAATCCCAGGTCGGCCACCAGCCCGTCGAACTCCATGGGCTTCGCGGTGGCCCGCAGCCACAGGTTGATCAGGACGCCGATCGGCGTGAACGCAAGCGCGATCCACCGGTCGGCGGGCATGGCGGGCGCCGCGGCCAGCGTGAACAGCACAGCCGCGACGGCAGGCGCGGCCAGGTGGAGCGTCTTCAGTGCGGAGTCGGTGCCACCGAGCATTCGCCGCAGCGCAGCGGATTGGCAGACCTTGCGCAGCCCGGTGCCGAACGGCGACACCGCCGGAACAGCGCTCAGCAACGCCACAACCGGTAGCCAGCGCGCGGGTGCCACCGTGGCCGCGACGTAGGGCACCAGCAGGGCGCCCACGAAGATCCCGGCGGCCGGGCGATTCCGGATCGCGCGGACCCACTCCGCCGCCAGCAGCGCGCGCCTCCGCCCGGTCGGGAACGATCGCGACCGCTGAATCCGCAGCTGGGAGAACCGCCGCTGGGCCAGCACATCTCCCAGCAGCGCTGGATCCATGAACAGCACGGCGGCTCCGCCGGCCGTGAACAGCGCGTTCCCGGCGGTCAGCGCCAGGCGGTCCAACGCGGGGATCCTCCGCCAAGCCCACACCACCGTCGACACGGCGAGCAGCACGGCCAGCGGTGCACCGACCGGAGCAACCCACCCCGGAATCGCCGGAGTACTGCCGAGCCGGATCAGCAGCACCGCCAGTCCGACGAGGACCACCCCGGCGGCGGTGGTCCCGCCCTGGACGGCCCGGCGAACTCCCGCGGTCCCGCCCTGCAGACCCGTCGCGCCCGCCGCCAGGGCCACCCCCAGCCCGACGCCGATCACCACCGTCAACCCCAGTTGCGCGCGATCAGCGCCGCCGACCGCGCCGGCCACCGCGGCCAGCGCGGCGCCCAGCACACCGGTGCCGGCCAGCGTGCGCACCCATCGCGGGGTCAACTCCGACCGGCGATCGACCGGACCGCCCAGCACCCAGGTGTATTCCGCGGGGCTGCCGCGCACCGGTCCGAGCGCCACCGCCACGGCCAGCAGCAGCGCACCCAGCAGGACGGCAACGCCGACAGTCAGCGCCGCCGGCACCGCCGCGGTCACCCCCGACGCCCGCCCCGCGCTGAGCCCGATGATCACCTGAACCGGAAAGCCGGCCAGCACCAACACGGCCAGCAGCAGCGTCCACCAGTCGGTCGGCTCGCGTCGCCCGCGACCGACGCGGCGCACCTGGGTCAGCAGCCTCAACTGCTCGGACCCCCAGGTTCGAGGCGCTTGTCGGCGACGGCGTCGATCAGACCGGGGTGGTGGGAGGCGAACAACACCGCTCCGCCGTTTGCCTTCTCGTCCAGCAGCCGCCCGATCAGCCAGTCGATGCCCTGCCCGTCCAGTCGCTGCTCGGGTTCGTCCAGCAGCAACAGCGAGCGGGGACGGACGAAACCCGACGCCAGAGCCAGTCGGCGCCGTTGCCCGGAGGACAACGTGCCCGGCAACTGGTTGCGCTGATCGGTCAGCCCGACCTCGTCGAGCAGCGCGCCCACCACCGCGTCCGCTTCCGGCACGTCGTGCACGGCGGCCAGCAGGCCCAGGTGCTCGGCGGCGGACAGGTCCGGAAAGAAGTCGACACTGTCGTCGACGGCGGCGATCTCGGCGCGAACGGCAGGATCGCTCTCGACCAGCGGCCTGCCGTGCAAAGTCACCGAGCCGGTGTCCGGGCGCTGGATCCCCATCACGCACTGCAGCAGCGTGCTCTTGCCGGATCCGTTGGGCCCCACCACAGCCACTGCCTCACCGGGACGGACCTCGAAGCTCAGGCCGTGCAGCACCTCATGCTCGCCGAACCGGCGTCGCAGTGCCGACACCCGCAGCAGTGGTTGCGCACCGTCCCCGGGCCGCCCGTTGCTCGCCACCCACCCCGACCCTCTCTCACGCCGATCCTGCCAGACCGGCAGGCCTCAACCCGTCAGCGCCGAAGCCCGGGCTCAGGTCGCCGCGGCGGCCCGCATCGCCGGTTCGGTCCGGTAGATGATCTCGATACCGAGCGCGCCCACGGCACCGACGACCAGCGATTCCCACAGGGTGGCGGGCGTCAGCGAGAAATTGAAGAACGACTGGCCGATCGGCAGGATGAAGGCGAGCGCGGCCAGCGCCACCATCGACCCGACCAGCGCGGCCTTCCAGGGCCGGAACGGACGGGACAGCACCACCAGGATCCAGAACGCGGTGAACAGCAACGAAATCGTCGCCGCGGTGGACGGCTGCCAGCAGATGACGTTCGCCACGTCCTGGTTGGATTCGGTCTGCACCAGGCACTCCGACGCCGGGGGAGCGCCAACCGCGTTGCGCGCCAACATGTACGAGACGAGTACGACGATCCCCGAGACCACCCCCGCAGGCACCGCGAACCGCAGCACCCGGCGCAGGAACCCGGGCACGTACCGCCGCTTGTTCGGGCCGAGGGCCAGGAAGAACGCGGGGATGCCGATCGTCACCGCGGACACCAGGGTGAGATGCCGTGGCAGGAAAGGGAACGGCAGGGTGAACAAGGCCGCCGAGATGATCGCGACGAGGCTCATCACGTTCTTCGAGACGAACAGGTTGGCCACCCGCTCGACGTTGCCGATCACCCGGCGGCCCTCGGCAAGCACGGAAGGCATGTGCGAGAACCGGCCGTCCAGCAGCACGAGCTGGGCGACGGCCTTGGTGGCCTGCGCGCCGTTGCCCATCGCGACACCGATATCCGCGTCCTTGAGTGCCAAGGCGTCGTTCACCCCGTCACCGGTCATCGCGGCGACGTGCCCGTTCCGTTGCAGCGCCCGCACCAGCGCACGCTTCTGTTCCGGCGACACCCGGCCGAACACCGTTGTCCGCTCGACGATCTCGCGGAGTTCTTCCGGATCCTCGCCGATGGTCCGCGCGTCGACCACGTTCTCGTCGGTGATGTGCAATCCGACCCGCCGGGCGATGGCCGCGACGGTCGTCGGGTTGTCCCCGGAGATGATCTTGATGTCGACGCCCTGGTCGGCGAAGTACTCCAGAGTCTCCTTGGCATCAGGGCGGACCTGTTCGGTCAAGGTCACCAGCGCGGCCGGTGCAACATCGGCCGGCAACTCCTGGCCGTGCAGGGCGCCGTCGGACCGGGCCAGCAGCAGCACCCGGCGGCCGGTCGCGGCCAGCTCGCTCACCCGTGCGCGCAGCGGATCGTCCGCCGCCAGCAGCACGTCCGGCGCGCCGAACACCAGCGCGCCCCGGCCGGTGAAGGAGGCCGCACTCCATTTTCGCGCGGAGTTGAACGCGATCGTGTCCTCCCGATTCCAGTCCGTCGGTGCCGACAAGGCCGCGGCCAGCGCCTTCAGCGTGCCGTTCGCGTTGGGGTCGTCGGCGAGCGCGCCGAGCGCCGCGCACACCTGTTCGGAGGTCCACGGATCCGGGCCGACCGGCTCGCAATCCTCGTAGGCGATGTCGCCGATGGTCAGCGTGCCGGTTTTGTCCAGGCACACCACGTTGACCCGGGCCAGGCCCTCCACCGCGGGCAGTTCCTGGACGAGCACCTGCTGCCGGGTCAATTGCACCGCTGCCAGCAGGAACGCCACCGAGGTCAGCAGCACCAGACCTTCCGGGACCAGCCCCACCAGACCGCCGGTGGACCGGATCACCACCTGCTGCCACCCCTGGTCGCCGATGGCCCGGGCCTGCGACCACAGCTGCAGCGGCAGCGCGATGATGATCACCCAGGTGATGTACTTCAGCAGCTGGTTGACCGATTCCTGGATCTCCGAACGGGTCTTGGTGAACTTCTTGGCCTCCGCCGCGATCTTGTTGATGTACGCGTCCGGGCCCACCGCGGCGGCGCTGAAGCGGCCGATGCCGGCCACCACGGTCGTCCCCGAGCGGACCTCGTCACCCGCCGTCTTGGGGATCGCGTCGGCCTCTCCGGTGAGGTTGGATTCGTCGATCTCCAGTCCGGAGGCGGACAGCATCGAGCCGTCCGCGGGCACCTGGTCGCCGGTGCGCAGTTCGATGAGGTCGTCCAGGACCACGTCGGCGGTGGGGATCTCGATCAGCGTGCCGTCCCGCAGCACCCGGGTGGTGGGGGAGTTCATCAGGGCCAGTTGGTCGAGCTTCCGCTTGGCCAGGTATTCCTGGGTGATGCCGATGGCCGAGTTGACGATCAGCACCACACCGAACAGGCCGTCGGCCAGCGACCCGGTAGACAGGATCAGCACGAACAGCGCACCCAGGATCGCGTTGAACCGGGTGAACACGTTGGTCTTGAAGATCACCCACAGAGAACGCGACGACGCCTGGCTCGTGGCGTTGACCTGGCCAAGGGCGACGCGCTCGGCCACCTGCGCCGACGTCAGGCCGTTGGCGCCCTCGGGTCGGTCGGCGACCTGCGCGGATTCCGGCGAAATGCTCACCGGCTAACTGTGACAGATGATCACTGACCGTCCTACCCCTGAGCCCTACCCCGTCAGACCGTTCGTCAGGGTGACCACACGACTCGATGCCGCCGATGTTTGACTGTGCTGGATGACGCTCACCCTGCTGCGCGGCGGCCGGATCCACACCGCCGCCGATCCCGATGCCACCGCGCTGGCCTTCGACGGGTCCACCATCAGCTGGATCGGTGGCGAACACGCGCTGTCGGTGGCCGGCCGGCCGGACCGGGTGATCGACCTTGACGGTGCCTTGGTGGTACCCGGTTTCGTCGACGCGCACGTCCACACCACCGACGCCGGGCTGGCGCTGACCGGCCTGGACCTGACCGGCGCCCGCTCGCTGGCCCAGTGCCTGGACGCCATCGGACGATACGACTGGGCGCATCCCGACGGGGTGCTGTGGGGGCACGGCTGGGACGAACACTGCTGGCCGGAGAACCGACCCCCCAGCCGCGCGGAGCTCGACGCGGTGGTCGGTTCGCGCCGCGCCTACCTGTCCCGGATCGACGTGCATTCCGCGCTGATCAGTTCACCGCTGGCCGCCGCCATCACCGACCCCCGCATGTTGCCTGGGTGGTCGGACACCGACCCGATCTCCCGGGCGGCCCACGCCGCGGTCCGCGGCTTCATCAGAGGAGCGCTGCCGGCGGAACAACGCCGCGCCGCCCACCTCGCTTTCCTGTCGGCGGCCGCCGCACGGGGCATCGTCGAGGTGCACGAATGCGCCGCCGCTGACGAGACCGGACGCGCCGATCTGGCCGCGCTCTTGGCCCTTGACGGGCCGATTCCGGTGCGGGGTTACCTGGCAGCCGCCGTCACCGACCCGGAGCAGGCCCGGTCGTTGCTCGCCGAAACCGGTGCGCACGCGTTGGGCGGCGACCTGGTGATCGATGGCGCGATCGGCTCCCGTACCGCCGCACTGAGCAATCCCTACCTTGACGATCCGTCGACCAGCGGGGCGCGTTACCTCACCCTCGAAGAGATCACCGATCACCTCGTCGCCTGCACCCTGGCCGGGGTGCAGGCCGGCTTTCATGCGATCGGTGACGACGCGGTCAGCGCCATTGGTCGGGGGCTGCGCGCGGCGGTGAAACGGTTGGGGGACAACGGTACCGTCAGGCTGGCCGGCTGCGCGCATCGCGTCGAGCACGCCGAGATGCCCGACCAGGAGGCCATCGCGGCGATCGCCTCGACCGGCACGGTGGCCAGCGTGCAACCGCTGTTCGACGCCGCCTGGGGCGGAACCGACGGGATGTACGCCCGCCGACTCGGCGCCGAGCGGGCCGCTGAGATGAACCCATTCGCGACGATGGCCGTGGCCGGCATCACGCTGGCGTTCGGCTCGGACGCGCCGGTCACCCCGGCTGATCCCTGGGCGGCCGTCCAGGCCGCCGTGCACCACCGGACGCCCGGGCAGGGATTGTCGCCGCGCGCGGCGTTCACCGCGCACACCAGGGGTGGTCATCGCGCGGCTGGCCGCACCGACCGGGGAATCGGCACCCTGTCCGTAGGCGCGCCGGCGCATCTGGCGATCGTGCACGCCGGTGAACTGGTCCGGCCGGCGGGGGATCCGTTGGTGCAACGCTGGTCGACAGACCCGCGGTCACGGGTGCCGCTGCTGCCCGACCTGACGCCCGGGGTCGCCTTGCCGCGGACGCTCGCCACCGTCGTCTCGGGCCGGGTGGTGCATGACGTCGGGGTGTTCGGGTGACGGCCCCACCGACGTGTTGCGGTGCAATCTCAGGTCAGGTCGACCGCGCCCGAGTGGCACAGCCCTGGGTCGGAGCGGCAGCGTCCTGATGCCGTTCCGACTCGATGCCAGAATCCGGTGTCGAACGCCATCCGCAGGAGCGGGCGTCGCTCCGATCGGCGACGTCGTGCTCCGGTGGGGACGAGCCTGCGGGAGGTCAAGGCCCCGGTCCGCCCGCCGACCGTGAATTCAGACATTCGACCACCTCCAGCGCGTTCGGCAGAGATTATCGAAAGAGAAGGGACATGTCGCCTGTTTTCGGTCGAACAACCCAGAAGGCCGAAGCCGGAAATCGGCGGACGAGAATTCCCACCCGATTGGCGCGCGCGGGGTTTGCCAACGGCCACGCAAGCCAATGCCTTGACTCCCTTGAAGTCCGAGGTGTGACGTCGATGTCGGCAACGCTGAGTAGTCGCTCGGGACGGGCCGGAGGTCTGGTGTGCAAGACCCCGAGTTGGATGCCCGACGACGTTCAAGAGGTGGATCGCGCCGTGCGTTTTCCGCGATTTCGGCCGGCATTTCTGGCCGAGGTGGCGGACGCAGTGCCACCTCAATCCGGCTCTCAATCCGGCTCTCGAATCCGACTCGCCGGCAACTGCCGGCGCTGGTCGCGAGTCAGCCGTGGGCTGCCGACGCACCGACCAGCACCCGGTGGAACCGTAGGTCCGCATCGACGAACTCGCCGTGTCCGGCGCCGGAGACCACAGCGGCCGCCCAGACCGGCATCAGCCCCTATTTGCTGGCGGCGGCCAATACCTCCGGCGGTGTGCTCGGCAAGGTGATCTCCCCGCAGAACCTCGCGATCGCCGCCGCGGTGGTCGGCATGGAACACAAGGTCGGCATGGAACACAAGGAGAGCGCGTTGTTCCGCAAGGTGATCTGGTGGAGTCCGGGCCCGCTGCTCGGCATGTGCGTGCTTGTCTATCTGCAGTCCACCCCGGTTCTCGGTTGGATGGTGGTCGGCTGATCCGCCCCGACGCGAGAACAGCAAGTGCGGCAGGTGGTCCTGCGCGCGAGCGGCCCGGTGAGCAGTGGACGAGCAGAAGGAGCACGGTGAACAAGCATCGGCACAGCACGACCCTGCCCGACGCACCACCAGGTCTGCTCGCGGCGCTGGTCGGCGCGCTGGCCGGCCCCGAGCAGGTCCGCAGCCGGGCCACTGACCGGCTCGCTCGCGGCCATGACGCCTCGCACTTTGCACTCACCCCGAGCGCCGTGGCAGTACCGAGAAGCGCCCACGAGGTCGGGCGGTTGTTCGCCGTCTCGGCCGCGCAGCGGGTGCCGCTGACCTTTCGGTCCGGGGGCACCAGCCTGAGCGGGCAAGCCGTCACCGACGGCATCTTGGTGGACACCCGCAGACATTTCCGGGACATCGAGGTCCTGGACGGCGGTGCCAGGGTCCGGGTGGGTCCGGGCGCGACGGTCCGTCAGGTGAATGCCAGGCTCACCGCCTATGGGCGCAAGTTGGGCCCCGACCCGGCGAGCGAGATCGCCTGCACCCTCGGGGGTGTCGTCGCCAACAACTCCAGCGGAATGGCGTGCGGGACGGTCGCCAACACCTACAACACCGTCGAGTCCCTGGTCCTGGTGCTGCCCAGCGGGTCGGTGATCGACACCGGCGCCGCCGATGCCGACGACCGGCTGCGCGCGCTGGAACCGGAGCTGTTCGGTGGCCTGGTCCGGCTCCGCGACCGGGTCCGCGGCAATCCGCAATCGGTGCGGACCATCGAGCACCAGTTCTCGATGAAGAACACCATGGGCTACGGGCTGAACTCGTTGCTCGACCACGTCAGTCCGGTGGACATCCTGGCGCACCTGGTGGTCGGGAGCGAGGGCACCTTGGCGTTCGTGGCGTCCGTGGTGATGCGCACCGTGCCGCTGCTCCGGCATGCCATGACCGGGCTCCTGGTTTTCGACAACCTCAGTGGCGCAACGGGTTCCTTGCCGACGATTCTGCAGACCGGGCCGGCGACCATCGAACTTCTCGACGCGGCGTCGCTGCGGGTCGGACAAGCCGACCCGCAGGCTGACGAGACCCTCCGGCGAATCAAGGTCGACCGGCACGCCGCCTTGCTGGTCGAATACCAGGCCGACTCGGTCGCCGCTGTCGCCGATCTCAGTGCGGCCGCCCATCCGGTGCTGGCCGCGCTACCGGTCACCGACCCCACCCGGCTGACGGCCGATCCCAGGGCTCGCGCCAGACTGTGGCACACCCGCAAGGGCCTGTACGCCACCATCGCCGGTGCCCGTCCGTCCGGAACGACGGCGCTGCTGGAGGACATCGTCGTCCCGGTGCCCGCGTTGCTGGACACCTGCGAGAAGTTGACCGACTTGTTCGCCCGGCACGGCTACCGGGACAGCGTGATCTTCGGTCATGCGAAGGACGGCAACGTGCACTTCATGCTGACCGAAAGACTCGGTGGCGGCGGACCTCTTGACCGCTTCGTCGGATTCACCGAGGACCTGGTCGACATGGTGCTCGGGCACGGCGGCTCACTCAAGGCCGAGCACGGCACCGGCCGGATGATGGCACCGTACGTGCGACGGCAGTACGGCGACGAGCTGTACGAGGTGATGCAGCAGATCAAGGCGCTGTGCGACCCGCGCGGTCTGCTCAACCCCGGCGTGCTGATCAGCGAGGACACCCGGGCCCACATCACCCACCTCAAGGTCGCTCCAACGGTGGAGGTGGAGGTCGACCGCTGCGTGGAATGCGGCTACTGCGAACCGGTCTGCCCGAGCAAGGACCTGACCACCACGCCGCGGCAGCGGATCGCGCTGCGCCGGGAGATGGAGCATGCCAGGTCCGTCGGCGACGTCGCACTGCTCACCGAACTGCGGGACGAGTTCTCCTACGACGCCGTCGAGACCTGTGCGGTGGACGGCATGTGCCAGACGGCCTGCCCGGTGCTGATCAACACCGGCGACCTGGTCAAACGACTCCGTACGGACAACGCCGGACGCCTCGCCGGCAAGGGCTGGGCCACCGCGGCGAAGCACTGGGCGGGAACGACCCGCGCCGCTTCGGCCCTGCTGACAACCGCCGGCAGACTGCCGGCACACTTGGTGACGGTGCCGAACAGGCTGGCGCGCAAGGTCATCGATGAGGACGCCTTACCACTGTGGTCGCCGGAACTGCCCGCCGGAGGGCCCCGCCGGGACAGCGGCCGGGCGGCGGGCGCCGGTCCGCGATCAGCGGTCCGAGCCGCCGACGCGGTGTACTTCACCGCCTGCGTCGGAACCATGTTCGGGCCGAGCGAGGGCGGGCCGGGCGTGCGGGAATCATTCGTCCAGATCTGTTCCCGGGCCGGCATCACCCTCGCGTACCCGGACGATCTGCCCGACCTGTGCTGCGGAACCCCTTGGCGCTCCAAGGGAATGAAGGCCGGGTATGCCGAGATGACCAGCCGGGTACTGCCCGCACTGTGGCTGGCAAGCGAGCAGGGCACGCTGCCTGTGGTGTGTGACGCCGCCTCCTGCACCGAAGGTCTGCGCCAGATGCTGGAATCAGCGTTGTCCACGGCGGCCACTGTGACCACTGTGACCACCGCGACTACTGGAGG
>JBBQGJ010000101.1:0-18212 GCA_038322925.1 Mycobacteriales bacterium
GGCCGACGGCGGCGCTGGAAATCCTCGACGGCCTCCCGCTGGCGGGATACCACGCGTACCAGGCCACCCGGGCGGATCTGCTCCGTCGCGCCGGCAGCCCGGAGGCGGCGGCATCGGCCTACCAGCGGGCCCTCGATCTCACGGGCAACCCGGCAGAGCGGGCGTTCCTGCGCGGCCGGCTCGACGAACTGGGCGCCGCGCCGGACCGCGGCGGCTGACACCGTCCGCCGGCTACCGCGGTCAGTGTTCCGTGGCCTGCCAGCCCGACCAGTTCGTCACCCAGGATCCGACGACCGGGCCCTCCGGAGGCAGGGCGGCGTACTGCGGGTACCGGTGCGCCAGTGCCTGCACTGCCCGCCCCCGAATAGACCCGGTGACGATGCGTGCGGTCGCCTCGGCGCGGACCCACCACAGCGCCGACCAGTCCTCGTCATAGTGGTCGGCCAGGAACGCCACCCTTGGCTCGGTGACGATGTTCGCGAGCCGGCGCAACGCAAGAGTGGACTTCGGCTTGTGATCCACGCCGAACACGATCACCTCCGCAGTGCCCACACCGGCCTTGGCATCGTGCGCATCCTCGGCCCGCTCCTCGTCCTCGATCTCCACGACAGCGAAGGTCACCGGCACCACGTGCGGGGCACCGTCGGCGCCAACGGTGGCGAGCCTGGCCACCCTTGCGGTGAGGAAACAACCACGAGCCGCCTCCGTGGTCATTCGCATGCTGGGCCTCCTTCCGACTCCACCGGGGATGCCAGCCCGCTTGCAGCGGGATGCGCGATGTGCCGGCTTCCTGACCATCGCACACCCGGGCCCGGCGAGCCCGACAGGTTCACCCTCACTTCGCGTCGGCATAGCAGTCGACGACCACCGGCCGCACCGGCGTGGTCACCGCTGACCCCGGGAACACCAGCTCCCCGGCGGACTTCGCCGCGCACATCGTCAGCTCGCTCATCAGACCCGCATTCTCGGTCGGGACGTGCACGATCAACTCGTCGTGCTGGAAGAACACCAGCTCCGCGCCGGGCACGGCTGCGAGATCACGCCGCAGACCCGACAGCCACACCGCGGCCCAATCCGCCGCCGATGCCTGCACAACGAAGTTCCGGGTGAAGCGGCCCCGGTCCTTGGCCATCAGGTCCGCGCGCCGACGCTCCGCATCGGTCGCATCCTGCGACGTGCCCACCTCAAGGGCCTCCCGAAACATCGCGCCAGGCGGCGGGCAGGCCCGCCCCAGTGCCGAGTGCACCACCTGCCCAGTCTCGCCCTGCCTGGCCGCGCCTTCCACGCAGGCCATCGCGGCCGGGTAGCGGCGGCGCAGCGTGGGCACCAGTCGGCCCGCTTCCCCCGACGTCTGGCCGTACATCGCCCCGAGCATGGCCAACTTGGCCTTCGCCCGGTCACCGCCGAAACCGTCGGTGGCCAGCGCGTCGTACAGGTCGGCATCCGCCGACAACCGCTGCAGCGCATGGTCGTTCGAGATCGCCGCGAGCACCCTCGGTTCCAGCTGGGCGGCATCGGCGACGACCAGCGCGTACCCGGGATCAGCCACCACCGCCCGGCGCAGGGCGCGCGGAATCTGCAGGCCCCCGCCGCCGTTGGTCGCCCACCGTCCGGAGACCACCCCGCCGGGCACGTACTCGGCGCGGAATCGCCCGTCCCGAACCCACTCGGCCAGCCAGTTCCAACCGTTGGCCGTGTACAGCCGCGCCAACTCCTTGTAGGCCAGCACCGGTTCGACGGCCGGGTGAGCCAAGCCCTTGATCACCCATGACCTGGTGGTGTCGATGTCGAAGCCCACCCGCCGGAACGCCGCGCGCAGATCGACGGCCGAATCCGGGTTGACCGGAAACCCGAACGCCGCGTCGATCTCGCTCGCCAGCTCGGCCATCCGCGCGGGCCTGCGGCCCGCGGCGGGTTGCAGGCCCAGCGCCTGGACGAGCAGTTCACGATGAACGTCCGCCCTCCACGGCAGGCCGGCGTGACCCATCTCGGCGGCCGCCAACCCGGATGCGGACTCGGCGGCCAGCAGCAGGGCCAACGCGTTGTCGTCACCGGCGCGCCGCTGCTGGTCCACCAGCGCGGTACGCAGCACCGCCAACGGGTCGCCGACGCCGGCCACCACGTCACGGACCGGGTCGACGGTGTCGAACAGCATGGGCTGGGCGGGCTGCCCGAACGCGGATTGCCGTCCCGCGAACGTCGTCGCGGGATCGCGATCCGCCGGGACGGGCGCGCCGGCCGCCCGCGCACTGACCGCCGCCGCCGAGCTCGGCTCGCCGAAGACCCCAGCCCTGGCCCGCAGTATCCGTTCCGTCAGTGTGATGTCGTGACACCGGTCCAGGCGGACACCGACCCGCAGCAGACCGGGATACACCTTGCTGGTCGCGTCCCACAGCCACCGGGCACCCCGACCCGCGAAGGCGAGCAGACCCACCGGATCACCGATCATCAGCGGGTCCCCCAGCGGTTCGCCGTCGTCGGCCAATTCCTGCAGGTGATAGCCAGCACCGTCACCACCCCGGCGGTTGACCGGCACCCCGACACTGTCAGCACCGTCGGTACCGGCCCAGGTGCGGCCATTCTCCGTTCGGGGAGCCAGCGCCAGGAACATCGCTACGATAACCGTTACGACAACAGCGTTACGACAGCGTCGTCATGACGACATCGTCATGAGGGCGAGCCGCCCCGCAGGGACCGGCGGATCTCCTCGAGCTTGTCGCGGGCGGCCTCCGCCCGCTTGGCTGCCTGCTCCTCGAAGGACCTGACCTCAGGGATGCCCTCGGCGAGTTCGGTGGCACCGAGCGAATGCGCGTAACGGCCTTCGATCTTGTCCCGCACGTAGTCCAGACTGGGCACCCCGGCGGCGCTGTAGTCCGGTCCTGGAACGGCCGGCCCTGCCACCGGCGTGCCGAAGGTGCCGAGACCCGACACATCGACCGCCGGCGACGTGGGCGTCACGGCGGCGGTCGGCGTCGGGATGGCTCCGGTGAACGGAGCTGCGCTGTCCCGTGCCGCGAAGGCCGGGCCCGCATCGGTGGTGTCCGGTGCGGGTTCCGACACCGGCGGCGCAAGCGTGTCGGCAGCCTCGGCCCGCTCGTGCTCATCGGGAATCTGATCAACATCGGGAATCTGATCAACCATCATCGGTCCTCCTGCCTGCTCCCACACTCGCCCGGACCCCACGCTACGGCTCAACCCCTCGCCCTGCGAGGAGCCGGAGTCCACGTCTGCTGTGGGTTGATTGTCCGGTCCATGGTTGTCCATCCTGATCGCCACGCGATCTGGTCGTTGTCACAGCGGCACTTTCGGCGCACACTCTCGGGAGGTCCGTTCCGCTCTGCGGAGGCGGGCCCTCGACTGCCGTCCCGGGCGAACCCCTTGCGTCCGGGGCGGGGTCGGGCGAACGGTGCTTGAAGTTGTCCGCGCTGCGGTGTTTGTCCGCGGTCCAGTGTTTACTGCCAAGCCGTGTTGCCCGGTCGGCCCGTGGGCCTAGCCTTTCCGCATGAGCGCAGCCGCGGTCGAGCCACACCCGACCGGACCACCCGTCACCCGCGGCCGGATCGCGGCGTGGGCGACGTGGGACTGGGGTTCCGCAGCGTTCAACGCGGTCATCGTGACTTTCGTCTTCACCGTCTATCTGACCGACTCGGTCGGCGTCGACCTCCCCGGCAACATCAGCGCCAACACCTGGCTCGGCTGGTCGCTGGGCATCGCAGGGTTCTTCGTGGCGATCCTCGCCCCTGTGACCGGTCAGCGCGCGGACGCGGGTGGGCGCCGCAAGCTCTCGCTCGGGGTCTGGACGGGTTTGACGGTTCTCATCATGGCGGCGCTGTTCGCCGTGAAGGATGAGTACCAGTACCTCTGGCTCGGTCTGGTGCTGCTCGGCCTGGGATCGATCTTTTTCGAATTCGCCACCGTGTCCTACAACGCGATGCTCCGGCAGGTTGCGGCGCCGGCCAACATCGGCCGGGTCTCGGCCTTCGGGTGGTCGATGGGGTACTTCGGCGGCATCGTGCTGCTGCTCGTCTGTTATGTCGGGTTCATCCACCCGGACGTCGGCTGGTTCGGCGTCACCGCGGAAGACGGGCTGAACATTCGCTTGGTCGCGTTGTTCGCAGCCGCCTGGTTCGCCGTTTTCGCGATCCCGGTGCTGATCAAGGTTCCGGAGATCACCGGGCTGCCACGGTCGAAGCGGGTCGGGTTCCTCGCCTCCTACCGTGTGCTGTTCCGCGACCTTTCCACGCTCTACCGGACCGACCGGCACACCATCTATTTCCTCGGTGCCAGCGCGCTGTTCCGCGACGGCCTCAACGCGGTGTTCACCTTCGGCGCCGTGCTGGCCGTCACCGCGTACGGCATCAACTCGGCCGACGTGTTGATCTTCGGGGTGGCGGCGAACGTCATCTCGGCGATCGGCGCGCTCACCGCCGGGCGGTTCGACGACCGGTGGGGTCCGAAGCGGATCATCGTCATCTCGTTGAGCGGCATGCTGATCGCCGGCACGATCTTGCTGTTCGTATCGGGGCCGACCGCGTTCTGGATCTTCGGCCTGATCCTGTGCCTGTTCGTCGGACCGGCGCAGTCCTCCTCCCGGACATTCCTGGCCAGGCTTGCCCCGCCCGGTCACGAGGGTCAGTTGTTCGGGCTGTACGCGACCACCGGACGCGCCGTGTCCTTCGTGGCGCCGGTGTTGTTCGGCCTGTTCACCTACCTGTTCGGCAGCGACCGGGCGGGCATCATCGGCATCCTGTTGGTGCTGGCCGGCGGCCTGGCTGCGCTGTTGCCGGTGCGCCCACCGGAACAGGCAGGGCGCATGCACGTCGAGGCGGCGCGCTGAGCATCGCGCCCGGTCACCGCTTCGTCCCGGCCCCGCATCGTCCCGCTCACCGCATCGTCCCGCTCACCGCGCCGGCCGGCCCCCGCCCGGCGACCGGATCCCAGCCGCTACCAGCCCCAGCTTCCGGGTTCGCCCTTGAACGGCCCGACGACGTCGGAGGTGATCCAACCGCCGTAGAACCCGCCGGCTTGCGGCAGCACCCGTTCTCCGTCGACATAGCACTCCACCGCCGACGGCATGAACGACAAGAACCCGGAGATCGGCACGAACCGAGGGGTCGGCGTCTGGTAACTCCAGGCCGCGGCCTCGCGCCAGCTCGCGCTGCCGGCGTGGCCAGGCGCGACATCCGTGGCTGCGACACCGTCGGCGGCCACATCCCCTGCGGCCACATCCCCTGCGGCCAGATCCCCAGCTGCCACATCCCCCGCGGCGACGTCCCAGTACGTGGCCGCGCCCTTCCATTCGCACATCGTGCTGCGCACGGCCGATCGGCGGATCCGGTCGTGACGGACATCGGTCGGCGGCAGATACCAGGTCGGCGGATGGCTGGTCTCCATCACCCGCCACGCCGACCGGGTCTCGGCGATCAGGATGTCTCCGCACTTCACCACGACGTGCCGGGTGGACTCCTGCAGCGCCGGCGGCCTCGGGTAGTCCCACACCGATTCCTGGCCCGGACCGGGTGCCACCGGCGTCACCGGGCTGCGTCTGGGGGTCATCCCTGCATTGTGCCGGCGCGGTGATCGGCCTCCCGGTTGCTGCGTGCGGATGGGAGTCGGGTGGGTCGGTACCGAGGTGTCGGGCTGAGCCTGGTTCGTCACGGCGGACTCACCTCACCCCCAGCACGAAGGGGTACACGGCGCTCGCCCCGGCGCGGCGCAACTCGCGGGCAGCGACCGCCAGCGTCCAGCCGGTGTCGGTCAGATCGTCGACCAGCAGCACCCGCCGGCCGGACACCGCGGCGGGATCGGACAGCTGGTAGCGGTTGACCACACCGGCCAGCCGGCGCGCCGAATTGACCCCACCGGCCGGGCGCCGGTCAGGGTCGACAAGATCGAAACGGGCCAGCACGGGGAGCGATCGATACTTCGCCAGGCCCCGCGCCAGGTGCGAGATCAGCTGCGGGCGAGTCGAGGAATCCAGGAAGACCACGCCATCCAACGGGGCCGGCTCCCCGCCGCCCGTCCCGTCCAGCCACGCGTCGAGCGTTTGCACGGCGGCGTGCCGCAGCGGGATCGGCACCTCGCCGTCCGGGGAACCTGCCCGGAACACCTCGCGCAGCGCCGTGCCCCAGCCGATTCCGTCCAACCTGCCGACCGCGCGGCCGGTCTCAGCGCGTTCGGTGACGGCGATACGACCGGACAGATTGACGCCGATCTCCTTCATCGCACTTGGCCACTGACCTCGCGGTTCGACCGCGACTCCCGGCACCGAGAGCCGGGTACGGGCCGCCGTCACCTCGGCCGCGTCGACCCCGGTGTCCACGTGCAGCCCGCCGCAGTTGTCGCAGCGCCCGCAGTCCTGCGCGCCCTGGTCGTCCAGCTGCTCCCGCAGGTACCGCATGCGGCACTCCGCCGTCGTCAGGTAGTCCAGCATGGCCTGCTGCTCGCGCTCGCGGGCGGCGGCGACCCTGGCGTAGCGATCGGCGTCGTACTCCCAGGACTCGCCGGTGCTGACCCATCCGCCGGCGACCCGGCGCACCGCGCCGTCCACGTCGAGCACCTTGAGCATCATCTCCAGCCGCGACCGGCGCAGCGGGACCAGTGGTTCCAGGGCGGGCAGCGACATCGGCCGGCCCGCCGCCGCCAGTTCGCTCAGCGTGGCCCGCACGGCCTCGCCCGGCGGAAAGGCCAGCGAGCCGAAATAGCTCCAGACATCGGTATCCTCCGGGCCTGGCAGCAGGATCACGTCGGCCCGGTCGACGGACCGGCCGGCCCGGCCGACCTGCTGGTAGTACGCGATCGGTGACGGCGGCGCGCCCAGGTGGATCACGAACCCGAGGTCCGGCTTGTCGAAACCCATGCCGAGTGCCGAGGTGGCGACGAGCGCCTTTACCTTGTTGGTCAGCAGGTCTTCCTCGGCCTTCAGCCGATCACTCTGCTCGGTCCGACCGGAGTACGCAGCCACCTCGAACCCGTTGGCGCGCAGGTGGTCTGCGACCTGCTCGGTGGCCGCGACGGTCAGGCAGTAGATGATCCCCGACCCGGTGAGCTCGTTCAGGTGCTGGGTGAGCCAGGCCAGCCGCGCCGGGTGGTCGGGCAGCCGGACGACACCCAGGTGCAGGGACTCCCTGTCCAGGGTGCCGCGCAAGACCAGCGCGCGTTCGGTGTCGCCGCCGAGCTGTTCGGCCACGTCAACCGTGACCCGCGCGTTGGCCGTCGCGGTGGTGGCCAGCACCGGAACACCCGGTGGCAGATCGGTGAGCAGTGTCCGGATCCTGCGGTAGTCCGGCCGGAAATCGTGGCCCCAGTCCGAAATGCAGTGCGCCTCGTCGATGACGACCAGCCCGGCCGTCTCGGCCAGGTGCGGCAGCACCTCGTCACGAAAACCCGGGTTGTTCAACCGCTCGGGCGAGACCAGCAGCACGTCGACGTCGCCGGTGCGGACCGCGGCGTGCACCGTTGACCACTCCTCGGCGTTCGCGGAATTGATCGTCACCGCCCGGATCCCGGCGCGTGCCGCGGCAGCGATCTGGTTGCGCATCAACGACAGCAGCGGCGAGATGATCACCGTTGGGCCGGCGCCCCTTGCCCGCAACAACGCCGTCGCCACGAAGTAGACCGCCGACTTGCCCCACCCCGTGCGCTGCACCACCAGGGCGCGCCGGTGATCGACGACCAGCGCCTCGATCGCCGTCCACTGGTCCTCCCGAAGCTCCGCGGCGGGGTTCCCGACCAACTCGCGCAGGTGCGACTCGGCCTCCGCGCGGAGTTGCCCCCTGGCATTGCTGTCCTCGGCATTGCTGTCCTCGGCATTGCTGTCTTCCGCATTGCTGTCTTCCGCATTGCTGTCTTCCGCACTGCTGTCCTCCGCACTGCTGTCCACGTCACTCCCGTCGATCTGCTGCGCCGCCCCGTCGATCTGGTGGGCCACCCGATTCCCCCGTTCCCAGGGCCCCGTTCCGAGGCCGTGCCGTCACGCTAGGCGGTGCCACCGACAACGGCGTCACGCGCACCCGACCCGGCCTACCATCAGCAGGTGGGCGGCTGGTGGTCAGAGAATGTTCTTGAGACGGGGAAGCTCCCGCTGCTGCTCTGCCTGACCGCGTTCGTGCTGACGTTCGTGCTGACCCGGGTGATCACCCGGATGATCAGGGCCGGGGTCGGCCCGTTCCGCAACAACGTCTCCGAGAGCGGCGTGCACATCCACCACGCCGTACCCGGCATCATTCTGTTGATCATCGGCGCGTTGATGGCGCTGGCCGCCGAGGGGCCACCGTGGGTCGAGATCGCAGCCGTGACGATCGGTGTCGGGATGTCGCTGATCCTGGACGAGTTCGCGCTGATCCTGCACCTGCAGGACGTCTACTGGTCCAACGAGGGCCGCATCTCGGTGGAACTCATCGGGCTGACCGCGGCGTGCATGGGCCTGCTGATGCTCGGCTTCACCCCGCTGAGCGACGTCGACTTCAGCGCAGGGGACCTGACCATCAACATCACCCTAGCCAGCACGCTGGCCATCCACGCCGTCTTCGTTCTCGTGTGCGTGCTGAAGGCGAAGTACCGCACCGCACTGATCAGCTGCTTCGTCCCGTTCATCGCCTGGGTCGCCGCGTTCCGGCTGGCCAGGCCCAAGTCGTGGTGGGCGCGAAAGCGCTACAAGCCGAAGAAGATGGCGCGGGCCGTCGCCAGGGAGCGGAAGTTCGACGGGCGCTGGGACCCGGTGTGGCGTTGGGCCGGAAACCTCATCGCCGGCAAGGTGTCCCAGCCCGATCCGGTGTCCCGGCCAGATCCGGTGTCCCGGCCGGATCCGGCCGAATCCGTGTCGCAGCCGGCAGCGGCGAAACCCCCAGGCTGAGAGCGACTCTCGGCTCGGCAGTACACGGCGGTCAGCGGTCGGCGGCGGGACTACCGGCCACGCGTTCCGGCGCCAGCAGTACGTTCCGCTGAAACGACCGCGCGTCCGCTGCGCTCGGGTGCGCGCCACCCTCCCTGGCCGCGATCGCCCGCGAGACCACGTCCCGCACGGCGGGATCGGGGTCGTCCCACACCAGCTGCTGACCCGCTCCGACCTTGCTCGACCAGTGCCCGCTGCGCAATCGCTGCAGGGCACGGCACGCGTTGAGCACCGCGTCGTCGGTCCAGGCCGGCCCCGGCACGGCATCCACATCACGGTCCGCATCCGGTTGGGCCAGGTGCCACCGCAACGAATCGATCAGCAGGCTCACCAACTGTTCATCGGGCACCGGACGGAAGAATTGTCGCCGCGGCCGGTCCGTACACCGTCAAACCCCGTTCCGCGAGGATGCTGCGATCGATGCCATACCAGAACCTCCCGTCCTCCTCCCGCCGCGCCTGCCCTGTCCAGGTGACCCGGAACGGCATGGCCGCGCCGGAGTTGAGCTCGACCTCGAACCCCGGCTCGCCGGCTCCGGCCGCCGCCACCTCCGTCCGGTAGGCGACCAGCTCGAGCCCGCGCGCCGGGCACGGCACGGTCTCGTGGCGCAGCCCATCCACCAGCGCCTGCTTCGCCGGCGCGGACAGCGGGCCGGAAACGACGACGGCGACATCGATATCGCTGCGCCCCGGCTGAAAGCCCTCCAATGCGAGGGAACCGGCCGCATACACGCCGATCAAATCCCGTTCCAGAATGTCGCGGCTATGGGCGGCGAGTGTGGCCAGGTACTCGCGCGCTGCCGGATCCACGACCAGCATGGGATCCCCTTCGGTGGTGGGCGCCTGGCCGTGACGGCGCGCTCCGTCGTCGACAGCGCGCCATGCCACCGCCAGCTCGGAGCGTACTTGGCCATGGGTACTGGCCACGGACGGTCCTGCACCTCAGCTGGGGCATCATGGTCGGCGATGACGACCCCCGCGCCCCCGTCCGCCGGCGCCGGGCGTTTCGCGCCGAGCCCATCTGGCGACCTGCACATCGGAAACCTCCGCACGGCGCTGCTGGCCTGGTTGTTCGCCCGGAGCACCGGTCGGACGTTCCAGGTCCGGATGGAGGACCTGGACCGCGTCGCGCCCGGCGCCGACCGCACCCAGCTGGCCGACCTGGCAGCGATCGGGCTCGACTGGGACGGCCCGGTGCTCTACCAGTCGCGGCGCACCGATCGGTACGCCTCCGACATCGAGCGGCTCGCCGCCGCCGACCTGACCTACGAGTGCTTCTGTACCCGCAGGGAGATCCGCGAAGCCGCGTCCGCGCCGCATCCCGACCCGGCGTCCGGTTTCGACGGTTCCTATCCCCAGACCTGCCGGAACCTCTCGGACGCCGAGATCGCCGCCCGGCACGCCGCCGGGCGGCCCAGCGCGCTCCGGCTGCGCGCGGCTCGGGACGCCTGGACGATCGACGACGAATTCGCCGGGTCGTTCACCGGCGCGGTCGACGATGTGGTGTTGCGGCGCAACGACGGGGTGGCCGCCTACAACCTGGCCGTGGTGGTGGACGACGCCGCCCAGGGCATCGACCAGGTGGTCCGAGGCGACGACCTGCTGAATTCCGCGCCGCGGCAGGCCTATCTCGGTGCGCTGCTGGGCCTTCCCGCGGTGCACTACGCCCACGTGCCGTTGGCCCTCAATGCCGCCGGGCAACGGTTGGCCAAGCGGGACGGTGCGGTCACCCTGGCCGATCTGGCCGACCGCGAGCGCACCCCCGAACAGGTACTGGGCGAGCTGGCCGTGTCCCTGGAACTGGCCGTTCCTGGCGAACCGGTCAGTCCCGCGGTCCTGCTGGATCGCTTCGAGCCAGGAAGGCTGCCGCGCGCGCCGTGGATCGTCGAACCGGCGGACCTGTGAGCTCGACCGGGCTGTTATCGTCTGCGGCAGGTGATGAGCGTCAGCGCACAGCCCCGGCTTGCTGACCAGCAACCCTCGTCCGCGGTGGGGTGCTCCGGGTGACCACCTGGCGGGTGCCAGCGGTGCCCGCAAGCTGGTGGCAGGCAGCCCTGGCCAGGGCGCGAGGTGAATGTTGATGTCGGTGAACAGCAGCTCGGTGAAAGACAACACGGTGCAGCGTGCACGGGCGAGCGCAGTCGCTGCCGCCCGCGCATCGTGGAATCGGCGCGGCTGGGTCACCCGCCGGCACATCGACCTGCAGCGCGTGCACAGCTCCCTCTGTTCGGGCTGAAACCGCCGCCCCGGGCTCGCCCCGGCGATCCGGACCATCACCATCGCGAGTCGGACGGCTACCCGCTCGCCACTCCCAATACTGCCGACCTGTCCTTCCGACCACCCCGAAGGTTCCCCCATGCCCGAACCATTGCATCTCGCCGTCGCCCTCGACGGCAGCGGCTGGCACCCAGCCGCCTGGCGCGAGCCCGCCGCCAGCCCCAGCAAGCTGCTCACCGCCGCGTACTGGACCGATCTCGTGCAGACCGCCGAACGCGGCCTGATCGACTTCGTCACGATCGAGGACTCCCTCGGATTGCAGGCGGACAATTCGATAGTTCACGCGCCCCCCACCGATCGGGTGAACCGGGTACAGGGCCGGCTGGACGCGGTGCTCGTTGCGGCCCGGGTCGCCCCGCTGACCACCTCCATCGGTCTGGTGCCGACCGCGGTGGTCACCCACACCGAACCGTTCCACGTGTCCAAGGCCATCGCGACGCTGGACTACGTCAGCCGGGGCCGGGCGGGGGTGCGCGTCAAGCTGTCGGCGTCATCCGCGGAGGCGGAACACTTCGGCCGCCGGCACATTCCGCAGCATCGACCCGCCGACCTGGCGACACCCGAAGTGCACCAACTGGTTTCCGACTTGTTCGACGAGGCCGCCGACTATGTCGAGGTGGTCAGGCGGCTGTGGGACAGCTGGGAGGACGACGCCGAGATCCGCGACGCCGCCACCGGCCGGTTCATCGACCGGAACAAGTTGCACTACATCGATTTTCAGAGCAAGTACCTGTCGGTCAAGGGGCCGTCGATCGTTCCCCGGCCGCCCCAGGGACAACCGTTGGTCAGCGCGCTCGCGCACGTCGATCTGGCCTACCGGCTGGCCGCCCGTCAGGCCGACATCGTGTACGTCACACCGCCGGATACCACTGACGCCGCGGGGATCGTTCACAAGGTTCGGGCCGAGCAGACCGCCGCCGGCCGGATCGGTGACACCCTTCGCGTCTTCGCCGATCTCGTGGTCTTCCTGGACACCGAGACCGAAAGCGGTGCGGACCGGAAGGCCCGCTTGGACGACCTGGACGGCGCCGAGTACACCTCAGACGCGCGGATCTTCACCGGCGGTGCCGCGGAGCTGGCCGAGCTGCTCGAGCAGTACCAGCAGGCGGGCATCACCGGTTTCCGGCTACGTCCGGGCGCCCTGCCCGAGGATCTGACCATGATCACCGGCGCGCTGGTGCCGGAGTTGCAGCGCCGCAACCTGTTCCGCCGCGCCTACGAGGCATCCACGTTGCGTGGCCTGCTCGGCCTTGCCCGGCCGGCGAACCGCTACGCCGTCACCGAAGGAGCCACGGCATGACCAGCAAACCTCGCAAGCAGATTCACCTGGCCGCCCATTTCCCGGGCGTCAACAACACCACGGTATGGAGCGCCCCGGGCTCGGGCAGCCACATCGAGTTCGATTCCTTCGTGCAATTCGCGCGGATCGCCGAGCGCGCGAAATTCGACTTCCTTTTCCTGGCGGAGGGTTTGCGGCTGCGGGAGCAGAACGGCCAGATCTAAGACCTCGACGTCGTCGGGCGGCCGGACACCTTCACGGTGCTGGCCGCGCTGGCCGCCGTCACCGACCGGCTGGGGCTCACCGGCACGATCAACTCCACCTTCAACGAACCGCACGAAGTCGCCAGGCAGTTCGCCAGCCTGGATCACCTGTCCGCGGGACGGGCGGCCTGGAACGTGGTCACGTCCTGGGATGCCTTCACCGGCGAGAACTTCCGCCGCGGCGGCTTTCTCCCGCAGGAGCAGCGCTACGAACGGGCCGAGAGCTTCCTCGGCGCGGCCCGGCGGCTCTTCGATTCCTGTTCCGGTGACGAGATTCTCGCGGACAAGGCATCCGGGGTCTTCCTCGACGCCCCGCGGCCCGGCCGATTCGCCGCGCACGACAACCACTTCCACATCGAGGGCCACTTCAACGTGCCGCGCAGCCCGCAGGGCCGGCCGGTGATCTTCCAGGCCGGCGACTCCGACGCCGGCCGGGAATTCGCCGCGGCCTCCGCGGACGCGATCTTCTCTCGGCACGGCACGCTGGAAGCGGGTCAGGCCTTCTTCCAGGACGTGAAAGGCAGGCTCGCGAAATACGGCCGCGCCCGCCACGAATTGCTGGTGCTGCCGGCCGCGACGTTCGTTCTCGGCGACACGGAGGCAGATGCTCAGGAGCAGGCCTCGATCATCCGCATGCAAAAGGTCAGCGGGCAGACCGCGATCAAGGTCGCCGAGCAGCTGTGGAACCGGGACCTGAGTGACTTCGACCCGGACGGGCCTGTCCCCGAATTCGATCCGCTGCTGGGTGAGCAAACCATCGCGCGGGGCCGAGCCAGCGTCCGGATGTACACCGATCCGATCGGCACCGCCCGGCAGTGGCGGGAGCTGGGAGCGGCGCGGAACCTGTCGCTGCGGGAGGTGATCATCGAGGTGACCGGCCGGCAGAACTTCATCGGCACCCCGGAGACCGTGGCCGCCGCCATCGACGAGTTCGTCCAGGCCGATGCCAGCGACGGGTTCATCCTGGTCCCGCACATCACCCCCGGCGGCCTGGCCGAGTTCGCCGACACGGTGGTGCCGATCCTGCAGGAGCGCGGGTCGTTCCGCGCCGATTACAGCGGCAGCACCCTGCGCGATCACCTCGGACTGGCCACCCCGGTAGGGGAATCCGCCGAGCAGCCCCGCCGGGAGCTGGCCGGCGCGCGGTCGGCGTCATGACGGTGCTGGATTCGCTCGATCTGGTCCCCTACCCCACCGTCGGTGACCCCAGGGGACCTGCTCGGCGGTGCTCCCCAGAGCCATCAGTCGTTTCGCCGTGCCGGAGCGGATCCGTTCGGGCCGTTTCGCGTCCGGGCTCAGTATCCGTTGGATGGTGCTGCGGGGAACCGCGGTCAGCTGGGCGATGCGATCGATGCCCAAACCTTCGTTGCGCATCAGCAGTACATGGTCGCGTACTGGTCGGGAGTCGATGAAGGGTGCCCACTTCCCGAGGGTTATCGCGTCAGTGCGCCGCCGATCGGTAGCGCGGTTGGCGGCGCGACATCGGGTGCACCCGCATCGGTCGGAAACGTAGGCGACCCGGGTGCCGGGGGCGTGAGGTTTTCCTGGGTGCTTGCAGTCGCGGGGGATCAGGTCCCGTGGAGATCCCGCGAGCGGCCCGGATTCGCCGGGTGAACTGCCGTCATCGGGTGTCACCAGCAGACTCCCCACCGAAGTGTTACGCAGTACCACTGGTCTAGTGTGCCAGTAGTCTGCGGTACCAGTGCTTAGGGTGCGGTGATGAGTTCGCCGCCGCTGGTTGTCGCCCTGGCCGAACTGACTCAGATGCTGGGCGTCACGAAGAACCGGGCGATGCAGGTGTCGAAGAAGTCCGACTTCCCGGCCCCGGTCGCCGAGTTGAGCGTCGGCAGAGTCTGGTCCTATGAGGCTGTCGTGGAGTTCTGCGAGCGCACGGGCCGGAGGGTGTATCCGCTGAAGGCGGCCGTCACCGCTGCGGATGACGCCCGGTCGGACAAATAGCTGGAGTGACATCGGTCAGGCTACCTGTGCGAAGGGCTGTCACCGACGACAGGTGAGCCGCGCCGGTGTCCGTGGACACTTGAGCCCAACCCAGTCTCCTAGTACCACAGGGCTAGATCCATACCAGCGCTGGTGTTTGTGCAGGTCACGGGGGGTGCACGGTTCCGGAAGGACCGTTGGGGAGATGGTGCCGGCCGGGGTTCGTCAGAGGCCGTTGTTCCGCGGTTGGCCAGCTGCGGATGGTGCTGTGTTGGCTAAATCTGCTGATGTCGATTCCTTTGTGGTCGCGCTTGCCGGTTCCCGGTGTAAGCGAAACGGGGTGGACATTGTTTCGCAGTTGTCGACCGGGAGCTAATAATGGACGGGAAATGAGGCGCGGCGCGCCCGGCGCGCCTTTCCTATTTGTGGAAGTGGGCGGTGTTGGATTAGTGCATGGAATCGAGCACGTCGACCTCTCCGCAGGTTGTGTATGATGGCGCGGTGACCCGTGTGGACCTGGATGCGTGGAATTCCGACTTAGAAGAGTTGTTCACTCGCATGGGTCCGGTGTTCTATAGAACGGAATCTCGTAGGCACGCGGAGCAGTATCTGCGAGGGCTGTTGGCGCCTATCCAGCGCAAGAACGGGTGGACGATCGCTGAGTACGTGGGTGAATCAGAACCCAAGGCCTTGCAGCGATTCCTGAACCTGTCGCCGTGGGACGTGGATCGTCTGCTCGAATTGAACCGGGATTACGTGCTGGAACACTTGGCGTCGCCGTCGGCGATTCTCGTGGCAGATCCGACCGGTTTCGCGAAGAAGGGTACCAAGTCTGTCGGGGTGCAAAGACAATATTCCGGAACTTTGGGCCGGATCGACAATTGCCAGATCGCCACATTCCTGGCCTACGTCACCCCGGACCGCGATCGGGTACTCCTGGACCGCCGCCTGTATCTGCCCAAGGATTCCTGGTTGGCCGATCCGGCGCGCTGTGCCGAGGCGGGAGTGCCCGCCGAAACCACTTTCAAGACAAGGCCGGAGCAGGTCATCGAGATGATTGACGCTGCCCGCGCTGCCGGTGTGCCGTTCTCCTGGTTCACCGCTGATGAAGAATTTGGTCAGAACCCTGGACTACGCGAACACCTTCAGAACTCAGGTATCAGTTATGTGATGGCGGTACCGAAGAACACGCTGCATGCCGATACCGTAACCGGGCAGGAAATCCAACTCCAACACCTCGCGGTGAAACTGGACCACACCGCGTGGGAACGTCGCGCCTGCGGCATCGGCAGCAAAGGATTCCGAATCTATGATTGGGCGTTGATACCGGCCGCCGACGCGGACCACCAATACATGATCCGGAGATCCATCGACGATGGTGAACTCGCGTTCTACCACTGTTACAACCCGAATCGGGCCGGGTTCGGTGAACTTGTGAAGGTGGCCGGTGCGCGCTGGCCCATCGAAGAATGCTTCGGCGCCGCCAAGAACGAGGTCGGGCTCGACGAATACCAGGTCCGAAAGTACGACGCCTGGTACCGACACATGACCCTGGCCATGTTCGCCCACAATTTCCTTGCCGTCACCGCATACAAAGCCAAAAAGGGGGACACCCTCCAGCCGAGCAGCCAGTAGCCCACGACAATATATCAGTCGACACCAGCGAACGCGGAATACCACACACCATTCACCGGCGACTGATCGCTCTCTCGATCGCGGAAATACGCCGGCTGCTGAACACGGTCATTCACCACGAGAACCCAGTCAGCCACGCATTGCATTGGTCAAACTGGCGCCGAGAGCATCAAACCCGGGCCCGCCGGTCACACTTCGTCCGCCGACTGCGACTCCAGACCCTTATGATCTAGGAGGGTCGGGGACTGGCGCGGTACCGGTGGTTACCGGTCCGTTTCCAGTCCCCGCCCGTCAAACCGTGCATGCGATTCTCCCGCACACGGCTTACCGACGTTCTTCACCGGTCGCATTCAGCCTCGCCAGTCCCGGAAGGGTCTGGGCGGGATGACGGTGCCATCCAGGCGGACCAAGCCCAGGTGTGATGGTGAGAACAGGATCTGCGTCATGCCCCAGCCCCAGGCGCGGCGCTGGTTGCCCCGTTTGGACAACCAGATCGCCAACCGTTGCAGGGCATAGTTGCGGATCTGACCCAACATCAATGCGGAGTTCCCGTACCGGAAATACCCCGCCCAGCCGCGAAGGAACCAGTTCAGTTCCCGCACGATCTGCCCGGGTGGCAGCAGCAGTCGGGACCGACCGGTGATGACCCGGATCCGGTCCCGCGCATGCTGCACCGCCCTGCGTGCTGGCCAGCGAGCCAGAAACGTCAAGTGCTTCGATCGGGGTGTCCGCCCGCGCACCAGTCGGTGGTGAAACCCCAGGAAGTCCAGCCCGGGGCCGCCCTCCACCAGGTGCACGATGCGGGTCTTGGCCGCCTTCGGTTCCAGTCCGAGGTCAGCCAGCAGGGCCGTCAACCGCGCCAACGCGGCCTCCGCCTGCTCCCGTGTGTCGCACATGACGATCGCGTCGTCGGCGTACCTGACCAGCACCCCATGCCGGTTCTCATCCCATGCCCGATCCACTCGGTGCAGGTAGATGTTCGCCAGCAACGGCGACGCAACGCCGCCCTGCGGAGTGCCGGTGACCGGTCGCCGGACCATCCCGTCCTGCATCACCCCGGCGCGGAGCATCACCCGCACCAAGCGCAGCACACCCTGGTCACTGACGCGTTCTGACACCGCTTGTATCAACTTGTCGAACGGAATCGCCTCGAAACAGTTCGCGATGTCCGTCTCGACCACCCACCGCTTGCCCTGCCAGGACTGATCGATCAAGACCTGCAGAGCGTCGTGCGCCGACCGTTTCGGGCGGAACCCGTAACTGCACGGCAGGAAGTCGGCTTCGAAGATCGGCTCAAGCACGATCTTGATCGCCGCTTGCACGATGCGGTCCCGGACCACCGGAATCGACAGCGGCCTTTTCTCGGCCGTGCCGGGCTTCGGGATGAATACCCGCCGCGCCGGCAACGGCCGCCACCGCCGATTGCGAAGGTCGTCGGCCAACTCATCCAGGAACCGGTCAACCCCGTATTCCTCAATGTCGGCCAGGGTGGTCGCGTCGATACCCGGTGCGCCCTTGTTCGCGCGCACCGCAACCCACGCCCGTTGCAGGACGTCCCTGCGGAAGACCTTGTCATGCAACGCGTGAAACCGTCGTCCCGGATCAGCCTTGGCCGACCGGTACAGCGCATGCTGCAAGGCACGAACCGGGTCACTCATGGACCCCACCGCGGTGGAACTAGCCGAAATGATGGCACTCACCGGATCCCACTCCTCACAGACACTGCGCGTGAACGAAGCAGCGGCCCTTCCCTCACCGGCGGTTATGTTGTCCGCCCGGCTCGATCGGTACTACGACCGCCTCCGACTCCCTGCCCAGCACCCGGTCCACTTCCCGGCTCCACACCGGTTATAGGACCAGGCCGTCCACGCCACCGCAGGGCGCTTCGACCGGGCAGGGTCTCCCCAGTTCCCGCCGTCACTGTTCAT